>CAYRZI010000068.1:0-15016 GCA_964428605.1 uncultured Woeseiaceae bacterium
GTGCCGCTCGCGCCGAATGTCGATCTCAAGGTGATCGCGCGTGGCACGCCGGGCTTCTCCGGCGCCGATCTCGCCAACCTGGTGAACGAGGCCGCGCTGTTCGCGGCCCGCGCGAACCGGCGTACGGTGGGTATGGAGGAGTTCGAGAAGGCCAAGGACAAGATCATGATGGGCGCGGAGCGCCGCTCGATGGTCATGAGCGAGGACGAGAAGAAGCTCACCGCCTACCACGAGGCCGGCCACGCCATCGTCGGCCTGCTGGTGCCCGACCACGACCCGGTGTACAAGGTGACCATCATCCCGCGCGGCCGGGCGCTCGGCGTGACCATGTTCCTGCCCGAGCAGGACCGCTACAGCTTCTCCAAGCAGCGGCTGCAGAGTCAGATCTCCAGCCTGTTCGGCGGACGCCTGGCGGAGGAGCTGATCTTCGGCGCCGAGAAGGTGACCACCGGTGCGTCCAACGACATCGAGCGGGCCACCGAGATCGCCCGCAGCATGGTCACCAAGTGGGGCCTGTCCGAGAAGCTCGGTCCGCTGACCTACAGCGAGGACGAGGGCGAGGTGTTCCTCGGCCGCTCCGTCACCGAGCACAAGAATGTCTCCGACCAGACGGCACACGCCATCGACGAGGAGATCCGCGCGATCATCGACGTCAACTACCAGCGGGCGAAGCAGATCCTGATCGACAACGAGAAGCAGCTCCACCTGATGGCCGGTGCGCTTATCAAGTACGAGACCATCGACGAGGAGCAGATCAAGGACATCATGGAAGGCCGCACCCCGCGTCCTCCCGTGGACTGGGACGACACCGGTCGTCCGCCGGGTCTGCAGGGCGAGGGCGACGAGCCCGCGAAGGAAGGCGATGGCAAGATCGGCGGTCCGGCCAGCCAGCACTGAGCGCCAGACCGTCAGCCTCGAATACCGGCAGCCCCAGGGCTGCCGGTTTCGTTTTGCTGACCCGCCGGCGGAGTGTGGAGGCCGCGTGAGTCCATGAGCGCCTCGCTGCAGCTGGGCCGCCGCACCCTCGATCTCTCCCGCGCCGTCGTGATGGGCGTGCTGAACGTCACCCCGGATTCCTTCTCGGACGGCGGGCGCTTCGCCCGCCGCGACGCGGCCCTGGCGCAGGCATGCGCCATGGCTGCCGCGGGTGCCTCCATCGTGGACGTGGGTGGCGAGTCCACCCGGCCCGGCGCGGAGCCGGTGCCCGTGCAGCAGGAACTCGACCGGGTGCTGCCGGTGATCGAGGGCATCCACGCCGAGCTCGACGTGGCCGTTTCGGTGGATACCTCCAAGCCGGAAGTCATGCGGGAGGCCGTCGCCGCCGGTGCCGTGCTGATCAACGACGTCTATGCCCTGCGCCGCCCGGGCGCGCTCGCGACCGCCGCCGGCCTGGACGCGGCGGTCTGCCTCATGCACATGCAGGGCGAGCCGCGCACGATGCAGGCAGACCCCCGCTACGGCGACGTGGTGGCGCAAGTGACGGAGTTCCTGGTATCCCGTGCCCGGGAGTGCGAGGCTGCCGGCATCGGCCGCGGGCGGATCGTGATCGACCCGGGCTTCGGCTTCGGCAAGTCGGTGACGCACAACCTGGCGCTGCTGGCCGGCCTGCCGGCCTTGTGTGCCACGGGCTACCCGGTGCTGGCGGGGCTGTCGCGCAAGTCGCTGCTGGCGGTGCTGACGGGCCGGCCGGTGGAGGAACGTGTGGTCGGCAGCGCGGTGCTCGCAGCATTGGCGGCGGAGCGCGGGGCCCATATCATACGGGCTCACGACGTGGCCGAGACGCGGGACGCGCTCGCAATCGTGGAGGCGCTGGCCGGGCCGGCCGGCCAAGAGGGCAGAGGGCAAGGGGACAGAGGGGAAGGGACTTGAGCAGACGATATTTCGGTACGGACGGGATCCGCGGGCGTGTCGGCGAGCACCCCATGACGGCGGAATTCGCCATGCGGCTGGCGTCCTCCGCGGCCGAGGCGCTGGTGCCGGAGGGCGGCAAGGTGCTGATCGGAAAGGATACCCGGGTCTCGGGCTACATGTTCGAGTCGGCGCTGGAGGCGGGATTCGTGGCGGCCGGGGCAGACGTGCTGCTGCTGGGACCGCTGCCCACCCCCGGCATCGCCCACCTCACGCAGAAATTCGAGGCGGACCTGGGCGTGGTCATCAGCGCCTCCCACAATGCCTATTACGACAACGGCATCAAGTTCTTCGACCGCCATGGCGGGAAGCTCTCCGACCAGGTCGAACTCGCCATCGAGGCGGGACTGGAGCAGCCGGCACGCACCAAGGACTCGGCGCACCTGGGCCAGGCCCAGCGCATCGACAGCGCCCGACGCCAGTACATGGAGTTCTGCCAGTCCACACTGCCCCCCGATCTGAGTCTGGAGGGGCTGAAGGTGGTGGTCGACGGCGCCAACGGCGCCGGCTACAAGGTGGCGCCGCGGGTGCTGGGTGCGCTGGGGGCCGAGGTCATCCCCATCGGCTGCTCGCCGAACGGCCGCAACATCAACGACGGCTGCGGCTCGCTGCACCCCGGGCTCCTGCAGCTGACCGTGCCCGGTGTGCGCGCCGACGTGGGCATCGCCCTCGACGGCGACGGCGACCGGGTGGTCATGGTCGACCACGAGGGCAATATCATCGACGGGGACCAGCTCCTCTACGTGGTGGCGCTGGCCCGCCAGCGCGCCGGCGAGCTCAGGGGCCCCGTGGTGGGCACGGTCATGAGCAACCTGGGCCTGGAGCTGGCGCTGGGCGAGGCCGGCATCGACTTCCGGCGCGCCAGGGTGGGCGACCGCTACGTGATGGAGCTGCTGCGCGAGACCGGCGGTGTACTCGGCGGGGAGACCTCTGGCCACATCATCTGCCTGGACCGCACCACCACCGGCGACGGCCTGGTGAGCGCGCTGCAGACCCTCGCCATCATGAAGGACAGCGGCGAATCCCTGCAGGCCCTGGCGGCCGGCATGCCGCGCATGCCGCAGCACATGGTCAACGTCCGTGTCGCGAGCCGTATCGATCTGGACGGTTCGGCCACCGTGCAGAAGGCCGTGGCGGAGGTGCAGGAGCACCTCGGCGGCCGCGGACGGGTGGTCCTGCGGCCCTCCGGCACCGAACCCGTGATTCGGGTGATGGTCGAGGGCGAGGATGCCGGCGAGGTGGAGGAGCTCGCCCGCCGTATCGCGGCGGTGGTGGAGCGCAGCGCGGCCTGACGCCGGGCCGTCGCAGCGCCCCGGCGGAGCGGGCCCGGACGGCCGCCGGCGGGGCGGCAATGCCCTTTTCGGACATTGATTTGCGGGGGTGCGGCCGGTATCCTTCGCGCCCTTTGACCGCTCCGGCAATGGGGCGCGGAGACGGACTGTGAGACAATATCTGGTCGCCGGCAACTGGAAGATGAACGGGAGCCTGGCGGACAACCGGGCGCTGGTCGACGGCATCATCGCGGGGATCGGCGGCGCGCCGGGGGTCGAGTTCCTCGTCTGCCCGCCAGCCCCTTACCTGGACTCGGTGGGTGCGCACCTGAACGGCTCGGGCGTCGCACTCGGTGCGCAGGACGTCTCCGAGCACGAATCCGGCGCCTACACCGGCGAGACGGCGGCCTCGATGCTCGCCGACGTCGGCTGTCGCTACGTGATCGTGGGCCACTCGGAGCGGCGCACGCTGTATGGCGAGACCGACGACAGGGTGGCGGCGAAGTTCGCCGCGGCCCACCGCCAGGGCCTCGTGCCCATCCTCTGCATTGGCGAGACGCTTGAGCAGCGGGAGGCCGACGAGACCGAGGCCGTGATCCGGCGCCAGCTGCTGGCGGTGGTCGACGAGGTGGGTATTGCGGCGTTCGCCGACGCCGTTGTGGCCTACGAGCCCGTCTGGGCCATTGGTACCGGCCGCACGGCCAGCCCTGACCAGGCGGCCGAGGTGCATACCTTCATCCGCAGCCTGGTGGCCGACCGGGACGGGCGGGTGGCCGAGGGGCTGCGCATCCTGTACGGCGGCAGCGTGAAGGGCGACAATGCGCCGGGCCTTTTCGCCCGGGAAGACATCGACGGCGGGCTGATCGGAGGCGCGTCGCTGAAGGCCGCGGAGTTCCTCGCCATCGGGCGGGCAGCCGCCGGGGCGGAGTAAGAGACAGACACTATGAGCACACTCTACGTCATCCTGACGGTGGCCCTGGTCTTCATGGCCATCGGCATCATCGCGCTGGTGCTGCTGCAGAAGGGCAAGGGAGCCGATGCGGGTGCCGCGTTCGGCTCCGGTGCCTCCGGCACCGTGTTCGGGGCGCGCGGCACCGGCAGTTTCCTGTCCAGGGCCACGGCGGTGCTCGCCACGCTGTTCTTTGCCAACTGCCTTGCGCTCGCCTACCTGAGTGGCCAGCAGGGCGGCGGCGGGAGCCTGCTGGAGCAGGAGGCCGGCGAGGCCGCAGAGGGCCCGGCCCAGGCACTGCCGGCCGAGAATACGGAAGACCCGCTGCCGCTGCCCGAGCCGGCCGGAGAGGAGGGCGGCGAGGCCCTGGATCAGCTGCCGGCCGTGGATGAGCCGGTGGAAGGCGGTGACGGCCAGGGACGGTAACCGGTCGTTCACGGGGAAACCCGCACAACGAATGCCGACGTGGTGGAATTGGTAGACACGCTGTCTTGAGGGGGCAGTGGCGCAAGCCGTGCCGGTTCGAGTCCGGCCGTCGGCACCACACACGACACCAGCGGCGGTTCCCGGCAGGGACCGCCGTTTTTTTATTGCTGGACAACTCCGGTATCGGCCGCCGGGGTGTCCGGCGAGCGTTACACCATGCCGCCGGGCTGATACAATTGTGAGTCGATCGGGGGCCTTTTCGGTCCCGCAGATTCCATCTGTAGAGAGATTCAGGCTGCACCCATCGTGCTGGAAAACTATTTGCCAATCCTGATCTTCCTGGTGCTGTCCGCCGGCATCGGCGTGCTGCTGCTGGTGCTCGGGTTCGTCTTCGGCCACGGGAGCAAGGACCCCGATAAGCTCGCGCCCTACGAATGCGGCTTCGAGGCGTTCGAGGACTCGCGCATGCGTTTCGACGTGCGCTATTACCTGGTGGCCATCCTGTTCATCATCTTCGACCTGGAGATCGCGTTCCTTTTCCCCTGGGCGGTTTCGCTCGACAGCGTGGGCGGCTTCGGCCTGCTGGCCATGGGTGTGTTCCTGGCCATCCTCGTGGTCGGATTCATCTACGAGTGGAAAAAGGGGGCCCTGGAATGGGACTGAGCGAGGCGGACAGGCGGGAATTCGGCCTGGACGAGGCCAGGGCGCCGCTGCCTGAGGGCAGCATCGAGAAGAAGGGCTTCGTCGTCACCGCGGTGGACAACGTGGTGAACTGGGCGCGCACCGGTTCGATGTGGCCCATGACCTTCGGGCTGGCCTGCTGTGCCGTTGAGATGATGCACGCGGGCGCAGCGCGCTACGACCTGGACCGGTTCGGCGTGATCTTCCGGCCGAGCCCGCGCCAGTCGGACGTGATGATCGTCGCCGGCACGCTGGTGAACAAGATGGCGCCGGCGCTGCGCAAGGTCTACGACCAGATGCCCGAGCCCCGCTGGGTGATCTCCATGGGTTCCTGTGCCAACGGCGGCGGCTACTACCACTACAGTTATTCGGTGGTGCGGGGCTGCGACCGTATCGTGCCCGTGGATGTCTACGTGCCGGGCTGCCCGCCCACGGCCGAGGCACTCCTGTACGGCATCATCCAGCTGCAGAAGAAGATCCGCCGTACCAGCACCATCGCGCGTTGAGGGCCATCCATGACTGAACGCAGTGAGGCTCTGGCAGCTGCCATCGAGGAGCGTTTCGGCAACGCCGTGACCCGCGTGCCGTCGACCTGCGGTGAGGTGTCGTTCGAGGTCGACAGGGAATCGCTGATCGAGGTGGCCACGGCGCTGCGTGACGAGGAAGCCTTCGGTTTCGAGATGCTGATGGACGTCTGCGGCGTGGATTATCTCGACTACGGCCATGCGGAGTGGAAGACGCGGGACGCCACTGACTCCGGCTTCTCCCGCGGCGTGGAGCGTGAGCCGGTGATCATCGACGATGCCGAGAGCTTCGATCCGAAGCGCTTCGCGGTGGTCTACCACCTGCTGTCGGTGGCGAACAACCGGCGACTGCGCCTGCGGGCCTGGTGCGGGCCGGACAACCCGCCGCGCATGCCCTCGGTCACGGAAATCTGGGCGTCGGCCGACTGGTTCGAGCGCGAGGCGTTCGACCTGTTCGGCATCCTGTTCGACGGTCATCCCGATCTGCGCCGCATCCTGACCGACTACGGCTTCATCGGGCATCCGTTCCGCAAGGACTTCCCGCTGTCCGGCAATGTGGAGGTGCGCTACGACCCGGACAAGCGGCGGGTGGCCTACCAGCCGGTCAGCATCGAGCCGCGCACGCTCGTGCCGAAGGTCATCCGCGACGACCACCGCTACGAAGAACAGTTGAGAGGCACTTCGAGCGATGGCTGAGATCCAGAACTTCACCATGAACTTCGGGCCGCAGCACCCGGCGGCCCATGGCGTCCTGCGGCTCGTGCTGGAGATGGACGGCGAGGTGATCCAGAAGGCGGATCC
The DNA here is from genome assembly GCA_964428605.1 of uncultured Woeseiaceae bacterium. Lineage (GTDB taxonomy): Bacteria > Pseudomonadota > Gammaproteobacteria > Steroidobacterales > Woeseiaceae > Lentisalinibacter. The sequence goes on from CAYRZI010000068.1 coordinate 6,561, forward strand.
CCACGTGGGCCTCCTGCACCGGGCCACAGAGAAGCTCGCCGAGTCCAAGCCCTACAACCAGAGCATCGGCTACATGGACCGGCTCGACTACGTGTCCATGATGTGCAATGAGCACGGCTACGTGATGGCCATCGAGAAACTGCTCGGCATCGAGCCGCCGCTGCGCGCCCAGTACATCCGGGTGATGTTCGACGAGATCACCCGCATCCTGAACCACCTGATGTGGCTGGGCGCCCACGGTCTCGACATCGGCGCCATGACCATGTTCCTGTACTGCTTCCGCGAGCGCGAGGACCTCATGGACTGCTACGAGGCTGTCTCCGGCACGCGCATGCACGCCACCTACTACCGGCCTGGCGGCGTCTATCGTGACCTGCCGGAGGAGATGCCGAAGTACCAGCCCTCGCAGTGGCACAGCCAGAAGGAAGTGGACGAGATGAACCGGGCGCGGGAAGGCACGCTGCTCGACTTCATCCGCGACTTCACCGACCGCTTCCCGGCCTGCGTCGACGACTACGAGACGCTGCTGACCGACAACCGCATCTGGAAGCAGCGCACGGTGAACATCGCGGTGGTCCCGCCGGAGCGGGCGCTGCAGCTCGGCTTCAGCGGGCCGATGCTGCGCGGCTCGGGCATCGAGTGGGACATCCGGAAGAAGCAGCCCTACGAGGTCTACGATCGGGTCGATTTCGACATACCGGTGGGAGTGAACGGCGACTGCTACGACCGCTACCTGGTGCGGATCGAGGAACTCAGGCAGTCGAACCGCATCATCCGCCAGTGCGTCGACTGGCTGGAGCAGAATCCCGGTCCGGTGATGCTGGACGACCGCAAGATCGCCCCGCCGCACCGGGTGGAGATGAAGGACGACATGGAATCGCTGATCCACCACTTCAAGCTCTTCACCGAGGGCTACGTGGTGCCGGAAGGCGAAGCCTACGCCGCGGTGGAGGCGCCCAAGGGCGAGTTCGGCTGCTACCTGATCTCCGACGGCGCGAACAAGCCCTACCGGCTGAAGGTACGCGCGCCGGGCTTCGCCCACCTGGCCGCCATGAACGAGATGGTGCAGGGGCACATGCTGGCCGACGTGGTGGCGGTGATCGGTACCCAGGACATCGTGTTCGGGGAGGTGGACCGGTGAGCGAGCACACGGCAGCGGTCGAGCTCAGCAGCCACGTGCGTGAGGAGATCGACAAGTGGACGGCGCGCTTCCCCGAGGACCGCAGGCGCTCGGCCGTGATCGGCGCGCTGCACGCCGTACAGCACGAGAATGAGGGCTACCTGACCCCCGAACTCATGGACGCGGTCGCCGCCTACCTGAAGCTGCCGCCCATCCAGGTCTACGAGGTAGCCACCTTCTATTCCATGTTCGAGACGAAGCCGGTGGGCCGGCACAGTGTGTCCATCTGCACCAACGTCTCCTGCATGCTGCGGGGCGCCGAGGACCTGGTGGAGCACGTCGAGAACAAGCTCGGCGTGTCCCTGGGCGACAGCACGCCGGACGGGCGCATCTATCTCAAGCGGGAGGAGGAGTGCCTGGCCGCCTGCTGCGGCGCGCCCATGATGATGGTGGATCACGTCTACCACGAGAACCTGACGCCCGAGCGCATCGACGAGATACTGGACGGACTGGACTGATGAGCACCGACGAGAACCTTGTCTGCTACGCGACGCTGGGGGCGGACGAGCCCTGGAGCCTGGAGGCCTACCGCAAGGTGGGCGGCTACGAGGCCTGGGAGCGCATCCTCAACGGCGAGCTGACGCCCGAGGCGGTGATCGAGGAGGTGAAGGAGTCGGGGCTGAAGGGCCGCGGCGGCGCCGGCTTCCCCACCGGGCTGAAGTGGAGCTTCATGCCGCGCAGTGCGCCGGTGCAGAAATACGTGGTCTGCAATTCCGACGAGAGCGAGCCCGGCACCTGTCACGACCGGGAGATCCTGCGCTACAACCCTCACTCGCTGATCGAGGGCATGGCCATCGCCGGCTACGCCATGGGCGCCACCGTCGGCTACAACTACATCCGCGGCGAGTTCCTGGAAGAGCCGGTGCCGCGGTTCGAGGCGGCGCTGGCCGAGGCCTACGAGACCGGGCTGCTCGGCAGGGACGTCCGCGGCTCCGGCATCGACTTCGACCTCTACACCTTCGTCGGCGCCGGCGCCTACATCTGCGGCGAGGAGACGGCGCTGCTGGAATCCCTGGAGGGCAAGCAGGGCAAGCCTCGCTTCAAGCCGCCGTTCCCCGCCAACTACGGCGTCTACGGCAAGCCGACGACGGTGAACAACACGCAGTCGCTGGCCAGCGTGCCGTCCATCATCAGGAACGGCGCCAAGTGGTTCTCCGACCTGGGGGTGGAGGGCTCCGGCGGCACGGCCATCTTCTCCGTCTCCGGGCACGTCGAGAAGCCGCAGAACCTGGAATTGCCGATGGGCATTCCCTTCCCGGCACTGCTCGATCGCTGCGGCGGCGTGCTGGGCGGTCGCAAGCTGAAGGCGGTGATCCCCGGCGGCTCGTCGGTGCCGGTGCTGCCGGCTGACGTCATCATGGAGTGCACCATGGACTACAACTCGCTGAAGGAGGCGGGTTCGTCCTTCGGCACCGGTGCCGTGATGGTGATGGACGAGAATACCTGCATGGTGCGTGTCCTGCGCCGGATCTCCCGCTTCTACATGGCCGAGTCCTGCGGCCAGTGCACGCCCTGCCGGGAAGGCACGGGCTGGCTGTACCGCATGCTGACCCGCATGCTGGAGGGCCGGGCCACGGCGGACGACCTGGACAAGCTGCTGGACGTGGCCAACAAGATCGAGGGCCACACCATCTGCGCGCTCGGCGATGCGGCGGCCTGGCCCGTGCAGAGTTTCCTGAAGCACTTCCGCCACGAATTCGAGTACATGGTCGAGCACCGGGGCCGCAGCATCGTCGAGGACGACGGCCTCCGGGCCGCCTGACCCGCACCGCCACACGATTTATGAGCGACGAACTGGTCAACATAGAAGTCGACGGCAAGCCCCTGCAGGCGCGCAAGGGCCAGATGCTGATCGAGGTCACCGACGCGGCGAACATCTATGTGCCGCGGTTCTGCTACCACGAGAAACTCTCCGTGGCGGCGAACTGCCGCATGTGCCTGGTGGAGGTGGAGAAGGCGCCCAAGCCGCTGCCCGCCTGCGCCACGCCGGTGAACGAGGGCATGAAGGTCCACACCCGCTCGGCCAAGGCGGTGTCGGCCCAGAAGGCCACCATGGAGTTCCTGCTCATCAACCACCCCCTGGACTGCCCTATCTGCGACCAGGGCGGCGAGTGCGAGCTGCAGGACCTCGCGATGGGCTTCGGCCGGGACGTCTCCCGCTATACCGAGGGCAAGCGGGTGGTGAAGGACCAGGACCTCGGGCCGCTGGTCTCCACGGACATGACCCGCTGCATCCACTGCACCCGCTGCGTGCGCTTCGGCCAGGAGATCGCCGGCATCCAGGAGCTGGGCACCACCGACCGCGGCGAGCACATGAAGATCGGCACCTACATCGAGAAGAGCGTCGATCACGAGCTGTCGGGCAATATCATCGACATCTGTCCGGTGGGCGCGCTGAACAACAAGCCCTACCGCTACAGCGCCCGCGCCTGGGAGATGGTGCAGCGGCCGATGATCTCGCCCCACGACTGCGCGGGCAGCAACCTCTACGCCCATGTCCTGCGGGGTACTGTCAAGCGCATCGTGCCGCGGGCGAACGAGGCCATCAATGAGACCTGGATCGCCGACCGGGACCGCTTCAGCTACGAGGGTATCTACCACGACGCCCGGTTGCGCGAGCCCATGGTGAAGCGCGACGGCCGCTGGCAGCCCGTGTCCTGGGAGGATGCGCTGTCCGTGACCGCCGAGCGCCTGCGCGAGATCGCCGCCGCCGACCCTGACCAGGTGGCGCTGCTCACGACGCCGGGTGCAACTCTGGAGGAGTGCCACCTGCTGGCGCGGCTCGGCGGGCACCTCGGCACGGCCAACCTGGATCACCGCCTGCGCCGGTGGGACTTCCGTGACCAGGAGGCCGACCCGGTCTTCCCCTGGCTCGGTCGCTCGCTGGAGGACATCGAGGCCCTCGACGGCCTGCTGGTGGTGGGTTCCAACCTGCGCAAGGAAGTGCCCATGCTGGCCCACCGGGTGCGCAAGGCGGCGGTCCGCGGCGCGAAGATCTCGTTCGTGAACGCCGAGCGCTATCCCTATTTCTTCGACGTCGAGGCCTATGCCGAGGGCGGATTGCCCGAGGAACTCGCCGCCGTCGTCGCGGCTGCCGCGGAACTGCACGGCCGCGAGGTGCCGGAGTCGGCCCGGGCGCCGGTGGCAGCCGTGACACCCGGCGACGAACATCGCCGTGCCGCGGCCGGGCTGGGCGCGGACGGTCTGATACTGCTCGGCCAGATCGCCGACCGCCACCCGCGCTTCGCGGACCTGCGCGTGCTGGCCGCGGCGCTGGCGGAGCTGACCGGCGCCGGCCTCGGCTACGTCTCCGAAGGTGCCAACGCCGCCGGGGCCGCCCTGGCCGGTGTGCTCCCCCACCGGGCGGCTGCCGGCGCGCGTCGTGAACGGCCCGGCCGGGAAACAGCCGGCCTGCTCGCGGAGCCGCCCCGTGCCGTGCTGCTGATGGGGGCCGACCCGGACGAGGATTTTGCCGCAGACGCCCGCCCGGCGCTCGCGCGCAGCGAGTTCGTCGTGGCGCTCAGCCCGTACCGGACGCCCGGCATCGAGGCTGCCGCCGACGTCATGCTCCCCCTCGGCACCGCCTTCGAAACCGCCGGCACCTACGTGAGCGGAGAAGGGCGGATACAGAGTTTTGCCGGCGTCGCCACCCCGGTCGGCGAGGCGCGTCCCGGCTGGAAGATCCTGCGCGTGATCGGCAATCTCCTCGATGCGCCGGGCTTCGATTACATGTCCGCCGAGGAAGTCCGGGACGAGGCGCTGGGTGTCATCGGCGAGCCCGCCGGAGACAACACCTATGCCGGCAGCCACGTCTGCAGGGATCCGGCCGAACCCGGGGACGCCGTGCTGGACGTACCCATCTACCGCGTGGACGCCCTGGTGCGCCATGCCCACGCGCTGCAGCTGACCGCGGACGGCCATGCCGGCCGGGAGCACCCCGATGAGGGCGGGGACGCCCTGGAGGCCGCCGGGTGAGCGACTTCCTGAACCTGATCAGTTTCGGGCTGCTGGGCCGTCTGCCGGAGAGCGCGCAGATGGTCACGGTGATCACCATGCAGATCGTCGCCGTGATGCTCTGCGTCATCCTGACGGTGGCCTTCCTCACCCTCGCGGAACGCAAGGTGATCGGCTCCATCCAGAACCGCATCGGCCCGAACCGGGTGGGCTTCCGCGGCCTGCTGCAGCCGTTCGCCGACGTGCTGAAGCTGCTCATGAAGGAGGTCGTGGTGCCCACGAACTCCAGCCGCTTCCTGTTCGTGATCGCGCCGCTGCTGTCCATCACGCCGGCACTGGCCACCTGGGCCGTGATCCCGCTGAACGAGGACTTCGTCCTGGCGGACATCGATGCGGGTCTGCTCTACGTGCTGGCACTCACCTCCGTGGGCGTCTACGGCGTCATCCTGGCCGGCTGGGCCACCAATTCCAAGTACGCGTTCCTCGGCGCCATGCGTTCCGCGGCCCAGATCGTCGCCTACGAGATCGCCATGGGTTTCGCCCTGGTGGGCGTCCTGATGGCGGCCGGCAGCCTGAATCTCGGCGAGATCATCCGCGCCCAGCAGGGCGGCATCACCAACTGGTTCTGGCTGTGGCTGCTGCCGCTGTTCGCCGTGTACTTCATCTCCGGCGTCGCGGAGACCAACCGGGCGCCGTTCGACGTGGCCGAGGGAGAATCGGAGATCGTGGCCGGCTTCCACGTGGAGTACTCCGGCATCGCGTTCGCCGTGTTCTTCCTGGCGGAATACGCCAACATGGTGCTGATCTCGGCGCTGACGGCGGTGTTGTTCTGGGGCGGCTGGCTGTCGCCGTTCGAGGGTCTGGTCGGCCTCGGTGTCAGCGAGGACGCCTGGATTGTCCAGCCGGGCTTCTTCTGGTTCGCGCTGAAGACGGCCTTCTTCCTGTTCTGCTTCCTCTGGCTGCGGGCCACCTTCCCGCGCTACCGCTACGACCAGATCATGCGCCTCGGCTGGAAAGTGTTCATCCCGGTGACTATCGTCTGGATCGTCGTCGAGGGGCTGATGTCCTGGCTGAACGTGGGCCCCTGGGCGCGGCTGGCGACGGGCGTATAGGGGAGACGGACGCATGGTCAGGAATATCCTCAAGACGTTTCTGCTGCTCGAGCTCTGGCGCGGGCTGATGCTCACCGGGCGGAATCTGTTCCGCACCAAGGTGACGGTGCAGTACCCGGAGGAGAAGACGCCCCAATCGCCGCGCTTCCGCGGCCTGCATGCCCTCCGGCGCTACCCGAACGGCGAGGAACGCTGCATCGCCTGCAAGCTCTGTGAGGCGGTCTGCCCGGCGCTGGCCATCACCATCGAATCCGACGTGGGGCCGGACGGCACCCGCCGCACGACCCGCTACGACATCGACCTGTTCAAGTGCATCTACTGCGGTTTCTGCGAGGAAGCGTGCCCGGTGGATGCGGTCGTCGAGACCCGGATCCACGAATACCACATGGAGAACCGGGGCGAGAACATCATGACCAAGGAGAAACTGCTGGCCATCGGCGAGAAATACGAGCCAATGATCGCCGCCGACAAGGCCGCCGACGCGCCGTACCGGTAACAGGACCGGGGCGCCGTCATCGACCGTTGAGCGATAAGTAACGAGGGGCTTCCCGCGGCGGGAGGCCATTGGGGACCGGTTTTGTTTGAGACGCTGTTGTTCTACGTCTTCGCCGCCGTGCTGATCGGCGCGGCGCTCGGCGTGATCTTCTCTCGGAATCCCGTGTATTCCGTGATGTTCCTTGTGCTGGCTTTCTTCAACAGCGCGGTACTGTGGCTGCTGGCCGAGGCGGAGTTCCTGGCCATCGTCCTGGTGCTGGTCTACGTCGGCGCGGTGATGGTGCTGTTCCTGTTTGTCGTCATGATGCTCGACGTGAACGTGGAGGCCGTGCGCGAGGGGCTGACCCGTTACGCGCCGCTGGGTCTCGTGGTCGCCCTGATCATGGTGGTCGAGCTGGTGCAGGTCATCTGGGCGAAGAGCCGCGGCCTCGCCATGATGGCCGACGCGCCGCCGCTGCCGGAGGGCTACAGCAACACCAAGGCGCTGGGCGCCGTGCTCTACACCGAGCACGTCTACGCCTTCGAGCTGGCCGCGGTGATCCTTTTGCTCGCCATCGTCGCGGCCATCACGCTGACCATGCGCCGGCGGCCGGGCCTGAAGGTGCAGGACATCTCCCGCCAGGTCAGCGCCCGGCGTGAAGAGCGGGTGCGCCTCGTCAGCATGGACCCGGAGGAGCGCCAGTGAGCGGCATCGGCCTCCAGCACTACCTGACGCTGTCGGCGATCCTGTTCTCGCTGGCCGTCGCGGGTATCTTCATCAACCGGAAGAACGTCATCCTGCTGCTCATGTGCATCGAGCTCATGCTGCTCGCGGTGAACTTCAACTTCGTCGCGTTCTCGCGCTACGTGGGCAACGAACTCGGCCAGATCTTCGTGTTCTTCATCCTGACCGTGGCGGCAGCCGAGGCGGCCATCGGGCTGGCCATCCTGGTGGTGCTGTTCCGCAGCCGGCGCAGCATCGACGTCGAGAACATGGACGCGATGAAGGGCTAGCCGATGAAAGCGATGCACCTCACCATCGTCCTGGCGCCGCTGGTCGCGGCGATCGTCGCCGGCGTGTTCGGCCGCCGGATCGGCCGCACCGCCGCCCACTGGATCACCATCCTGGCGGTGGGCCTGTCGGCGGTACTCTCGCTGCTGGTGCTGAAGCACCTTTTGTTCGACGGCGGCGAGGTGCAGAACTACACGGTCTACACCTGGGCGGTGACCGACGGGCTCCGGATGGAGGTGGGCTTCCTCGTCGACCGCCTGAGTGCCCTGATGATGGTGGTGGTCACCTTCGTCTCGCTGATGGTGCACATCTACACCATCGGTTACATGCACGACGACCCGGGCTACCAGCGTTTCTTCAGCTACATCTCCCTGTTCACCTTCGCCATGCTGATGCTGGTGATGTCGAATAACTTCCTGCAGCTGTTCTTCGGCTGGGAGGCGGTCGGGCTGGTGTCCTATCTGCTGATCGGGTTCTGGTACAAGAAGCCGACGGCCATCGTTGCCAATCTGAAGGCCTTCCTGGTCAACCGTGTCGGCGACTTCGGCTTCATCCTGGGCATCGCCGCCGTGGTGATGTTCGCCGGCACGCTGGACTACGCCGAGACCTTCGCGCAGGCCGAGCGCATCGCCGGCCAGGAGATCGAGATCTTCGCCGGCAGCCCCTGGAACGCCATGACGGTGATCTGCATCCTGCTGTTCATCGGCGCCATGGGCAAATCGGC
>CAYRZI010000069.1:0-15002 GCA_964428605.1 uncultured Woeseiaceae bacterium
CTGGTGCCGGGCACGGCCAGGGTGATCTGCGTGCGCATGGACTACCTGCCCGAGGAGGCCGCCGACGCCAGGCGCCTGCTGGATCATCCGTCGCGCGCCTATATCTCCCGCTACGCCCTCGGCCGCGACTATCACAAGGTGCTGCGCCGCCGCCTGCAGCGGCTGGCGGAGCGCATCCGCGGCGAGGTCGGGGATTTCGGCTACCGGGTCTTCGTGGACAGCGCACCGGTGCTGGAGAAGCCGCTGGCACGTAACGCCGGACTCGGCTGGATCGGCAAGCATACGAACCTGCTGAACCGGGACGCGGGCTCCTGGTTCTTCCTGGGCGAGATCTACACCGACCTGCCGCTGCCGGCGGACGAAGCCGTCGCCGATCACTGCGGCACCTGCCGGGCCTGCATCGACGTCTGCCCCACCGGCGCCATCACCGCGCCCTACGAGCTGGACGCGCGGCGCTGCATCTCCTATCTCACGATCGAGCTGCGCGGCTCCATCCCGGAGGAGTTCCGCGCCGCCATCGGCAATCGCATCTACGGCTGCGACGACTGCCAGCTGTTCTGCCCCTGGAACAAGTTCGCGCACCTCACCCGGGAGGCCGACTTCGCGCCGAGGCACGGGCTGGACGGCATCTCGCTTGCGGAGGCGTTCCGGTGGGACGAACGGGAATGGCTCGAGCGCATGGAAGGCAGCGCCATACGCCGCATCGGCCACGAATGCTGGCTGCGCAACGTGGCCGTCGCCCTCGGCAACGCCGCGGGCGCCGCCGAGGTCATCGAGGCGCTGCGCGCCCGCGCCGAGCATCCATCGCCGATGGTGCGCGAGCACGTGGAATGGGCGCTGGCCCGCCACGGGGTCGCCTCCTCCTGACACGACAGCCCCACCGGAGCAGATCATGTTCGAAGCCCACCCCTCGCCCTACCTGGTCCCCTACGACGGCAGCTTCCGGGTCGCCGATCAGCAGACCCGCATCGCCGATGGCGACGGCTCGCCGAAGAAGCGTCTGAAGAAGCGGGTGAAGAGGCTGGCAGAGCTGCAGCGGGTGCTCTATGCCCACGACCGCCATGCCGTACTGCTGGTCTTCCAGGCCATGGATGCGGCCGGCAAGGACAGCACGATCCGGGCCGTGCTGAGCGGCGTGAATCCGGCCGGCTGTCAGGTCTACAGCTTCGGCAAGCCGAGTTCCACCGAACTCGACCACGACTTTCTCTGGCGCACCACGCGGGTATTGCCCGAGCGCGGCCGCATCGGCGTGTTCAACCGCAGCCAGTACGAGGAGGTGCTGGTCGTGCGCGTCCATCCCGGCATCCTGGACAACCAGCGGCTGCCGGGGCCGATCGACCAGCACGACCTCTGGGACCAGCGCCTCGAGTCGATCGCCGACCAGGAGAAGCACCTCGCCCGCAACGGCACGGTGATCATGAAGTTCTGGCTGAACGTATCCCGGGAGGAACAGCGGCTGCGTTTCCTCGACCGTCTGAACGAGGAGGACAAGAACTGGAAGTTCGAGCCCCACGACGTGCGCGAGCGGTCGCACTGGGACGAATACATGGCGGCATACGAAGCGGCGCTGAATGCGACCTCCCGGCCCTGGGCACCCTGGTATGCCATACCGGCCGACGACAAGAAGGAGATGCGCTGCGCCGTCGCGCAGATCATCGTGGAGAACCTGCGCTCGCTGAACCTGCACTATCCCGTGGCCGGTGCCGCCGAGGCATCCACCTTCGAGCAGATGAAATCCATGCTGGAGAGCGAGTGAGTTCACATTTTTGCCGTCCGGGGAGGCCGTGCCGGGGCTTTTGCCCGCCCGGTCGTTGTTTTTCGGCCGGTGCTGGCGTATATCTGGCGCATTGACCAACCGGGCCCGCGGGCCAGGACGGCGATGTCGGACAGCCTGATGCAGAAGACGACGGGACACTGGCACAGGGAAGGCCAGGACCGGGAAGACCTGACGATCAACTCGGACTACAAGCGTTCCCTGCTCGCCGGGCTGCGGCTCTTCCACGGCGTCAACGCGGATGCCGTGCAGGCGCTGCTGCAGGCCTGCGGCCGCCGTGACGCATCCCGCGGCGAGGTCGTGCTGGCCCCCGACTGCACCAACGAATCCGTCTACATCGTGCTCTCGGGCAGCATGAGCGTGCACGTCGGCGCGCTGGATGCACCGGCGCTGCGCAGCCTGGACGTCGGCGACTGCGCCGGCGAGATGTCGATCATCGAGAACCGTGACCCTTCCGCCTGGGTGGTGGCCGACGAGGACAGCCACCTGATGGTGATCCACAAGGACATCCTGTGGAACCTGGTGGATGCGTCCCACGCCTTCGCCAAGAACCTGCTGTCAGTGCTCTCCGAGCGGGTGCGCACCCACAACGACTTTCTGGCCGACCGTATCGGCGTGCTGCGCAAGTTCGAGCACCACGCCACCACCGATGCGCTGACCGGACTCAACAACCGCCACTGGATGGAGGACATGTTCCCCCGGGAACTGTCCCGCTGCCGGACGAACGGAGAGCCCGCCTCGCTGATCATGATCGACGTGGATCACTTCAAGTCGTTCAACGACCGCTACGGCCACGTGGCGGGGGACCGGGCGCTCACGATGGTCGCGGACGCGCTGCGTGCGCATTTCCGTCCCACCGACCTGCTCGCCCGCTTCGGCGGCGACGAGTTCGCCGTGCTGCTGCCGGGGCTGAGTGCCGCGGAGGCACGGGCCGTCGGGGAGCGGGTTCGCGAGGCCGTGAGCGACAGCGGCGCCGGCTGCGAGGAAGGAGCGGACGCCGGCGTGACCATCTCCCTGGGCGTGTGCGAGACCGGCGGAGACTACGACTACCCCGCGCTGCTGCACAGGGCCGACGATGCCATGTACCGGGCCAAGCACCACGGCCGCAACTACGTCTCCGACTGAACCCTCAGACCCGTACCAGCACGTTGTCGATCAGCCGGGCACGGCCGAGCCGGGCCGCGGCCAGCACCACGAGCTCGTGGCTCCCGTCCGCCGGCAGCGCCAGGTCCTTCGCGCTGCGGATGCCCACGTAGTCCGGCGCGAAGCCCCCCTTCTCCAGCCGGGCCAGTGCGTGGCCCTCCAGCGAGGCGAAATCCCGCTCGCCGCTGATCAGCATCTCGCGCACCTCCTCCAGCACGGCGTGCAACAGGGGTGCCGTGCGCCGTTCGGCCTCCGTCAGGTAACGGTTGCGGGAACTGCAGGCGAGCCCGTCCGCGTCCCGCACCGTCGGCCCCAGCACGATGCCGATGGGCATGGACAGGTCCCGGGTCATGCGGCGGATGATCAGGAACTGCTGGTAGTCCTTCTGGCCGAACACCGCCACCTCCGGCCCCACCATCGAGAACAGGCGGCAGACCACGCTGGCGACGCCGTCGAAATGACCGGGCCGGAAGCGCCCGCAGAGATCCTCGGACAGACCCGGCACGTGCAGCCGGGTAGCCGCGTCCTCGCCGTAGGGGTAGACCGTCTCCGCCGAGGGAGTGAACAGCAGGTCGGTGTCCACGCCGGCGAGCAGGCGGCGGTCTTCGTCCATGGTGCGGGGATAGTCGCCGTAGTCCTCGCCCGCGCCGAACTGGGTCGGGTTCACGAAGATGCTGACCACCACCCGCTCGGCATACTCCCGCGCCAGGCGCACGAGGCTCAGATGCCCCTCGTGCAGGTTGCCCATGGTCGGCACGAAGGCGATGCGTTCGCCGGCCTCGCGCCGCCCGGCCGTCCAGGCGCGCACCTCCGCCGGCGTGCTGACCTCGCGCGGCGCGCCGTCCACCGGTGTGCTGCCGCGGGCGCTCACGAGAAACAATGCTCCGGGGCCGGATAGCTGCCGTCCTTCACCGCCGCCACATACGCCTTCAGCGCCTCCAGCGGCGAGGGCTGGCCGGTCATGAAATTCCTGACGAAGCGCGGCGTGCGGCCCTGGGTGATGTCCAGGATGTCGTAGAGGACCAGGATCTGGCCGTCCACCTCCGGCCCCGCGCCGATGCCGATCACCGGCACCTCCAGACTGTTGCGCACGGCGGCGCCGACCTCGTTCGGCACACACTCCAGCAGCACCACGTCCGCGCCCACGTCCTGCAGACGTTGCGCCGCGTCCACCATCCTGCGGGCCTCCTCCGGATCCCGGCCCTGTACCTTGAAGCCGCCGATCTTGTGCACGGACTGGGGCTTCAGACCGAGGTGAGCGCACACGGGGATGTCGTGCCGGGCCAGGTACTGGACGATCTCGATCTGCCCGGCGCCGCCTTCCAGCTTGATCATCATGGCGCCGCCCTCCTGCATGAGGCGCACCGCGTTGTCCAGCGCCTGGGCCGGGTCCGTATAGCTCATGAAGGGCATGTCGGCCATCAGGAAGGCGCGCTGCAGCCCCCGGGCGACGTTGCGGGTGTGGTAGATGATGTCGTCCACCGTCACCGGCACCGTCGTATCGTGGCCCTGTATGACCATGCCGAGGGAGTCGCCCACCAGGACCACGTCGGTGCCCGCCGCGTCCACCAGCAGGGCGTAACTCGCGTCATAGGCCGTCAGGCAGGCGATGGGTTCCCGCTCGGATTTCATCCGCAGCAGGGTGCCGACGTTGACCGGCGGCTCCGCCATGTCGCGTTGCTGAAGCTGTGTGTACATCTGTGCTCGTCTCGTTCGGGAATGACGGTCGCGGCGCGGCGCGCCCGGGCAGGGGCGTCAGGCGAATGCGACCGGATTGGGGTTGAAGAAATGCCGCCCGCTGCCGGTGCGACGGATCTGCTCGCACAGCAGCCGGAAGTCGTCGTCATTATGGGCCGGATCGATACCGGCCGCATTCACGATCAGCAGCGGCGCCTCCGCGTAGTCGTGGAAGAACCGGGCGTAGGCCTCGCCGAGGCGCTCGAGGTAGCCCGGGTCCATGTCCCGCTCGTAGTCGAGGCCGCGCCGGGCGATGCGCTCCATCAGCACCTCCACCGGCGCCTGCAGGTAGACGACGAGATCCGGCGCTGGCGCATCGATATCGAGCTTCGCGAAGATCTGCTCGTACAGGGAGAGTTCCTCGCGGTCGAGATTCAGCTCGGCGAACAGCCGGTCCTTTTCCAGCAGAAAGTCCGCCACGAGCGCGGGCCGGAACAGGTCGTCCTGGCGCAGGCTCTCCAGCTGGCGGGCACGCTGGAACAGGAAGTGAAGCTGGGTGGGCAGGGCGGCGGCGCGGCCGGTACGGTAGAAACGCTCGAGGAACGGGTTGTCCGCGGTGTCCTCCAGCATCAGCTCGCTGCCGAAGGTCTCTGCCAGCCGCCGCGCGAGGCTGGTCTTGCCCACGCCGATGGGCCCTTCCACCACCAGATAGCGCGGCGGAGGCGGCTCGGTCTCAGCCGGACGACGAAGCGGCGTGACAGTGCTGCGGTCGGCCGGGCTCATCCGTCTTCGCTTCCTCGCTGCTGCAATCGCTCTATCCCCGTCCCGGCGACCCTCCCCGCCAGGCTCGCCACCCGGCCCAGGCCGGGGATGACGAGATCCGGGGCCACCGAGGCCAGTGGCAACAATACAAAATTTCTCTCGCCGATGCCCGGGTGCGGCAGGGTGAGTCCGGGCTCATCCCTGACTGCCTCGCCGTGCAGCAGCAGGTCCAGATCCAGGGTGCGCGGACCCCAGCGGTCGGCAGCGCTGCGCCGGCGTCCGTGCGCACGCTCTATACCGTGCAGTGCCTCCAGCAGCTCGGCGGGGCCGAGCCGGGTCACCAGGCCCGCGACGGCATTGATGAAATCGGGCTGGTCCGCCGGCCCCATCGGCCGCGAGCGATACAGCGGCGAGCGCAGGACCAGACGCACGCCCGGCAACGCCGCGATCTCGTCGAAGGCCCGCAGCACCTGACCGCGGGGCTCGTCCAGGTTGCTGCCGAGCGCGACCCACGCCGGCCGCCACACCGGCCGCGCGGCCGGGCTCAATCGGCCGGATTCCTGCGCTTGCGCCGGCGCGGACGCCGCCGGCGACCGCCGCTCTTGCCGGCGCCGGAGCCGCGCACCTCGAAGGCCCCGGCCCGTTCTTCGCCGCTCATCTCCTGCACCTCGGTCCAGAACGCGGCCACCTCCGGGTCCACCTCGCCGATGCGCGAGCGCAGCAGCATGAAGTCGTAGGCCGCGCGGAAGCGCCGGTGCTCGAGGAAACTCATGGCCCGCTTGCCCTTGCGCCGCTCGAAGCGCGGCTGCAGGGCCAGCATCTCGCGCATCGGCGTGGCGAAGCGCCTGGGAATGGAGATCAGCGACTGCTGCCGCGCCACCACCTCGCCCGCCGCAATACCGAGCGCCTGGGGCTCGCCCATCCCGCGCGCCGAGAGGATCTCGGTGGCGCGGGACCGCACCGGGGCCCACAGAAAGACCCCCAGCAGGAACATCGGCGTGACCGCCTTGCCCTCCGCCACCCGCTGGTCCGTGTTGGCCAGCGCGAGCGCGATGAACTCCCGGAATTTTGCCGCGACCGGGCCGTCGAGTTCCCGCCGGGTGTCCGGGAACAGGCGGCCGAACAGGCCGTGCTCCAGCAGGAGCTCGAACGTACGCCGGGCGTGGCCGGCCTGGAACATCTTCACGAACTCGTCGAACAGGCGCGCCGCCGGCACGTGCGACAACAGGGCGCTCAGCCCGGGCATCAGCGCCGCCACCTGCTCGTCGATAGTGAAATCGAGCTTGGCCGCGAAGCGCACCGCGCGGAGCATGCGCACGGGGTCTTCCCGCAGCCGCTGCTCCGGGTCGCCGATCAGGCGCAGCACCCGCTGGTCGATATCCCGGGCGCCCCCCACGTAATCCCAGATGCTGAAATCGGCGATGTTGTAGTACAGGGCGTTGGCCGTGAAATCCCGCCGCCAGACGTCCTCGTCGATGCTGCCGTAGACGTTGTCCCGGAGGATGCGGCCGTGCTGGTCCAGCTCGACGTCGGCCCGCTCGTCTTGCGCATCGGCGCTGGCCCGGAACGTGGCCACCTCGATGATGTCCCGGCCGAAGCGCACGTGGGCCAGGCGGAAGCGACGGCCGATCAGGCGCGAGTTGCGGAACAGGTCGCGTACCTGATCCGGGTCGGCATCGGTGGCCACGTCGAAGTCCTTCGGCCGCAGGCCCAGCAGGAGGTCGCGCACGGCTCCGCCCACCAGAAAGGCCTGGAAGCCGGCATCCTTCAGCCGGTACAGGACTTTCAGTGCGTTCTTGGAGATGTTGGCGCGCGAGACGCTGTGATCAGGGCGCGGTATGATTCTGGGCGGCTGGCCGGAGCCCGCCAGGGCTGGTTTCGACAATAATGCTTCGCTTGTAACTGCCAAAGTGGCCCGTATAATAACAGCCCCCGCAGGGTCGGGCAGGACAAAAAGAGCTGCGCTCCCTTCGTCTAGCGGTCCAGGACGCCGCCCTCTCACGGCGGAAACAGGGGTTCGATTCCCCTAGGGAGTGCCAACCTGCCCCCTCCGAGGCACCCGGTGCCTCACCGGTCGTGGCCTCACAGGATGACTCGATGCGGCTCAGCCTCCCCGCCACGTCCCCGCAGCGATCACGACCCCGCGGGAGCCGCCCGTGAACCGGCCCGACGGCGCCGCCCGCGCCTCCCTGCTGCAGCGCCTCTTCGCGCTCGAGCCCCGGGAGCGCCGCGCGGTCGTCTGGTCGTTCCTGTATTTCTTCACCCTGCTCTGCAGCTACTACCTGCTGCGGCCCATCCGCGACGAGATGGCCATCCTCGGCGGCACGGAGAACATCCGCTGGCTGTTCCTCGCCACGTTCCTCGCGATGCTGGCGGTGGTGCCCCTGTTCGGTTTCGTCACCGCGCGCTGGCCGCGGGCCCGCTTCCTGCCCTGGGTGAACCTGTTCTGCGCCGGCAACCTGGTGCTGTTCTACCTGGCCTTCGTGAGCGGCGGCGCATCCGAGGTCTGGGTGGCGCGCACCTTCTTCGTGTGGCTGAGCGTGTTCAACCTGTTCGTGGTCTCCGTCTTCTGGAGCTTCATGGCGGACCTCTACGACCGGGACCAGGCGAAGCGGCTGTTCGGCATCATCGCGGCCGGCGGCAGCGTGGGAGCGCTGACCGGGCCGGCACTCACGGCGCTCGTGGTCGCACAGATCGGCTACCAGCAGATGCTGCTGATCTCGGCGGGTCTGCTCGGCTTCACCGTGGTCTGTATCCTCAGACTGCGGGCGTGGGCCCACGAACAGCCCCGCCACGACCGGGCCCACACCGACGAGGCGCTGGGCGGCAGCATGCTGGAGGGTATCTCGCTGACGCTTCGCCGCCCCTACCTCGCGGGCGTCTCGGTGATGATGCTGCTCGCGGTGTTCGCCGGCACCGCGCTCTACATCTTCCAGGCGCAGTTCCTGGAGCAGGCCATCGCAGACTCCGACCGACGCACCCGGGTATTCGCCCTGGTGGATCTCGGCGTGAACGTGCTGGCGCTCGTGGCGCAGGGTTTCATCGTCAGCCGGGTCATGCGGCGCTTCGGCCTCGGCATCACGCTGGCCCTGCTGCCGGCCGTCAGCATCGCCGGCTTCTTCGCGCTGGCCGTGACACCGGTGCTGGGCGTCGTGCTTGCGCTGCAGACCGTGCGCCGAGCCATGAACTACGGCATCGCCGGCCCGGCGAAGGAGGTGCTGTTCACCGTGGTCTCCCGTGCGGCGAAATACAAGGCGAAGAACTTTATCGACACGGTCGTCTATCGCGGCGGCGACGCGCTCTCGGCCCAGATCATCGCCGGCCTGCAGGACGCGGGCAGGAGCCTCGGCGAGATACTCTCCATCGTGATCGGCGTCTGCGCCGCCTGGCTGGGCGTGGCCTTCGCCCTCGGGCGCGGGTACCGCACGCGTTATGATCGGCGCATGCAGGAGGAGCAACTGATAACGGAGAGGCCGACATGAGCCATACAACGCTGACCCGCAGGGAACTGATCGCCTTGGGAGCCGCCGCCGGCGGCAGCCTGCTGCTGCCCCGCATGCTGCCGGCAGCCGGCACCGTGTCGAGGCGGGCCATCCCCTCGTCCGGCGAGCCGTTGCCGGTGGTCGGCCTGGGCACCTCCGGCGTCTTCGACGTGGAGGCGACGCCGGAGAACCTCGCCGCCCGGCGGGAGATCGTTGCCGCGATGGTCGAGCGCGGCGCTTCGGTCGTCGACACCTCGCCCATGTACGGCCGGGCCGAGGCGGTGGTGGGCCGGGTGGTGGAGGATCTCGGCGTGCGCGAGCAGATCTTCTACGCCACCAAGGTCTGGACCCGCGGGCGCGACCAGGGACGCGCGCAGATGGAGGAGTCGTTCCGGCTGCTGCGCACCGACAGGATCGACCTGATGCAGGTCCACAACCTGGTGGACACGCGGACCCAGCTCGCGAGCATCCGCGAGCTGCAGGACGTCGGGCGCGTGCGCTACTCCGGCATCACCCACTACCGGGTCAGCGAGCACGACGACCTCGCCGACGTCATCGAGGCGGAACGCCCCGACTTCGTGCAGGTGAACTACTCCATCACCACCCGGGCGGCCGAGGAACGCCTTCTGCCGCTGGCCTCCGACCGCGGCGTGGCAGTGATCGTCAACCGGGCCTTCGAGGACGGCCGCCTGTTCCGCGCCGTTCGCGGCCGCGAAGTGCCGGAGTGGGCCGTCGAGGCGGGTATCGAGAGCTGGGGCCAGTTCTTCCTCAAATACGTGCTGGCCCATCCGGCCGTCACCTGCGTCATCCCGGGCACGTCGAAACCGCGGCACATGCGCGACAACCTGGGTGCCGGCACCGGCCCGCTGCCGGACGCCGGGCTGCGCCGGCGCATGATCGACTACGTCGAGTCCCTGTGACGCGTGCCGAACCCGCCGGCGACGAACCCGTGGGGCTGCCGTTGCGGCTGGCGGCGATCCTCTACGACAGCCTGCTCGTGCTGGCGCTGGTGTTCCTCGGCACGCTGGCTCTGGTGATCCTGAATGCCGGCGAAGCCATTCCGGCCCACACCGGCTGGTACCGGTTCTTCCTGCTGGCCGTCGTGGCAGGCTATTTCGTCTTCTTCTGGCTGCGCGGCGCCGAGACCCTCGGCATGAAGTCCTGGCGGATCATGATCGTCCGCCGCGACGGCGGTGCCGTGACGCCGCGCCAGGCGCTCCTGCGCGCGGGCGCCGCCCTGCTGTCCTGGCTGCCGTTCGGCGCCGGTTTCCTCTGGTCGCTGGTCGACCGGGACGGCCTCGCCTGGCACGACCGGCTGTCGGGCACGAAGCTGGTGCGCTCGGTGAAGCGCCGCTAGGCGCGCATCAGCGCACCCGGGAGAGCACGAACGCCGTCACCGCCAGCAGGGCCAGGGTGGGCAGCCACGCGAGCACGGCCGGGTTCAGGTTGAACACCACACCCGTGTTGGCCAGCATGCGACTGGCCAGAAAATAGGCAAGGCCGATCAGCACGCCCACCATCAGCCTGCCGCCTGCGCCGGCGCTGCGCAGCGAGCCGAACACGAAGCCGATGGCGAGTACCGGCATCAGCACGATGGTCAGCGTCGAGGCGATGCGGTTCCAGAGCTCGGTCTGGTAGGTCGTCGCGTCGAGCTCGTTCTTCTTCAGATAGCCGATGTAGCTCAGCAGGCCGCGCACGGACAGGCTGGCCGGCTTGACCACGGCGATGCCGAGCACTTCGGCATCCACCCCGTAGTCCTCGACGGTGCGAGGCTGGCGGCTGGCGCTCGCGCCCTCGCCGGTGAAGCGGGTGCGGGCGAAGTTCTCGAACACCCAGCGTTCCTCGGCGTCCAGGCCGGCGTTGTCGGCGTGACTGATCGACGCGAGCCGGCGGTCCTCGCCCAGCTCGAAGAGATAAACGCCGCCGAACTCGAACTCGCTGCTGATGCGCTCCACGTTGAAGATGGTGTTGCCGTCGCGCACCCAGGTGCTCTGACCGCCGGTCAGCCCGGCCTCCTCGTTCTTCGCCACGGCGCGGTACTTGCGGGCGAACTGGTCCAGCGGCGGGGCCAGGTACTCGCCCAGCACCACCGTGCCCAGCATGATGAGCGCACCGGCGACGGCGGCCGAGCCGGCCAGCCGGTAGTGGGAGATGCCGGAGGCACGCATCACCACCAGCTCGCTGTGGGCGGCCAGCTGCCCGAGGCCGAGCAGCGCGCCGAGCAGGGTCGCCACCGGCAGCATCTGCACGGCCAGCAGCGGCAGACGCAGCAGGGTGTAGACCACGGCATCCAGTGTGCCGTAGCGGCCGATGGAGGTGTCGTCCATCTGGGCAATGAACTCGAAGAAGCCGGCCAGCGCCAGCAGCACCGCCACCACCACCAGCGTCGTCGACACGACGGAGCGCACCAGGTAGAGGGTGAAGACCTTCATGCCCTGCTCCGCGGCAGCAGCCGCCAGAACCAGCCGTTCTGCGCCCCCAGCAGGCCGATGCCCAGCAGCAGGATCAGTGCGTGCACCCACCACATGCCGATCGCGGGGGCGAGTTCGCCCTGCTCCACCCAGACCTGCGCGGCACCGAGCAGATTGAAGTAGATGAAATAGACCAGCACGCCAGCCAGCATCTTGCCGTAGCGCCCCTGGCGCGGACGGCTCTTCGCCAGCGGGACCGCGAGGAATGCCAGCAGCAGCGCCGAGATGGGCACGGAGACACGCCACTGCAGTTCCGCGGCGGCCTGCAGGTCGCTCGAGGCCAGCAGCTCCTCCGTGCTGCGGGCCTCGGCGTCGAAATCGGGTTCGCGGGGCGCCGGCACCTTGTAGGGGATGCCGTGCTCGGCGAACTCCACGATGCGGAACTGGCGCTCGCCCGGGCGGCCCTCGTAACGGCGTCCGTTCTCCAGCACGATGTAACGGGTCCCCGGGTCGGCGGACGGGCGTTGGCTGCCTTTCTCGGCCAGCACCACCTCCAGCGCACCGCCCGTACGC
Organism: uncultured Woeseiaceae bacterium; assembly: GCA_964428605.1. Lineage (GTDB taxonomy): Bacteria > Pseudomonadota > Gammaproteobacteria > Steroidobacterales > Woeseiaceae > Lentisalinibacter. The sequence continues at coordinate 11,823 of CAYRZI010000069.1, forward strand.
CGTTGCAGGAAGACGTTGGCCAGCGAGCCGTCCCGGTCGACCCGCTCGGCGTAGATGACTGCGTCGCCCTGGCCCGCGCTGGTGAACCGGCCCGGCTCGATGGCGCTGAGGTCTACCCGCTGTTCGGCCGCCGCGGCGATGCGCTGCACCTCGCGCAGGGCCTGGGGACCGAGGTCCAGGGACAGCCAGCCCACCAGCAGGGCCAGGGGAACGGCGAGCCACGCGAGCGGCCGGTACAGCGAGCCGGGTCCCATGCGGCAGGCCATCATGGCAGGCATCTCGCTGTCCCGGTACAGCCGCGCCAGCGCCAGCATGATGGCCAGGAACAGGCCGAAGGGAATCAGGATGGTCAGGTACTGCAGCGCGGTCAGACCGATGACGCTGAACACCGCATCCCGCGGCAGCTTGTCCTTGGCGGCGTCGCCCAGCACCCGCGCGAACTGGTTGCTGAGCAGGATGAACAGCAGCACCGCGGTGACGGCCGCCCAGGTACGGGCCGCCTCACGCAAGACGTAGCGATCGAGTATCTTCATTACACCGCCATCCCGCCGACCGGGGTCCCGCTTAACTTCGCTGCCACATTTGGGCTAGAATCCCGGCTTTCCCGCAGAGCGCGCCGGCACGGCGACGTGCCCTAAGCTCCCGGCATACAACAAGAAACTGCATCATCCGGTGCGCCGCACCACGGAGTCAAGCGGGGGCGATGTCCGCAGGCTCCCGCGTCGGGCGCAGGGACGCAGCACCGAGGTTCACCCATGGAATATTTCAGCACCAGCGGCGATGCCGCGAAACGCGCAACGGAATGCGCCATCGTCGGCCTGTATTCGAACGGCGATCTCGACGCAGGCGCCAGCGAGATCGACGAGGGCAGCGGAGGCCTGCTGGCCCGGCTGAAGAATTCCGGCGACCTCTCCGGAAAACTCGGCCAGGCCAGCCTCATCCCGGCGCCGGCCAAGGTCCGCTGCAAGCGGGTGCTGGTCGTGGGGCTGGGCAAGAAGAGCGAGTTCGGAGTGCGCCAGTACCGCAAGGCGCTGGATGCCGCATTCGGTGCGCTCTCCTCCACGGCCGTCACGGAGGCCGTCTCCTACCTGCACCGTAACAAGATCGCGGACGCGGATGCCTACTACCTCGCGCGCTACGCGGTGCAGACCCTGGGCGACCGCCTCTACCGCTTCACCCGGATGAAGTCGAGTTCCCGGGACGGCGGGCTCAAGCTGAAGAAGCTCGGTTTCGGCGTGGCCTCCAGAGCCGACGGCGATGCCGCCACGGACGGAGCGCGTCACGGGCAGGCCGTCGTCCGCGGCATGGACCTGGCCCGGGAGCTCGGTAATCTGCCCGCCAACGTCTGCACGCCCGCCTACCTGGCCGAGGAAGCCGGCAGGCTGGCCAAACACTACCGGCCGCTGAGCGTCGAGGTGCTGGAGGAGAAGGACATGGAGCGCCTCGGCATGGGTGCACTCCTGTCGGTCACCGCAGGCGCCGAGGAGCCGGCCAAGCTCATCGTGCTGAATTACCGGGGCGGCGGCGACGACGAACCGCCGGTCATCCTGGTCGGCAAGGGCATCACCTTCGACACCGGCGGCATCTCGCTGAAGCCGGCGCCCGCCATGGACGAGATGAAGTTCGACATGTGCGGAGCCGCTACCGTGCTCGGCACCATGCAGAGCGTCGCCGCGCTGCAGCTGCCCGTTAACCTGATGGTGCTCGTGCCCGCCTGCGAGAACATGCCCAGCGGGCGGGCGACCCGCCCCGGCGACATCGTCAAGAGCATGTCTGGCAAGACCATCGAGATACTGAACACCGACGCCGAGGGCCGCCTGATCCTGTGCGACGCCCTCACCTATGCGCAGCGCTACGAGCCTGCCGCGCTGATCGACGTGGCGACGCTCACGGGGGCCTGTGTCATCGCGCTCGGCAACCACAACAGCGGCCTCATGTCGAACGACGACGCGCTGGCCGACGAGCTGCTGGCGGCGGGCCGGCGGGCCGACGACACCGCCTGGCGCCTGCCCATGGGCGAGGATTACGACAAACAGCTGAAGAGCAACTTCGCGGATTTCGCCAACGTGGGCGGCCGCGAGGGCGGCGCCATCACCGCCGCGTGCTTCCTGGCCAGATTCACCCGGGACGCCACCTGGGCGCACCTGGACATCGCCGGCACGGCCTGGCGCTCGGGCAACCGCAAGGGCGCGAGCGGGCGGCCTGTGCCGCTGCTGGTGGACTATCTCATCGAGCGCGCCGGCGCCCGGGACTGACGGCGCGTCGTGGCCGCGCCGCGGGTCGACTTCTACATACTCGCCGCCGGCGGCGAAGACGCGCGCCGGCGCTTCGCCTGCCGCCTGGCCGAGAAGGCCTACCGGCTGCGCCACCGGGTACACGTGCATGCCGAGGACCAGGCCGCGGCCGAGGCGCTCGACGAGCTGCTGTGGACCTTCCGCGACGGCAGCTTCCTGCCCCACGAGATGCTGCCGAACGAGAGCGGCGCGCCGGTCACCGTCGGCTGCGGCGGGGAGGCGCCCGACGAGACGGACCTGGTCATCAATCTCGCCCGTGGCGTGCCCGACTTCGCGCTGGCGCTGCCGCGCATCGCCGAGCTGGTGGGCGGCGACGAACAGACCCGCGCGGAGGCGCGGCGCCGATTTATCTTCTACCGCGAGAAGGGCTATCCTCTCGAAACCCACGAGATCGGCTGACAGCGCGGAGCGGACCATCAGTAATCCCGACGACATCCAGGACGCCGCCGGCGACGACATCCCCACACTCACGACGGTGGTCGGCGAGGCGGTCCCGGCTGCAGAAGCCGGTGTCGACGAGCCTGCAGAGGCCGGTGTTCACGAGGCCGTCCAGGCCGGCGTCGAAGACACCGGGCACGCCGGTATCGACGAGGCGGCGCTCGCCGAGCTGGAAGTCAGGCTGGCCTCCGCCAGTCTCGACCTGACGGACCGGCTGCTGCACACGGCCTTCCAGGAGATGGAGGCGGCCATGTTCGAGCAGGTCTCCAACCGGCTGCGCGCCGAGCTGCCGGAGCTCGTGGCAAGGATCATCCGCGAGCATTTCGAGCAGACGTCCTGACGGGGACGCCCCGACGACATGAATGACGAAGACCACCACCGGCGCGGCGGCGTCGGCGCGAGAGCAATGAGCATGGACAAGGCCTATCGCCCCGGCGATATCGAGATG
>CAYRZI010000070.1:0-14621 GCA_964428605.1 uncultured Woeseiaceae bacterium
AAGGAGGACAGGACGTCCGACTGAGCGTCCCCGCCACCCCTGCTCTCCCGATGGCGGGTCTACGTTAATAGAACGAGATCAGGCCTGGAGGACCTCCTGCATGGTCAGCGGGGGAGCTCCTCCAGGAACTCGCGGACTGCGGCGCGGGCCCAGGCCTGTGCGGCCGGGTGGCGGCTCGCCCGGGGGCCGGCCACGTTCAGCGTGGCTATGCCGTGCTCGGCCACGAACTCGCCGATGCGCCGGGCCGCCTCGGACGTGTCCATCTCGTGGGCGTCGAGCAGCAGATAGGGTTTGCCCTCCCGGCGGCAGTAGGCCACGGTGAGTTCGGTGCCGCCTTCCAGTTCGGAGAAGAAGATGACCGCCGTGCCGTCGCTGTCCTGCACGTTCTTGAGCGTGCGGGCCGGGTAGTCGTCGTCCGCCAGCTCGCGCAGGGGGAAGAAGGGTGGTACGGCGCCATCCTCGGCCTTGCGGCCGGCGGGGCACCAGCCGCCGCAGGGCGCGCCCCGGTCGAGCGCTGCAATCAGCGCGCCCCTGTCCACACCCGTCTGCCCGCCGGAGACGATCCTGATCTGCCGCTTGTTCACGGCCACATCATACGGCGGCGCCGGCCGCCGGCAACAGGAACGGAGTCAAAAAGCCGTGATCTCCATGCCGGTCTTCGGTGTCACCGGGCCTCCGGGGCCGGCGAAGCGCACCGGCACCGATTCCAGTCGCAGGCCGGCGTTGCGCTGGACGACGAAGTGCAGGTGGGGGCCGGTCGTGTAGCCGGTGTTGCCGGAGTCGGCGATGTACTGGCCGCGGGCGACGGCCTCGCCCGGGCGCACCCGGATCGAATCCCAGTTCAGGTGAGCGTACACGGCCATGGTGCCGTCGTCGTGGAGGATGCGCACGAGATTCGCCCGGGGCAGGTCGCGTTTCCGCTCGGTGCCGCCCCGGAAATGCTGCGTGGCCACCTCGAAGACGGTGCCGGCGCGGGCCGCGTAGACGCCGGTGCCGATCGGCGCTGCGATATCCACGGCGTGGCGGCTGGCCAGGCTGTCGTGGGTGCTCACGTCGGGCCAGGCCTGGGTCACCCGCTGCCGCGTGGCAGGCGCGAACGGGAAGCGGTACAGGACTTCCGGGTCGTGGCGCGCGGCCGGATCGCCGGGCAGGTACTCGTAGCGGAAGCGGAACCGGCCCGGCAGGGCGGCGTCCACACGGTCGAGCCCGAGCACCACGGAGCCGGTGCGGGCCGGAATCACGGTACGCACGTCGCGCTGTCCCGCCGCCTCCAGGTTCTCGAGATCCATCGCCGCGAGCACGAGTTCCACCGGTACGTGGCGGCGGTTCTCGGCGATCACCTCGAAACCGGTCTCCGTCTCCCGGCGGCGGATGACGACGTCGCCGTCGGAAGAGGCCGCGAGCCGCCGCACCTCCACGTCCTCGGCGGCGGCCGGGCGCCGGTCGGTGTACACCCACTCGCCGCCTTCGTCCCGGTATTTGTACAGCGTATCGCCCGCCGTCGCGGCGGCCGGCAGGGCTGCTGCGAGGATGGCGAGGCCGAGACCCTCAGCCCAGCGGCCGGCGCTCCCAGCCATCTCCGCTGCGCCGGATCTCGTAGGCCGGCCAGTACTGTTTGTCGAGTTTCAGGGTGATCACCTCGACGGCGCGGTTCCAGTTCACCGTCTTCAGCCGCAGCGACTCCCGGTCGCCCTTGCCACGAACGGCCGCCAGGAAGGCGTCGAGGTCCGGCGTGGGCTGACCGTCCACCTCCACGATCCGCCGCCCGGCCCAAAGGCCGTAGCGGGTGGCCGGGGAGCCGTAGCTGAAGTAGGCCACGTAGACGCCGCTGGGATCGATGCCGCGCTGGGCGGCCATGGCCCGGTGCGGCTTCTGCAGCAGCGCTCCGGCCCACATCACGGCCCGTTCGATGCCGGTGCCGTCCAGCGCGACCGTGTCCACCTCCAGCGTCCGCATGCTGCCTCGGCGCCACACGGCGAGTTCCACCGAGGCCTTCTGGGTGGCGCGCTCCACGTCGCGGAACGTATTCACCACCTGGCCGTCGATGCTGAGCAGGATGTCGCCATTGTCGAGCAGCCGGGCGGCCGGCGAGCCGGCCACGAGCCGTTTCACCTGCAGGGCACGGCGCTGCTCCGGGTGATGCCGCTCCAGCCGGCTCGCCCACTCCTCCGGCAGGCCCAGCTTGCGCGCGGCCGCCAGCGGCAGGTAGGCCAGCTCCGCCTCCAGCGAATAGAGCGTGCCGCCGGAGCGGACCAGTTCCACGAACTCCTGCACCAGCCCGGCCGGCACCCCCTTGTTGACCTGGCTGGTCTCGCCGCCGCCCTGATAGGCGAAGCTCGACCACAGCGAGACCACTCGGCCGCGCTCGTCGGCGAGCACGCCGTCCACCTGTTCGGGCGCGTTCACCACCGACAGCGCCTCGATGTTGGTGTCCCTGAAGCGCAGCGTGCGCGACAGCGGCAGGACCAGCGCATCCACCGACGCCACCTGGGTCTGCTGATGCACCAGCCGATGGTCCGGCTTCAGGCCCACCACCCACAACGGGTCACCGGGTTCGGCCGGATCGGTGTTGAACCGGGCCGCCTCCACCGGCGTGTCGCCGATCAGCGCCGGGTCGTAGGACACGATGGTCAGGTTGTGCAGCGGATGGACGTATTCCACCCGTCCGGGTACCTCCAGGGAGCCGGCGAACGTGAGTTGCACGTCGCCCATGGCGACGGGTACGGTGTTGCGATCGACCACGACCAGCCCGCGCTCGGTGTCGACGACGAGCCCGGTACCGTAGTAGTGCCGTTCGGCCACGCCCGAGATGGTGTAGGGAAGATCGAAGTTCACCAGCACCAGCGACGGGGCCAGCGTGTCCGCCCGGCGGTCATCGTAGGGCGGGAAGCGGGTACTGGCAGCGGCCGGCGCCTTCAGCGGCGGGGCATCCGCCAGCTCGCGGCAGGGCCAGATGCCGGTGTCGTCGTCGCGCTGGCAGCGCCGGGACGGGAACCAGCGCCGGTCGATGCGCAGCGAGCGCAGCTGGCTGGTGCGCGGATCTTCCAGGGTCACGAAACGGATGGAGGTGCGCGCGCCGTCGGCCAGGCCGGACAGCACGGACTCCAGGTCGTCCAGGTCGCTCACCGGCTGCGAGTCCAGTTCGGTGATCACCGCAGCCCGGGGGATGGCGGAGTTGCTGAGCACGTAGCCCGGGTTGGCCACGTAGACGCCGTCGATGGGACGGTTGTAGTGCCGCGCCTGCTGGTAGGACAGGCGATGCAGCACGGCGTCGCCGAACTCGATGTACTCGTCCGGAGTGATCCCGTGCAGGTCCTGCACCCGGACGTCGTGCTCGATGACGCTGCCGCCGCGCCGTAGTTCCAGGTGCACGGTGCCGCCCACGCTCTCGTCCAGTGCGGCACTCAGGGGCACGAATTCGGTGACGATCTCGCCGTTCAGTCGCACCAGGATGTCGCCCACTTCCAGCAATCCGTCGGCGGGCGAGCCGGGCAGCACCTCGGCCACCGTCAGCATGCCGGTCTGCTCCGGGTACGCATCCCGCGCCGCCGCCTCCGTCTCGGTGTCCAGCCCCAGCCGGACCAGTTCGTCGTAGGGCCTGCGCACGAACACCGCCTGCAGGGTCCCGCGGGTGACCGCCTGGCCGGCGCGGATGCGCTCCAGCGCCCGTTCCACCCGATCCAGCGGCAGGAAGAAGCTGGACGCGGCGCTCGAATTGGCACCCGCGTTGAGTGCGACCACCCGACCGTCGATGTCGACCACCGGCGAACCCGAGGAACCACCGGACGTGCCCGAGGCCGCCTGCAGATAGAAGGTGTTGAAGTCGTTGTACTTGCCGCGTCCGTATTCCGGCGCCTGACGGTCCAGCCGCGCGATGGTACCCGCCAGGATCGAGAGCTGCTCGCCGGCGTCGTTGCCCACCACCCGGATCTCGCGGCCCGTGCGCGCGCCGGCCGGCGAGAGCACCAGCTCCGTCGGCTCGATGAACCGCAGCGCCTCCGGGTCGTAGCTGAAGAAACCGAAGTCGTGCACCGGGTCCCGGTAGACCGGCGTCAGCGGCACTTCCTCGTTGTTCAGGAACACCGCCTCGGCCACGACCGGTCCGGGCGTGACCACGTGGCGGTTGGTCAGGATCAGCCCGCGTTCCGCGTCCACCACGAAACCCGTGGCCTGGGTGGACGTATTCCAGTCGGTATCGAAGGCACGGGTGGCGTCGACGCGGATCGAGACCACGCCGGAGGAGATGCGGTCCAGGGTCTCGGTCCAGGCCTCGCGCTCGGCCGCTTGCACGGACGGGGCGAGGAAGAGGATCAGCAGGATTACGACGGAGATACGCTTCATGAGGCTCCCGGCGGCGACTCGTAAAGCGCCGCATTGTGGCAGATCGCAATCATCTGAGTCCGGTACCAGCCCGCAAAGTTCCGCCCCGGGCGCCGGCGCCGCCCGGTGCGCGGCAGCGCTCAGGCCGCGTCCGGCCGCCAGACCAGGTCGAGTTCCTTGGCCGCCTTCACGTCGTCCAGCCGCCGCACCGGCGTGGTGTAGGGCGCGCCGTGCACGCGCTCGGTGTCGCTGCCCGCCTGCTCGGCGATGGCGACCATCGCCGCGACGAAGCCGTCGAGCATCTCCTTCGACTCCGTCTCGGTGGGCTCGATCAGCAGGCACTCGGGCACCAGCAGCGGGAAATAGGTGGTCGGTGCATGGTAGCCATGGTCGAGCAGCGCCTTGGCGAAGTCCATGGCCGTGACGTGCAGCGTCTTCGCCTGCCGCTTCAGGGTGACGATGAACTCGTGACTGGCCCGGCGCTCGGGGAACGCCAGGTCGAAACCCTCGCCGCGCAGCCGCGCCAGGAGGTAGTTGGCGTTCAGTGTGGCGAACTCGGCGATGCGGCGCATGCCGTCGCGGCCGACCATGCGCATGTACACGTACGCGCGCAGCAGGACGCCGGCATTGCCCATGAAGCCGGACAGGCGGCCGATGGTCTCGGGCAGGTCGTCCTCGTCGAGCCAGCGGTAGCGCGCGCCGTCCGCCGTCCCGTCCCGACCGACGATCGGGATGGGCAGGTAGGGGGCGAGCTTGTCGCCCACGCCCACCGCCCCCGAGCCGGGCCCGCCGCCGCCATGGGGCGTGGAGAACGTCTTGTGCAGGTTCATGTGGATGACGTCGAAGCCCATGTCGATGGGGCGCACCTTGCCCAGCACGGCATTCAGGTTCGCGCCGTCGTAGTACATGAGCCCGCCGGCATCGTGAACGATGCGCGATATCTCCAGGATATGGCGCTCGAATACCCCCAGCGTCGACGGGTTGGTGAGCATGATGCCCGCGGTCTTCGGTCCCACCGCCTCGCGCAGCGCATCGAGGTCCACGTCGCCGCTGTCGTCGGTGGGCAGCTCCACCACCTTGCAGCCGCACATGGTGGCGGTGGCCGGATTGGTGCCGTGGGCCGCATCCGGTACCAGGATCTCGTTGCGCTCGTGATCGCCCCGGGCCCGGTGATAGGCCTGGATCATCGCGACGCCGGTGAACTCGCCCTGGGCGCCGGCCATCGGCGTCAGCGAGACCGCTTTCATCCCGGTGACCGCCTTCAGCATCTCCTGCAGCTCGTACATGCACTCGAGGAAGCCCTGGCCGTGGGAGACGTCGCCGTAGGGGTGGCGGCCGAGGAACTCGGGCAGCATGGCCAGGGTATTACACGCCTTCGGGTTGTACTTCATCGTGCAGGAGCCCAGCGGATAGAAGTGCGTGTCGATGGAGAAGTTCTTCTGCGACAGCCGGGTGTAGTGGCGCACCGTCTCGAGCTCCGAAACTGCCGGCAGGGCGGTGGGCGTCGCGCGCAGGAACTTCTCCGGCAGGTCCGGGCGGAGCTTCTCCCCCGCAGGCGCCTGGGCCATGGCGCGGCGTCCGGGCCGCGAGCGTTCGAATATCAGTGTGTCGCTCATCTGTCTGGTCGTCCTCGTCTTACTGCTCGAAGCCCAGCGCCCTCAGCGCCGCCTCGTAGTCGGGTTCGTCGCCGATATCCTCGACGAGCTGGCGATGCACCACCGTGTCGTTCTCGTCCAGCACCAGCACGGCGCGGGCGAAGAAGCCGGCGAGCGGACCGTCCTCGATCAGCACTCCGTAGTGCTCGCCGAAGCCCTCGGAGCGGATGGCGGACAGTGTCTCCACGCCCGCGAGCTCGCATTCCCGCGCGAAGCGCTGCTGGGCGAAGGGCGTGTCCACCGAGATCATCAGCATCACGATGTCCTCGTGCTCCCGGGCGTGGCGGTCGAAGATCTTGACGGACTGGCCGCACACCGGCGTGTCGATGCTGGGGAAGATGTTCAGGATCTTGCGCCGGCCCTGCCAGTGGGCGAGGTGCAGGTTGCGCAGCTCGCCGTCCACCAGCCGGAAGTCCGGCGCCCGGGAGCCCACCGTGGGCAGGTCGCCGGCGGTATTCCACTGCTTGCCGCGGAAGGTGACGCCCGCCATCGCTCAGCCCGCGGCCCGCCTGGCCTCGCCGGTTGCCAGCACCTCGGCCAGGGCCGTCGCGTAGCGCCGGATGTCGGCCTCGGTCTTGGTCTCGGTGGCACAGACCAGCAGCGCGTCGCCGAGCTCCGGATAGTCCTCGCTCACGTCGTAGCCGCCGAGTACGCCGCGCGCGGCGAGTTCGGCGAGTACCGGCGCCACCGGACGGTCGAGCCTCAGCACGGCCTCGTGGAAGAACGGCGTATCGAAAGCCGGCTCCACGCCGTCCACGCCGGTGAGCGCCGCGCACAGCGCCGCCGTGCGGTCGTGGCACTCGGTGGCAACCCGGGCGAGGCCTTCCTCGCCGAGCAGCGACAGATAGATGGTGGCCGCGGTGACCATCAGCCCCTGGTTGGTGCAGATGTTGGAGGTCGCCTTCGAACGCCGGATGTGCTGTTCCCGGGCCTGCAGCGTCAGGGTGAAACCCGGCTTGCCGTCCAGGTCCACGGTGCGCCCCACGATGCGGCCCGGCATCTGCCGCACGAACTTCTTGCGTGCGGCCATGAAGCCGAAATAGGGGCCGCCGGAGGAGAGCGGCACGCCCAGGGGCTGGCCCTCGCCGCAGACGATGTCGGCGCCCTCCTCGCCCCACTCGCCGGGCGGCTTCAGCACGGCCAGTGAGGTCGGATTCACCACGGCGATCACCAGCGCCCCCAGCTGCCGGGCGCGGTCGGTGAGCGCATCCATGTCCTCCAGCGTGCCGAGGAACGAGGGCTGCTGGATGACGACGGCCACGGGCGGCTCGCCCGCCTCGGCCAGCGCCTCCAGCCGGGTCAGCCCGGTGGCGGGATCCAGCGGCAGGTAATCGAACTGGAGGCCCTGGGTGCCGGCGATGGCCTCGGCGACCTTGCGATAGACCGGATTCACCCCCGCCGCGAGGAGCACCCGCCGCGACTGCGACTTCCGGTTGGCGCGCACGGCCATCAGCGCCGCCTCGGCCAGCGCCGAGGCGCCGTCGTACAGCGAGGCGTTGGAGACGTCCATGCCCGTGAGCCCGGCGATCATGGTCTGGTATTCGTAGATGACCTGCAGCGTGCCCTGGCTCGCCTCGGCCTGGTAGGGCGTATAGGCACTGTAGAACTCGCCGCGGGTGGTGATCTCCCAGACGGCCGCCGGGACGTGGTGCTCGTAGGCGCCGGCGCCGATGAAGCACAGCGGCGACCCGTCGCGGGCCGCCCGCTCGTGCATCAGCCGGGTCACCTCCATCTCGCCCAGCGCGTCGGGCACGCCGGGCAGGTCGTCGATGACGAGCTCGGCCGGTATCTCCTCGAACAGCTGCCCGATGGAATCCACGCCGATGGTATCCAGCATCGCGCGGATGTCGTCTTCGGTGTGCGGGATGAAGGGCATGGTCGTCTCCCTCTGTCAGTCCTCGGCCTCGGCCAGCAGTTGCTCGTAGGCCTCGGCCTCGAGCAGATCGTCCAGAGCCGCCGGCGATGCCGGGGCGAGCCGCGCGATCCAGCCGTCGCCGTAGGGATCGCTGTTCACCTTCTCCGGCTCGTCGGCGAGCGTGCCATTGATCTCCTCCACCGTACATTCGAACGGCGCGTACACATCCGATGCAGCCTTCACCGACTCCACCACGGCGATGCCGTCGCCGGCGCCGGCGCTGTCGCCCTGCTCCGGCAGTTCGACGAACACGAGGTCGCCGAGGGATTCCTGGGCGTGATCCGTGATCCCGAGGGTCACCGAACCGTCGTCCTCGAGGCGGACCCACTCGTGGTCTTTGGTGTATTTCAGATCGCCGGGTACTTCGCTCATCTCTCTCATCCTCCCTAGCCGGCCTCGCGCCGGATGCTGTCTGCTTCGAATGCTGCGTGCGGCCGCCGGACTTCGCGGCAGCCGCCCGTCACACCCGCACCTCGCCCTTGCGCACGAAGGGCGGACTGACGAGGCGCACGGGCAGGTGCCGGCCGCGGATGTCCACTTCGAGCCCTTCTCCGGCGCCGGCCTTGATCCGGGCCAGCGCGATGGAGCCGCCGACGGTGGGCCCGAAGCCGCCGCTGGTGATCTCGCCCACCTCACCGGCGCCGTCCAGCACCGGCTGATGGTTGCGCAGGACGCCCCGGCCTTCCAGTACCAGTCCCACCAGCCGGCGCGGCACGCCTTCCTCCTTCTGGCGCTCGAGTGCCGCACGGCCGATGAAGTCGCGGTCCGGCGGGTCGAAGGCCACGGTCCAGCCGAGATTCGACTCCAGCGGCGTCGTGGTCTCGTCCATGTCCGAGCCGTACAGGTTCAGCCCCGCCTCGAGCCTGAGCGTGTCCCGTGCGCCCAGCCCGCAGGGCTGCACGCCGGCGCCGGTCAGCGCCTGCCAGGCGTCCACCGCGGCGTCGCCGCCGGTGATGATCTCCCAGCCGTCCTCGCCGGTGTAGCCGGTGCGGGCGACGAAGAAGTCACCGTACTCGCCGGCGGTGAACGGCTTCATGGCCAGCGCCTCTTCACGCCGGTCGGCGGGCAGCAGCGCGGCGGCCTTCGCCCGCGCATCCGGACCCTGCACGGCCAGCATGGCGAGATCCGCGCGCTCGGTGATCTCCACCTCGTGTCCCGCCGCCTGCCGGCGCATCCAGTCGAGATCCCTCTCGCGGGTGGCAGCGTTGACCACCAGACGATAGTCGCCGGGGCCCCGGTGATAGGCGATGAGGTCGTCCAGCACGCCGCCCTCTTCGTTCAGCATGCAGGTGTAGAGGGCGCGGCTGGTGCCCTCGATCTTGCCGATGTCGTTCGCCAGCAGCCGCGCGAGGAATGCCGCCGCCTCAGCGCCGGTGAGGTCGACCACGGTCATGTGAGAGACGTCGAACAGGCCGGCCGATTCGCGCACGGCGCGGTGCTCCGCCAGCTGCGAGCCGTAGGCCAGCGGCATGTCCCAGCCGCCGAAATCCACGATGCGGGCGCCGGCCTCGACGTGCAGAGGGTAGAGAGGTGTGCGATGGCCCATGCTGGCTCCTCCGATCACGGGAATGCGACAGACACCACGGTCCGCCGCCCCTCTGTCCGGTTACCTGAGAGATCGGGCGGGCCTCGTCCCGGGCCATCCGCCGCACACCTTCGGTGGGCCGTCACCGGCCGCTCTCCAGAGCCAATCAGCGTCCGCAGTCCCTATGCCTGAGCGTTTCCGGGCGTGTTGCGCCTTCGGCGATCCGGTCTGGCCGGATTCTCTCCCGCGGAGCCTGTCGATCGGGCTTCGCACTATAACGTATCCGCCATCCCGGTGACCAGCGGGCCCGGTCACAGCGGCAGGGCGAAGGTGGACTTCTTCTGCTTCAGCACGAAGCTGGTGTTGGCGGTCTGCACGCCGGTGAGCCTCAGCAGCTTGCCGCTGAGGAAGTCCTCGTAGCTCTCCATGTCGCGGGCCACCACCTTGATGAGGTAGTCGTACTGGCCGCTCATGGAGCAGCACTCCTGCACCTCGTCGCAGCGACGGATCATGTCGTCGAACTCCCGGATGGTGTCGGGATGATGATCCTCCAGCGAGATCTGGACATAGGCGAGTACGGGGAAACCCAGCTCCTGACGCGACAGGCGGGCCGCGTATTGCTCGATGACGCCATCCTTCTCCAGGCGACGCACGCGCCGCCAGCACGGCGAGGGCGAGAGCCCCACCTCCCTGGCCAGCTGCTGGTTGGAGATACGGGCGTCACGCTGCAGCACCGCGAGGATGCGCCGGTCATAGGAATCCATGAGCAATATATTTTTTTAAAAATGCAAATTAGAGAAATAATATTGCCAAATCCAGGCCATGAATTGCAAATTTGGAAATCAATTGCGCTTCTCGGGAGTTATTCTTTTCTCAAGTGCAAGCAACGGAATAGCCGCAGGAGACCAATGGGCAAGGGAATCACCTACACGGCCAAGATACCGGACGCCGACGGCCTGATCCGCTACACCGAGTCGGAGAATGCCGTCTGGCGGCAACTGATCACGCGCCAGCACCGGGTACTGCCCGGCCGGGCGTGCCGCGCGTTCATCGACGCGCTGGACGTGCTGGAGCTGCCCGAAGACCGGGTACCCCAGTGCCCCGAGGTCACCGCAGTGCTGCGGGAATGCACGGGGTGGGGCGTAAAACCCGTGCCGGCGCTCATCCCGCTGGACGAGTTCTTCTCCCTGCTGGCCAACCGCATGTTCCCGGCGGCCTCGTTCATCCGCGCCCCCGAGGAGCTGGATTACCTCGAGGAGCCGGACATCTTCCACGAGATCTTCGGTCACACGCCCCATCTCACGGACCGACGGTTCGCGGCCTTTACCGAGGCCTACGGCAAGGCCGGCCTGGCGGCGAGCGATGCCGACCGGGAGATGCTGGCCCGGCTGTACTGGTTCACCGTGGAGTTCGGCCTGGTGCAGACCGACGAGGGCATCCGCAGCTACGGCGCGGGCATCTGCTCCTCGCCGGGCGAGACCCGCTACGCAGTGGAGAGCGACGAACCCGAGCGCGTGCCCTTCGATCCCGTCGAGGCGCTGCGCACGCCCTACCGCATCGACATCTATCAGCCGCTGTACTTCGTGCTGGAGAGCTTCGACCAGCTGTTCGACCTGGCGCAGAGCGACCTCGGCGCCATGGTCCGCGAGGCCCGCCGGCTGGGCGACCGTCCGCCGAAGTTCCCGCCGCTGCCGGAAGCGAAGAGCGCCTGAACCCGCACCTGCGCAGACGCAGCATGCAGGAGGGCCTTCAGGCCCGATCCCGGGTGCGCCGAATCGGGCCTGAAGGCCCTCCTACATGCTCGGGTGGGCGGGGAAACGTTCCCGCGCGAATCGCGCCCGCTCCTCCGGCGTCGCCGCCGCATCGTATTCCCTGTCCACCGTCTCCAGCCGGGGCCGCAGTCCCGCACGGTTGGCGAGCTGGATGTTGAGTCCCGGCCGGGCGTTCATCTCCAGTATCAGCGGACCGAGATCCCGGTCCAGCACCATGTCCACGCCCACGTAGCCGAGACCGGTCACGTCGATGGCCCGGGCCGCCGAGGTGAGGATGAAGTCCCACTCCGGAATGCGCAGCCCCGCGATCGGATGATAGGTATCCGGATGTTCCTCCAGGAGATCGTTGCCGCTGACACCGTCCAGCGTCACGCCCCCGGCCATGTCGATGCCGGCGCCGACGGCGCCCTGGTGCAGATTCGCCTTGCCGTGCGACGCCTTCGTGGGCAGACGCACCATGGCCATCACGGGATAGCCCCGGTACGTGATCACGCGGATGTCGGGGACGCCCTGGAAGCTCACCTGCTCGAACAGCGGGTCGAACTGCACGCAGTACTCGATCAGCGCCGCGTCCGGCTCGCCGGTCAGGCTGTACTGGCCGCCGACGATATTCGAGACGTGGAACTCCAGCGTATCGCCGTCCCAGATCTGGCCGTCGACCAGGCGGTAGCGGTCGCGCCTTCTGCCCGATACCACGACGATGCCGTCGCCGCCGCTGCCGTGGGCCGGCTTGACCACGAAGCTCTGGTGATCCGCCACGATCTCCGGTATGCGGCCGGTATCGCCCTGGTTGTCGATGACGCCGTAGAGCTCGGGCACCGCCATGCCGGCGTCGATGGCGAGTTTCTTGGTCAGCACCTTGTCGTCCACCCGGGGATAGAAGCGGCGCTGATTGCTCTCCATGATGTAGCGGGCGTTGCGCTGGTTCAGCCCCAGCACGCCGGCGGCGCGCAACGCCCGCGCCCGTTCCCGCGGATTGAAAAGCCGTCCGGCACTCATTGCCGCAGCATGCCGCGGAATCGGTGCAGCTCCACCAGCCGGTAACCCGTGTAACGGCCGGCCAGCAGCACGAGCGCCAGCACGATCAGGAGCAGCTCGGGGAACGTGAAGACGACGTGCTGCAGCCAGTCTATACCCATCGCCAGATAGGCCAGCGCGGCCACCAACAGGCTGCCGAGCCCCGCCTCGATGGCATCCCGGGGACCGCGCTCCTCCCACACGACGGACATGCGCTCGATGGTCATCGCGATGATCACCATGGGGAACAGGGCCACGGAGAGCCCGGTCTCGATGCCCAGCTTGTGGAAGACGATGCTGATGACGAGCATCAGCAGCACCACCACGATCAGCACGGCCGTCAGCCGCGGCACCAGCAGCAGCCGGAGCCGCTCCAGCAGGAAGCGTATGGAGAGTCCGAGGGAGACCAGCAGCGTGAACAGCAGGATGCCGCCGATCAGCTGCGTCTCGCGGAAGGCGAGCGCGATCAGCACCGGCATGAACGTGCCGAAGGTCTCCACACCGACGAAATTACGCATGAACACCATCACGAGTGCGCCGACCGGGATCATCAGCAGGACGGCATACACGGCCTGGGTGCGGATCGGCAGGCTGAACAGGGAGAACTCGACCAGCCGGGAACGACGCTTCTCCGCCCGCTGGCCCGCCACCTCCAGCGTGTCCAGCTGGTTCTCCTGTACCGCCAGATTCACCTCGAGCCCGCTGCCGCCCTGCACGGTCGCCAGCGGCTGCGCTCCCCGCCACCAGACCAGGTAGTTCTCGGGCAGGCCCTCCTCGCCCGTGCGCGGATCGAAGTTCACCCAGCGCAGGCCGTCGTGGATCTCGAGCCAGGGGACGATCTCGGCCTGCCGGGTCTGACCGGTCAGCATGACGCCCCGCATCATGCGGGCCGGTATGCGTGCCGCCGCCAGTATCTTCGTGACCGTCGAGACGAATCCGGCCCGGGTCTCGGACAGGCTCAGCAGCAGCTCGACGTTCTGCCCCGGCGAGGGATCGTTCAGCCGATGCAGCAGCTCGGCGGTGAACGAAGCGGGGTCCGCCGACTGCTCCCGCACCTCCTCCACCAGCACCTGCATGGCGGTATTGAACGGCTCCTCCAGCGTTGGCGGCGGCGGGAACGGCGGCGTGGGATCGGACTGGCGGCTGGCAGGGTCCTCGTAGAGCACCGCGCGGTAGTAGAGCGTCTGCGGACCGTCGGCGCGCCGGATCGCCCACTGGGCCTGGCGGCCGCCGCTGTCGAAGTTGACGCTGAAGCCGTAGCCTTTCGACACCGAGTTCTCGGTCAGCAGCGTGTAGCCCGGCGTGAGCGTGGGCAGCTGCAGCGTCGCCTTGATGGAGCCGGGCCCGCCGTTGAAGCCGATTGCCGCCTCCACGGTCCACACCGTCGTCTGCTGGTCTTCGGTGACCGGCAGCCCGAGCACCCGCCACTTGTAGGCGAACGTCGCCAGCGCCACCGCGGTGAGCAGCGCGGTGATGATGAGCAGATAGCGCCGGCTCATGTCCCGGTGGCGGCCGTCAGGCCGTCTCCGCCAGACCCGTGGCGTGGCGCACCGCCATGCGCCGGAGGGGACCCATGCGGTTGAACAGCCGCATGCCGTCCATGCGGATCCTCGCCACCGCGGGCGAGTCCAGGCCGAAGAAGCGCTGCAGTGCGTCCAGGAAGATCAGCGTGCGCATGTTCTCGCCCTTGCGCGCCCGCTCGTAGCGCCGCAGCACGGGACGGTCACCGGCATCCTCGCCCGCGCGCCGGGCCGCGCCGATGCAGCCGGCCAGCTCGCCGGCGTCGCTGAATCCCAGGTTCACGCCCTGGCCCGCCAGGGGATGCACTGCATGGGCCGCGTCGCCTGCAAGCACGAGCCGGCTGCCCACGTAGTCGGGCGCGTAGGCGGCGGCGAGGGGAAAGCTGCCCCGCGGCCCGGCCACGGTGAGGGCCCCCAGCACGCCGTCGGTGGCCTCGGTCAGCCTGGCGCCGAGTTCCTCGTCGGGGAGGTCCGTCAGTTCGGCGCAGGCCGCGGTATCCGTGGACCAGACCACCGAGCAGCGTCCGTCACCCAGCGGCAGCAGAGCCACCGGACCGGACGGCAGAAACCGCTGCCAGGCGGTCTCGCGATGATGCCGCTCGGGCCGGACGTGGGTCACCAGCGCGTCCTGGGGATAACGCCGGCTGCGCACCGGCATGCCGGCCAACCGGCGCACGGCGGAGCGGGCCCCGTCCGCGCCCACGACCAGGGCGGCATCCAGGTGCCCGCCGCCCGCGAGCGCGAGCCGCGCCGCCCGTGCACCGGGTTCGAAGCCTTCCACCCGCGTGTCGAAATGCCAGCGTATGCGGCCCTCGCCGCCCTCGCCGCCCGCGCCGCCGCCGAGCGCCCGGTAGAGCGCGTGTCTGATCAGCTCGTTCTCCACGATGTGGCCCAGCT
>CAYRZI010000071.1:0-14462 GCA_964428605.1 uncultured Woeseiaceae bacterium
AGCCGCCGAGCAGCCGGTAGAGTCGGTCGGCCAGATCCAGACAGGTGCGGTCTTCCAGGAAGGGGCCGATGATCTGCAGGCCCACCGGCAGGCCGTCTGGGGCCACGCCCACCGGGATCACCGTCGCAGGCAGGAAGGACGCGCCGGCCAGGCCCATCCAGCTGAACTGTTCCTGGTAGCTGCGCTCCTCGCCGTTCACGGTGATGGTGCGCCGGCTCATGGGCTCGGAATGGTCGTGGGGGATAGCCGTCGTCGGCAGCACCGGCGCCAGCACGGCATCGTAATCGCGGAAGAACTCCTGCCAGCGGGCCCGGAGCTGCAGCCGCCGTTCGTTCGCGGACAGCCAGTCCCGGTGCCGCTGGGAGGTGTAGCGCGCCGCCAGCGCACGGCCCTCGCCCGCCTGCGCCGCCTTCGCCGCCATTGCCTCGACCTCGTCCCGGCTGAAGCCCCCGGCGAGCGCCGCGTTCAGCAGCTGGTTGAACACCGTGACCGCCTTGTCGAAGGTGAAGGCGGGCCGGGCGTCATGATCCACCAGGGCGCCGGCGTCCGCCAGCGCGTCGGCCGCCGCGCCGAGGAGGCTGCGCACGGGCTCGTCCACGGGTGCCGAGGGCTCGTCGAACCAGACCGCCACCCGGTAGTCGGCGAGATCGCCGTGGCGGGCCGGCGGCAGGCTCAGCGACCAGGCCCTGGCATACCAGTCATTCGGGCCGGCGAGGACGTCGAGCGCCAGCTCCAGGTCGGCCACGTCCCGGGCCAGCGGGCCAACCACGGCGATGTCCGCCTCCGTGAGCGTGCCCGGCGGCCCCGGTATCTGGCCGCGCCCCGGCACGATGCCGAAGCTGGGCTTGTGCCCGGTGACACCGCAGCACGACGCCGGACCGCGGATGGAGCCGCCGATGTCGCTGCCGAGTTCCAGCGGCGTGAAGCCGGCGGCGAGCGCGCCCGCCGCGCCGCCGGACGAGCCGCCCGCCGTGCGGCTCGTATCCCAGGGATTGTTGCTCTGCCCGAAGAGATCGTTGTAGCTCTGCAGGTCGGCTGCATACAGCGGCAGGTTCGTCTTGCCGGCGATCACCGCACCCGCGGCGCGCAGCCGTGCCACGGCTTCCGCGTCTTCCTCCGGCACGAATTCCGCCAGCTCCCGGGCGCCGCAGGTCGTGCGCAGCCCGGCCGTCTGGAACGAGTCCTTGACGGTCATGGCCACGCCGTGCAGCGGACCCCGCCAGCGCCCGCGGGCTGCCTGGCGGTCGGCCTCGTCGGCCTCCCGGCGCGCACGCTCGTCGTCCCGGGTCACCACCAGGTTCAGCGGCCCGTCGAGGCGATCGATGCGGGCCAGCATCGCCTCCAGGTACCCGCGGCTGGTGAACTCGCCGGTGCGGATGGCCGCGGCCGCCTCCCGCGCACTCATCCAGGCGGTGCGGGTCTCGTCCATGCCGCCTTCAGACGTGCCCCCTTCAGACATGACCCGTTCAGAACTGCCCGGCGATGTAGCTCTGCAGCTGCTCGATGGTGTGCTCCTGGTCGGCGATCTTGGCCTTCACCAGGTCGCCGATCGACACCAGCCCCACCACCTCGCCGCCCTCGCGCACCGGCAAATGGCGGATGCGTTTGTCGGTCATCAGCGCCAGGCACTCGTCCACCGAGCGCTGGGGCGCCACGCAGACCACGTCCGTGGTCATGATGTCGCCCACCGGCAGCTCCCGCGAAGAGCGGCCTGCCAGCACCACCTTCCGGGCGTAATCGCGCTCGGTGAAGATGCCGGCGAGCCGGCCGTCGTCCAGGACGGCGACCGCACCGACCTGCTTCGCGGCCATGAGCTCGAGGCTCTCCAGCACCGTGGCATGCGGCGACACCGACCACACGCCGCCGCCCTTCCACTTCAGAATATCGCTGACCAGCGCCATGGATGGCTCCCTCCCCCTGTCGTTGACCCAGGAAAAACTACCACAGACCCCGGCCCGGATGGGCCGCGGCCGCCGGCGCCGTCTTTGCCCTCTCCGGGCCCTTCGCCTATGCTGCCCGGAATTTTTTCAATGATGAGGGAGCGAGCATGACACCGTCGGACGGCACGCCCGCCACCAACACGGGCATACTCGGCTGGATCGAGCGCACCGGCAACCGGCTGCCCGACCCGGTATTCATTTTCCTCTACCTGATCGCCGGCCTGATCCTGTTCAGCATCTTCGCGGCGTGGGTGGACATGTCCGCGCTGCATCCCACCGCGAAGGGAGAGGACGGCATGCCGCTGGTGCTCACCGCGGAGAGCCTGCTCTCGGCCGACAACATCCGGCGGCTGTGGGTCGAGATGCCCACCACGTTCACCCACTTCCATCCCCTCGGCTACGTGCTGGTGGTGATGCTCGGTGCGGGCATCGCCGAGCGCTCGGGCCTGTTCGCCTCGGCCATGCACGCCGGCGTGAGGAACGCGCCCCGTTTCCTGCTGACGCCGGTGGTGGCGCTGGTGGCGATGCTCGGCAACCTCGCCGCGGACGCGGCCTACGTGGTGCTGATCCCGCTGGCCGGCGTGCTCTACGCGGCCGCCGGACGCCACCCCATCGCCGGCATCACGGCGTCGTTCGCCGGTGTGTCCGGCGGCTTCTCCGCCAACCTGCTGCCGGGCCAGCTCGACGCGCTGCTGTTCGGCATCACCGAGGCGGCGGCCGAGAGCATCGTACCTGCATGGGACGCCAATATCGCCGGCAACTGGTACTTCATTGCCGCCATGACGCTGCTCTACCTGCCGGTCATCTGGTTCGTCACCGACCGCATCATCGAACCGCGCCTGGGCGGCTACACGCCGGAGGGCGAGGCGGCCAAATCCATACACGAGGACAAGCCGCTGACGCCGGAGGAGCGCAAGGGCCTCAAGTGGGCCGGCGTGGCGGTGCTCGGCGTCGTCGCGGCCTGGATATTCTTCACCGTCGGTCCCGGCACGCCGCTGATCGACGAGGAAGCCGACCCGACCGCCCGTCTCTCGCCCTTCTACCGTTCGCTCGTGGCCGGCTTCTTCGTTTTGTTCCTCGCCGCGGGCTGGGCCTACGGCTCGGCGGCGGGCACGGTCAAGGGCCATCGGGACATCGTTACCATGATGTCGGAGTCCATGGCGGACCTGGCCTACTACCTGGTGCTCGCCTTCGCCGCCGCCCATTTCGTGGCCATGTTCAACTGGTCGAACCTCGGGCTCATCTTCGCGGTGCAGGGCGCGGACGCCATCGAGTCTTCGAATCTGCCCATGCCCATCCTGCTGGCGCTGCTGGTCCTGTTCGCCGGTGCCATCAACCTGCTGGTGGGCTCGGCCAGCGCCAAGTGGGCGCTGCTCGCCCCGGTGATGATCCCGATGATGATGCTGCTCGGCGTCAGCGCCGAGATGACCACGGCCGCCTACCGGGTGGGCGACAGCGCCACCAACATCATCACGCCGCTGATGGTCTACTTCCCGCTGATCCTCACCTTCTGCCAGCGCTGGACGCCGGACTTCGGCATCGGCAGCCTGATGGCCGCCATGATCCCGTACTCGATCTGGCTCATGATCTCCGGCCTGGTGATGACCATGATCTGGGTGGGACTCGGACTGCCGCTGGGGCCGGGCGCATCGGTGGGCTATCAGCTGCCCGGATGACGCCGGGCGCGCCGGCGACGACGCGGCGATGAGCGGGGCGGCGAAGAACGCCGGCCTCTCGGCGCCGCCGGTCGGCGAGGCCGTGCCGCGGGACCTGTGCACCGACTGCGGTATCTCCCGCACGGCCGAGCCGAAGCGCTGCGGCCGCGCCTGTCAGTTCATAAAGCCCGACTACCCCGGGCTGGAGCGCCAGGTGCACGGCCGTGCCCGTGATCCGCAACGGCCCGACGAGCTGCACTTCGGCCCGTTCCGCCGCATGTTGCGGGCCCGGCTCGTCGAGCCCCGGGAAGGCGCGCAGTGGACCGGCATCACGACCCGCATCGGCGAGCGTCTGCTCGAGGAAGGGCTGGTGGACGCCGTGCTCACCATGGCGCCCGATCCGGAAGACCGCTGGAAACCGGTACCGGTGCTGGTCACCGACTCGCGGCAGATGGCCGCCTGCCGGGGCATGCGCATGGGCTATGCGCCCCTGCTGGCGCTGCTCGAGCCGGCCGTCGCGGCGGGTCACCGGCGCATCGCCGTCATCGGCATCCCCTGCCAGGTCTACGCCCTGCGCGCGCTGGAGCGCGAGCTCGGACTGGAGCGGCTCTACGTCGTCGGCACGCCGTGCTCGGACAACACCACCACCGAGCGCTTCCACCGGTTCCTGGCACTGCTCTGCGACGAACCCGAGACCATCGAGTACCTGGAATTCCGCGCCGACTACCGCGTGGAGCTGCGCTACACCGACGGCCGCCGGCGCGAGATCCCGTTCCTGAAGCTGCCCATCTCGCAGCTGCCGCCGGACTTCTTCCCGCTGACCTGCCGCACCTGCGTGGACTACACCAACGTGCTGGCCGACATCACCGTGGGCTACATGGGCGGCGAAGGCGGGCAGTGGCTGCTGGTCCGCAACCACCGTGGCGAGGAACTCCTCGGACTGCTGGGCCGCGAGGTCGTCACGAGCGAGCCCGGCAGCGCGGGCAAGCGCAAGAACCACGTCGCCGGCTTCCTGAAGAACACCGAGCGTGCCGCCGGCGGGCTGCCGGTGCGCGGCATGCCGGACTGGCTCCGGCCGCTGGTCGGGTGGCTCATGCCGCGCATCGGGCCGCGTGGGCTCGAGTTCGCCCGGGCGCGCGTGGAGATGAAGGCGGTGGAGACGGTGCTGCACCTGGCCAGGCAGGCACCGCGGCGCATGCGCCACATGGTGCCGGCGCACGTCTGGAAGCTGGTCGAGCCCTACGGACTGAAGCCGCCGGATTCCCTGGACGGCTGAGCGGCGGACGCGTCAGTCCGCCTCGGCGAAGCCCGTCTTCTCCAGCAGGAGCCGATAGCGCGGGTCGTCGCGCAGCGGCGCGAGCAGACGGTCCACCCGCAGGTCGGCCATGCCCGGGTCGCGTACCTCATAGGCCCGCTCCAGCCAGCGGAATGCCTCGTCGGGCCGCCCCATCCACGCGTACACGCCGGCAATCTGATAGGGGCTCGTTTCGGCGTGATACCGCTCCATCTCCGCCAGCGCGGCCAGGGCAGCCGTCGCATCCCCGCGTGCATGGGCAACCAGGGCCTCGGCCATCAGGGCCAGCAGCGGATGGGTCTCCACCCGGGTCGCCGCCTGCTCGACATCGCCGTGCGCGAGATCGATCTGCACCTGCAGCAGCCCGGCCCGCGGGTAGTCGGGGGACAGGGCTTCCGCCCGGTCCAGGGCGCGTTCGGCGCCGTCGAGATCGCCGGCGGCATAGCGGAAATACGCAAGGTTGTAGTGCACCGCGGTGCGCAGCGGATCGCGCTCCGCCGCCATCTCGGCCAGTTTCACCGCAGGCTCCAGCCGGCCAAGGTGGTAGTTCAGTGCCGCGTTGGCGGCGATCACGAAGGCGTCGCCGGGCGCGAGGTCCAGCGCCCGGCTCAGCGAGGCGCGTGCGCCCTGCCAGTCCCAGTCGTAGTACATGCGCACCCAGCCGAGCATCAGATGGGCCTCCGCGAGTTCGGGCGAGAGCGCGAGTGCGGCCCCGGCCTGCTCCCGGCCCCGCTCATAGACCTCCGCCGCCGCCTCGTAGCCGTAATCGCCGAGCCGCACCCACACGCCGGCCAGCGTCGCGCGGGCGAGCGCGAACTCCGGATCCCGTGCCACGGCCTCCTCCAGATGGCGCCGCGCCTCCCTCAGACCCTCCGGGTCGCGTGCGGTCTCGTAGAGATAACTGCCGCGCAGATACGCGAGATAGGCCTCGGAGTCGCCGTCGCCGCTGCGCGCCGCGAGGCGTCCGGCATCCAGGAAGGCCAGGCTGAACTGGTCGGCGATGGAGCGGGCGATCTCGGATTGCACCGCGAAGGCGTCGCCGAGGTGCCGGTCGTAGGTCTGCGCCCACAGGTTGTAGCCGCTGCGTGTATCGATCAGCTGGACGTGAATCCGCAGGCGGTCTCCCTCCCGCCGGAGACTGCCGTCGAGCACCGCGTCCACACCCAGCGTCTCCCGCAGACCGGCCAGATCCGCGCGGCGGTCCCGGAACTCGAAAGCGGAGTTGCGGGCGGCGACGCGCAGCCCGTCGATGCCGGACAGCAGGGTCAGTATCTCCTGGGCGAGGCCGTCGCAGAAGAAGCGGTCGTCTTCGGGCATGTCCCGCGTGGCGAACGGCAGGACGGCGACCGAGTCCGGCGGCTCGGCAGCCGGCTCCTTCCCGACCATCCACAGGGCCAACACCGCCGCCATGACCGCAACCAGCAGCGCCGCGGCCGCGATCGGCACAGACAGGCCGAGGCGGGAACGCTCTTGCGGGCCGCCCGGCACGGACGGCGCGCCGCTATCCCCCGCCGTCTGCACGCCGTCTTGTTCTTCCGGCCCGGATGCTGATGTCTCGGCCACCAGCCGATAACCACGCTTCGGGATGGTCTCGATGTAACGGTACTCGCCGCGGCGCTCGCCCAGCACCCGACGCAATTCCCCCACAGTCGCGGTCAGCGGCTCATCGGTCACCGCCGTGCGCCCCCAGACCTCGCCCAGGATGGCGTCGCGTTCCACCACCTCGCCCGGCTGTGACGCCAGCAGGCACAGCACATCCATCGCCTTCGGCCGAAGGCGTCGGGCCTGTCCGTCTCTGACCATCCGGCCTTCGAGCGGGAACACGTCCCACTCGCCGACCCGGAAGGGCTGCCTGCGCATCACGGTGCATCTCTCCCGCGAGGGAGCCCAGTTTAGACCGTCTTGCCCGCCTCCCGGCACGGCCCCAGTCGCCCACGGTGCCGATTACGGAGAAATTTCGGT
Source organism: uncultured Woeseiaceae bacterium (assembly GCA_964428605.1). Lineage (GTDB taxonomy): Bacteria > Pseudomonadota > Gammaproteobacteria > Steroidobacterales > Woeseiaceae > Lentisalinibacter. The sequence goes on from CAYRZI010000071.1 coordinate 6,852, forward strand.
TTTTCTTCGGAATTAAAGCGTTTCTATTTCAGTTAGTTAGCGCATGACCTCCCCATCATTCGCTGCGTCGGCGGCAACCGCGCTGCCGACTGGTAACGAGGAGGAATCGTCATGAAGACACGCAAGCAATGGCAGGAACGCGCGATCTCGCAGGCCATCGGCTGGCTCGTGCTGGCCGCACTGGTCACGGGCTACGGCTACAGCGTCGCGCAATTCGCCGGCGTGGCGGGCTGACGCGGAGCCATCCGTGGACAACACCCGCCACCCGCAGCAGCCCCGCCCCGGCCGCGAGCGCACCGCACGAAGCCGGGGCGAGGAACTGGAGCCGGCAGTGATCGCACTGCTGGTGTTCTACGGCCTGGCCATCCTGTGCGCAAACATCGCACTGGTGGCGGGCCTCTGAGAGAGAGGAAAAAGAGATGATCGAAATACTGGGCATTATCGGCCTCGCCTTCATCCCCGCCTTCATGGCGCTGGACCTGGTCTACGAGGCAAGAGAGTTCGAGGCACCGCGCTGGTACCGGCTGCGCATGTTCGCCGCCACCATCGCCGTGCTCGGCGGTTCCATCGCCATCACCACCTTCTGGGGCATCGTGTTCGAGGGCGTGAGCCTGCTGGACGGTTCCGGACTGGGCACCTGGGGCGGAGTTGCCGCGGGCATCCTGGCCTACGAGCTGATCCACTACTGGTACCACCGCTCGGCACACCGCTTCGACTGGCTGTGGCTGGCCGGACACCAGGTGCATCACAGCGCTGAGAAGCTGGACGCTTTCGGGGCGAACTACCTGCACCCCATCGACCTGTTCTTCTTCACCACGTGGAGCTCGCTGGTGTTCTTCCCCCTGCTGGGGCTCACGCCCGAGGCGGGTGCCATCTGCGCGACCTGGCTCGCATTCAACGCAATGTTCCAGCACGCCAATATCCGCACGCCGCACTGGCTCGGCTATCTGATCCAGCGGCCGGAGAGCCACCTGGTGCACCACGCCCGCGGCCGGCACGAGTTCAACTACGCGAACCTGCCGCTCTGGGACATGGTGTTCGGCACCTTCGCTAACCCCCGCAGCGTGGAGGGTATGGAGGCCGGCTTCTGGAACGGCGCATCCACCCGCATCGCGGACATGCTGCGCTTCCGCGACGTCTCCAGGCCGCCGGCCGGGGCCGTCATCGACCAAGAGCAACCGGCGCCGGTGCGCGAGGCAGCCTGACCCCCCGCCCCGTCAGGGGCCCTTGCCCGGACGCCGCCGCAGGCGGTGTCCGGGCTTTTTTTCTGCGTCGCGGTCTGTACACGGTGCCCGGCCGGCGCACAGCGCCCCCCGGCTGTGGAACAATGGGGGGATGCGTATAGTCCTCGACCAGGTCAGCAAGCGCTATCAGGCGGGCGAACACCGCCAGACCGTGCTCGACGAAGTCAGCGCCGCCTTCGACAGCGGCCGTTTCGTCGCCGTGCTGGGCCGCAGCGGCTCCGGCAAGTCGACCCTGCTGAACCTGATCGCAGGTTTCGACGAACCGAGCGCCGGGCGCATCGCCATCGGCGAGCAACGGCTGAGCGATGCCCCGGACCGTGAGCGCACGCTGTTCCGCCGCCGCCACCTCGGCTTCGTGTTCCAGTTCTTCAACCTGCTGCCCACATTGACCGCCGGCGAGAACGTGCGCCTGCCGCTGGAGCTGCTGGACGTTCCGGCCGCCGAGGGCCGTGAGCGCGCCGAGGCCGCCCTGGCCGGCGTGGGCATGGCCGGGTTCCGGGACCGCTTCCCGGAGGAGATGTCCGGCGGCGAGCAGCAGCGGGTGGCCATCGCCCGGGCACTGATCCACGAGCCCGCCATCGTGCTCGCCGACGAACCCACCGGCAACCTGGATCTCGCCACGGCGCAGCAGGTCGTGGAGCTCCTGGACGACGCCTGCCGCCGCCAGGGCACCACCCTGATCATGGCGACCCACAGCACCGAGGTCGTCGGCTATGCCGACGAGGTCTACGAGGTGCGCGAGGGACGACTGGAGCGCCAGTGAGCAGTCTGCGGCGCCAGTCCGCCATCCGCTTCTATCTGCGCCATCCCGGCCAGCTGGCACTGGCCCTCGCCGGCATCGCGCTCGGTGTGGCGGTGGTCGTCGCCATCGACCTGGCAAATGCCACGTCGCTGCGCGCCTTCGAACTCTCCCGGGAGCTCACCTCCAATCGGGCCAGCCACTACGTGGAGGCCGCCGGCGGCACGCTGGACGAGGCCGTCTATACCCGGGTGAAGACGGAACTCGGGCTGGATCTCGCGGCGCCGGTGGTGGAGGGCCGCGTGCTCCTGCCCGGCCGCGGCGAGCGCTCCGTGCGCCTGCTGGGCATCGACCCGGTGGCCGAACTCGCCTTCGACGCGGCACTGCAACTCGTCCGGCGCGGGGCCGACGGCGAGGGGCTGGACGTGCGGCCGCTGATCGCCGAGCCGGGCACGGTGCTGCTGCCGGAAGCCTTCGCAGCCTCCCTCGGCGTGTCGGCGGGCGACGAGCTCACGGTCAAGGCACAGGAGACCGCCCATACGCTGCGGGTGCGCGGCGTGGTGGTGCTGGAGGCCGGCCGCGGCTCCGGCGAGTCCGGTCCGGTCATCGCCGACATCGGCACGGCCCAGGAGGTGCTCGGGCGTCTGGGCGAGCTGAGCCGCATCGAGCTGGCGCTGGACGAGGCGCAGGCGGGGCGGATCGGCGAGGCCCTGCCGGCCGGCGCGGTGCTGGTACCGGCCGGTTCCAGCGACGATGTCACCGGCGAGATGCTGCGCGCCTTCCGCATCAACCTGACGGCGCTCAGCCTGCTCGCGCTGGTGGTCGGCATGCTGCTGATCTACGCCACCATGTCCTTTGCCGTGGTGCGCCGCCGCCGCAGCCTCGGCACGCTGCGCGCCATCGGCGCGACCCGCCGGGACGTGGCCGGCGACATCCTGGCCGAGAGCGTGCTGCTCGGTGTGGTCGCCACGGCCGCCGGCCTGGCGCTGGGCTGGGTCCTGTCCCGCTCGCTCACCGACCTGGTGCTGGCCACCATCAACGACCTCTACTTCACCGACCGGGTCAGCCCCGACGGCTTCTCCTGGTTCCCCTTCGTCAAGGCGGGCATGCTGGGCGTGGGCGCCACAGTGGCCGCCGCCCTGCGGCCGGCAATGGAGGCGGCGAACGAGCCGCCGCGCACGGCCATGACCGACATCGCCCGGGAGCGCAGCATGCAGCGGCGCTTCCGGGCCGGTCCGGCCGTGGCGGCCGTCGCCTTCCTGGGGGCGGCGGCGCTGATCGCGTGGCCCGGCGCGGGTCTGGTGCCCGCCTTCGCCGGCCTGTTCCTGGTGCTGGCCGGCTATGCCCTGCTGATACCGCCCGGCACGGCCCGGCTGCTCTCCGCCGCGCAGGCCGCCACGGGCCGGCGGCTGGGCCTGCCCGTGCGCATGGCCGTGCGCGGCGCCGTCGCCTCGCTGTCGCGCACCGGCATCGCGGTCACGGCACTCGCCGTGGCCGTGGCCACGGTGGTGGGCATCGGCGTCATGATCGACAGCTTCCGCGGCAGCGTCACGAGCTGGCTGGATCAGTCGCTGATCGCCGATTATTACGTGGTCACCGAGAGCGCCGGCGCCGAGGGCTTCAGCCGGGCGGAGATCGAGCGCCTGGCGGCCATCGACGGCGTCGCCGGCACCAGCCTCTCGCGCACCATCACGCTGCCCACCGCGGCAGGCGAGGTGTCCGTGCGCGCGGCGAAGGCCGGGCCGCGGGGCTACGGCGAGACGCTGGTGGCCGGCGATCCGGAGACGGCCTGGCCGGCGCTGGAGGAAGGCGACGGCATCCTGCTGGCCGAGGCCTTCGCCAACCTGCGCGGCCTCGAGGTGGGCGACACCCTGACGCTGCCGGCAGACCGCGGCCCGCACGAGTTCCGCGTGCTCGGCGTCTTCCGCGACTACCGCACGGCCGGCAGCTCCGCCATGCTGCCCTATCACGTGGCCACCGAGCTGTGGGGCTACGAGGCGCCCAACGGCGTGGGCATCTACCGCGAGCCGGATGCGGACCGGCAGGCCATCGACGACGCGCTGGGCGCCTTCGCCGCGGAGCGCGGCGACGTCACCCTGGCCGCCAACGAGGAGATCCGGCGGGTCACACTGAACGTGTTCGACCGCACCTTCGAGATCACCGGCGTGCTGCGGCTGCTGGCCGGCATCATCGCCTTCTTCGGCATCCTGAGTGCGCTCCTGGCCCTGCAGCTGGAACGCAGCCGGGAAGTGGCCACGCTGCGGGCCGTCGGTTTCACCCGGGCACAGACCGGTGCCAACTCCCTTGCCCAGACCACGCTGCTGGGCGTAGTCTCGGGCCTCCTGGCGCTGCCCCTCGGCGTGGTGCTGGCCGCACTCCTCATCTATGTCATCAACCAGCGCTCCTTTGGCTGGACCATGGGCTTCGTGGTGGCGCCGGAGCAGCTGGTGACGGGCATCGTGCTGGCGGTGGCGGCGGCCTTCCTGGCCGGTCTCTATCCGGCCCGCCGGCTGGCGCAGCAGCCGATCGCGGCCAACCTGCGGGGAGAATGAGGATGATCGTGCGCTGCCGGCTCAGCCCGCTCCTGCTGCTGACCGCCCTGCTGGCCGGCTGCGGCGGGCCGCCGGCGGAAGAGCCCGAGGCCGGCGATACCTCGAACGTCACCACCTTCCTCGGCAGCGCCGAGGACGACGAGCGCTACGCCCGCGCAGAGGCGCCGCGGGAATTCCGCTTCCCCGAGGATCACGGCGCTCACCCGGACTATCGCACGGAGTGGTGGTACCTCACCGGCAACCTGGAGACCGACGCGGGCCGGCACTTCGGCTTCCAGATGACCTTCTTCCGCTTCGCCATCGCGGCAGAGCCGCCCGAGCGGGCCTCGGCATGGGCCACCGACCAGCTGTGGATGGCGCACGTCGCCGTCACGGACACCGAGGGCGGCACCTTCCACGCCGACGAGAAGTTCGAGCGCGAGGCGCTCGGGCTGGCGGGTGCGCGTACCGCACCCTTCCGGGTCTGGCTGGACGACTGGCAGCTCGCGAGCGGCGGCGACGCCGGCTGGTTCCCGCTGCGTCTGGTCGCCGACGCCGACGGCTTCGGCCTCGATCTCGAGATCGCCGCGGGCAAGCCGCTGGTGCTGCAGGGCGAGGCCGGGCTCGACCCGAAAGGCCCGGAACCGGGCAACGCGTCCTATTACTACTCCTTCACCCGGCTGCCGGCCGCGGGCAGCGTGCGGGTGGGCGGCGACGAGCACGCCGTGGAAGGACTCGTCTGGATGGACCGGGAGTGGAGCACCAGCGTGCTCGGCGCGGGCGTGGAAGGCTGGAACTGGTTCGCCATCCAGCTCGACGACGGCTACGACCTCATGTACTACCGGCTGCGTCAGACCGACGGCGGCACAGCCCCCTATTCCGGCGGTATCCTGGTGGGCCCGGACGGCGAAGTGGCGCACCGCTTCGGCGCAGACGAGGCCCGGCTCGAGGGCACCGGACGCTGGACCAGCCCGCAGACCGGCGTGCGCTACACGGTGGCCTGGCGCCTGCAGGTGCCAGGCCTCGGCATCGACCTCGCGGTGACCCCGAGGCTGCCGAACCAGGAGCTGGACCTGACCGTGCGCTACTGGGAGGGGGCGCTCACCGTCGAGGGCGAGCGTGACGGCGAGCCGGTTACGGGCATAGGCTATGCGGAGCATGCCGGCGTCTCCGCCCGGGGGGAGTAAGCGCCGGGCCGGTTTGTACCGCCCGGCGGGCGACGTTATCGTAACGCCCCCGGCCGCAGCGTGAGCAGCCTCCCATGAACGTCACCGCCAACGTCCCAGGCAATGTCCCGGGCAACGTCCCAGGGAAGAACTTCCGCACCATCTGGCTGCACCCCGAGGATGCGGGCGTGGTGCAGATCATCGACCAGCGCCGCCTGCCCCACCGTTACGAAGTCTTCGACCTGCGCACCCATGCCGACGGCGCCTTCGCCATCCGCGAGATGCTGGTGCGCGGCGCGCCGCTGATCGGCGCCACGGCAGCCTGGAGCCTGTACCTCGCCGCGCTCGAGGCCGACGATGCCGGGCTGCAGGGCGAGAGCCGGCGCGAGTTCGTCCGCGAGGCGGCGGGCGCGCTGGCCGCCACCCGGCCGACGGCGGTGAATCTCCGCTGGGGCATCGAGCGGATGCTGGAGACGCTGCGCCGCTCTTCCGACGCCGAACTCGTCGCCCGGCTGCGCGCCGAGGCCGAGGCCGTCTGCGAGGAAGACGTCGCCATCTCCCGGGGCATCGGCGAACAGGGCGTCGAGCTGCTGGCGGCGATCGCCGAGCGCAAGAACGGCGAGCCCGTGAACATCCTCACCCACTGCAACGCCGGCTCGCTGGCCACCATCAACTGGGGCACCGCCACCGCGCCGATGTACCTCGCGCAGGAACGGGGCATCCCCATTCACGTCTGGGTGGACGAGACCCGCCCGCGCAACCAGGGCTCCCAGCTCACCGCCTGGGAACTGGCGGCCAGCGGCATTGCTCACACCGTGATCGTGGACAACGCCGGCGGCCATCTCATGCAGCACGGCCAGGTGGACATCTGCATCACCGGCACCGACCGCACCACCCGTGCGGGTGACGTCGCCAACAAGATCGGCACCTACCTGAAGGCCCTGGCCGCACGGGACAACGGCATCCCCTTCTACGTGGCGCTGCCCTCCACCACCATCGACTGGGACATCGCCGACGGGCTCGCCGACATCCCCATCGAGGAACGCAGCCCCGAGGAAGTCACCCACATCGCCGGCCTGGACGGCGGCGAGATACGGGTGGTGCAGACGGTCGCCGACGACTCGCCGGCCGGCAACTACGCCTTCGACGTGACGCCGGCCCGGCTGGTTACCGGACTCATTACCGAGCGGGGCATCTGCACCGCCAGCGAGGAAGGTCTGGCCGCCCTGTTCCCGGAACGCGCCGGCACGGCCGCCTGAGTCGGCGAGCGGTGACTCACGAGGGGCCCATCGACGAGGGCTATACCAAATACGACGTGGACTGGCGCCCGGCGCCGGCCCTGCCCGCCGATGCCCTGCAGGAACTCAACGACTGCCGCAACCGGCTGCATGAGGCGGGCCTCGTGGGCTACTACGAGCAACACGGCGTGGGCTACGGCAACCTCAGCATCCGTGGGCGGCAACCGGGCAGCTTCATCATCAGCGGCACCCAGACCGGCCACATCCCGCGCACCGACGCGAGCCACTATGCCCTGGTGACCGGCTACGACATCGACGCAAACCGGGTCGCCTGCGAGGGACCGATCCAGGCCTCCTCGGAGGCGCTGACCCATGCGGCCATCTACGAGCTGGACCCTTCCATCCGCGCCATCGCCCACGTGCACAGCGGCGAACTCTGGCACCGGCTGAAGGGCCGGATACCGACCACCGCACCGGAGGTACCCTACGGCACGCCGGAGATGGCCCGGGAGTTCCGCCGCCTGTACGAGGAGACCGAGTTCGCCCGCTCCGGCATAGCGGTGATGGCCGGCCACGACGAGGGCCTGGTCGCCTTCGGCGCCACGATCGCCGAAGCCGCCGACCGCATCCTGGCCCTCACCCGCCGGTAGGAGGGCCTGAAGGCCCTACTACCCCTCCTTTCGGCCCAGGGTG
>CAYRZI010000072.1:0-14094 GCA_964428605.1 uncultured Woeseiaceae bacterium
CTCAGGCCGGTGCGCGACACCATGGGCATCGCCGGCGGCGTGGAGAACCTGCCCTGGATGTTCCTGGCGACCTTCCTCGCCACCCTGGTAGCGGTGCCGTTCTACGGCTGGCTGTGTTCCCGCTACCGGCGCGGCGTGTTCCTGCCCTGGGTGTATCTGTTCTTCATCATCAATCTGGCGCTGTTCTACACGGCCTTCAGCGCCGACCCGGACAACCCCGTGGTCGCCCGCGTCTTCTTCGTCTGGCTGAGCGTGTACAACCTGTTCGTCGTCTCGGTGTTCTGGAGCTTCATGGCGGACATCTTCTCCGGCGATCAGGCGAAGCGGCTGTTCGGCTTCGTCACGGCGGGCGCGAGTTCCGGATTCATCGTCGGCCCGACCTTCACGGTGAGCTTCGCGGAGACCCTCGGCACCGGCAACCTGGTGCTGGTGGCGGCGGCGCTGCTGACGGTCACGCTGTTCCTCATCCGCTACCTGCTGCACTGGTCGCGCACCTCGGCGGCGAGCAGTGCCGTGAAGGCGGACGGCAGCCCGGCGCGGCGCGAGGCCGCCATGGGCGGCAACCCGTTCGCGGGTTTCACGCTGCTGTTCCGCTCGCCCTACCTGCTGACCCTGGCCGCGTTCATCTTCCTGTACACGGCGGTGAGCACGTTCATCTACCTGCAGCAGGCGGAGCTGGTGCGCGACGCCTTCGCCTCGTCCGGCGAGCGCACGCGGATCTTCGCCTTCATCGACCTGGCCGTGAACGTGATCTCGCTAGGCACGCAGGTCTTTTTGACCGGGCGCATCGTCAAGCGGGTGGGGATGGTGGTAACGCTGGCCGCGATGCCGGTGTTCATGATCGGCGGCTTCGTCGCGCTGGCGGCGGTGCCCACCCTGACCGTGCTGATCGTCGTGCAGGTGATCCGGCGCTCCGGCAATTACGCCATCACGCGCCCGGCGCGGGAGATGCTCTACACCGCCGTGGACCGGGAGAGCCGCTACAAGGTGAAGAACGTCATCGACACCGTCGTCTACCGCGGCGGCGACGCCGCGAACGCCGGCCTGTACAAGCTCATGCAGGCCCTCGGCCTGGGCCTCGGCGGCATCGCCGCGGTGGGCGTCCTGGTGGCCGCACTATGGACCGTCTGCGCCATAGCCCTGGGCAGGCTCTACCAGAAGGTGCCGGACCGAACTTATCCAACTTATGAAACTTAATGAACTTATCGAACTTTCGGTGTCCGGCACCCGAAGCGTGAGAAACGGAACATTTGCAACTTTTGAAACTTGATGGTGTCCGGCACCTGGTCCGAACTTAATGGTGTGCGGCACCGGGTTGCAGCGGGTCAGCCGGCCTTTACTTCGGTGACCTGCTCCAGCAGCTGGGAGTCGGACAGCCGGTCGTTCTCGCGGCTGCGCTGCTTGGCCCGGTACATGGCATGGTCGGCGGCCCGCAGCAGTTCGTTCAGGTGCCGCCCGTGCTCCGGGTACAGTGCCAGACCCACACTGGCAGGACAGGCGACGGCGATATCACGGATGCGGTAGCGCTCGGCCAGCGCCAGCGTGAGCCGCCGCGCCAGCTGCTCGGCCTCCGGCCGCGAGATGCCCGGCGCCAGGGCCACGAATTCGTCGCCGCCCCAGCGGCCGATCACGTCCTGGGGCCGCAGGTTCGATCGCAGCCGGTCGGCGAAGCTCTGCAACAGAGAGTCACCCAGCCGATGCCCGTGCTCGTCGTTGATGGCCTTGAAGCCGTTGATGTCGAGGAAGATCACGGCGCCGTGCCCCGACCCCGCCTCGCGCGCGAGCAGTGGCCGCGCGTGTTGCTCGAAGCCGCGCCGGTTGTTGAGCCCCGTCAGCGCGTCGGACAGCGCGTAGGTCTCCATCTGGCGCTCGCGCTCCTTGCGCTCGGTGATGTCGATGAACGTCACCGCCACGTCCTCGTCCACCGGCTCGGCGATCACGCGCATCCAGCGCCGGCGCGTGCCCTCGCCCACTTCCATCTCGTCGTCGCAGCGCGCGCCCTCGGTGGCCGAGCGCACCACCAGCGCCTGCAGCCGGCCGTCGCCGGGCAGCTGGAAGGTGTCGACCTCCTGGCCCACGATACGCCGCGCCGGCAGCCCGATGTAGCGCTCGGCTGCCCGATTCGCGAACACGCAGCGAAACACGTCCTCCTCGTCGGTATGCCGCAGCCGCAGGATGCCGTTGGAGGAGTTGTCCACCAGCGTGCGCAGCAGCCGCTCGCTCTTGGCGAGACGGTCCTGGGCCTTGTGGCGCTCGGTCACGTCGCGGCAGACCACGATCTGGCCGCGCTGGTGGCGGCTCGCCGTGCGGATGGCCGATCGCCGCACCTCGTAGTGACGCCCGTTGTCCGCCGCCAGCTGCTGCATGATGCCGCTCTCGACGCACTCCCGGACGGCCGCCACCACCGGCGTCTCGCCCCGCAGCCGGCGGGCCACCAGCTCCGCCTCCCGCGCGCCCAGCAGCTTCTCGGCGGCCCGGTTGGCCCCCACCACCCGGTCCTCGTTGTCCAGCAACAGCACGGGGTCCTTCAGCTGCTCGAACACGCCCCGGTAGGCCACCACGGAGAGCTTGGTCACCCGCATGCCCAGCATCATCCAGGCATACACCGGAATGAACGCGGCCAGCGTCAGCGTCGTCACCGGCGCATCCTGGGGCCCGAAACCGAGCACCGACAGCCCGCTGATCGTCAGCGGCACCATGCCGCAGATCATCATGACCACCGCCGGCAGCCGCTGGGAAGGCGGCACCGACGGCAGGTGGAAGCCGAACACGGTGAAGGCGACGAGCACCATGCCGTAGCTGTACGGACCGTGCACGAAATTGAACCAGGGACCCCAGTCCAGCGACAGCAGCAGACGCCCGTCCGCCATCGGCGGCGGGTAGTCCCACATGAGGCCGTGCCAGGGGTTGGTGGCCGTCATCAGCAGCGTGAGCGTGGGCACGACACACAACCCGGCCAGCAGGTTCGCGCGCACCCCCTGCGCCGTGTAACCCATCAGGAAGGCCACGATAGCCACCGGCGTGAAGCAGGCCCCGACGAACACCAGCACCCGGGCGACGTGGTGCACGGCGAGCGTCGCGAACGCCGTCTCCAGGCTCGCGCCGAAGAGCCACACCGACAGCAGGGCGAGGAAAGCCACCAGGGAGACGGAGCGCGCGTCCGGCTCGCGCCGCCGATAGAGCGCGGCCGCCATGAGCGCGTAGCCCACCGCAGCCGAAAACTGGATCATCAGGAAATAGGTGGTCGTATCCAATCGCCCGTCCGTGTACCGCCCCCAGCGGCGGGGATTGGAGCACTCTAGCGGTGTGACGATCGGGTTTCTGTTAACCGGTGCTCAGTTGCCCGGGCGGCGGGCGGGATTATGTCTCACTCCGGCGCATCCAGCCCCATGGCCGTCTCTTCGATGAGGTGGTCCACCACCTTCTGCAGGGCGCCCTGATGGTCGGCGCCCTCGGACAGTGCGTCCCGGTAGGTCTCCAGCTGGCGATGGGCACTGGTACCCCGCTCGATGATGTGGCGTACCGAGCGCACCTCGGCCACGCAGTCCAGCGCCTCGGCGTCCTCGGCCACCAGCTCCAGCAGCTCCTCCAGCAGCGACTCGAAGGCGATCACCCGTCCCTTCGCCAGGTCGATCATGCCCTCGTCGAAACCGTAGCGCATGGCCCGCCAGCGGTTCTCGTGGATCAGCATGTTCGGGTAGATGCGCCAGCGCTGGTTGTCCACCCGCAGCCGGAACAGCATGCGCAGGATACACACCACCAGTGCCGCCAGCGCCATGGTGTCGTCGATGCGGGTGCACACATCCATCACCCGGGTCTCCAGCGTGGGATAGCGCGCGCTCGGCCGCTGGTCCCACCACAGCTTGGTGGCGTCCTCCATGATGCCCGCCGATACCAGCACGTCCACGTGGCGCTGGTACTCGCCGAAGCTCGAGAAGTGCTCCGGCAACCCCGTGCGCGGCAGCGCATCGAACACGGTGAGCCGGTAGGACTTCAACCCGGTGTCCTTGCCCTCCCAGAACGGCGACGAGCACGACAGCGCCAGCAGATGCGGCAGGAAGTAGCTCATCTGCGACATGAGATCGATGCGCATGGCGTCGTCGTCGATGCCCACGTGCACGTGCATGCCGCAGATCAGCAGCCGCCGGGCGGCCGCCTGCATCTCGGTGGCCAGCGCCTGGTAGCGGGTCTTCGGCGTGTGCTTCTGCTCCGTCCAGCGGCTGAACGGGTGGGTGGACGAGGCGATGGGCGCGAGGCCGTGCTCGTCGGCCACGTCCACGATCACCCGGCGCAGCCGGGCGAGGTCCCGCCGCGCCTCGCGGATGTTGCGGCACACCCGTGTGCCCACCTCGATCTGCGAGCGCATGAACTCGGGGCTGACCTGGCCCCGGCAGCGCTTCTCGCACTCCTCCAGCATGGCCGTGGGCGGGTCGTCCGCGAGCCCGCGGGTCTCCCGGTCCACCAGCAGGTACTCTTCCTCGATGCCGATCGTGAAGGCAGGCTCTTTCATGGGCCGGTGCTCCGCTCGCCAGTCGTCCGCCGCCGCTCGCCTGCCGCCGGCCGGTCAGCCGGGTATCGGGTTGTCCCCCGAGCGGCCCGGCACGTCGTGCTCCGGAACCACGGGCAGGCGGCGATAGAGATTCGGGTTGTCCAGGAGGGGGGCGAGCAGGTGCACGAGCCGCTCGGTCCAGAGCTCGAGGCCCTCCTCGCTCATGAGGTGATCCTGGCGGATCTCGAAGGCGGCGTGGGGCAGCCCCGTCCGCTCCGCGTGGTAGTCCACGGTGAAGTCGGCGGGCGCCCGGCCCGAGTAGGGTTCGTTGTCGCCGATGACCAGCCCGGGGATGCGGCGCAGCCCCTCCAGTATCGGGCGCGGCAGACGCGGGTCGGTGTCCCACAGGATGCCCACGTCCCAGTCCCGGCCCTCGCCGTCCAGCACCGGCGTGAAGCTGTGGATGGAGATGAACGCCGGCACCCGGTCGCCGTTCGTCAGCCGGCGGATCTCCTCCTCGATGGCCCGGTGGTAGGGCCAGTAGAGCGCGTCAGCGCGGCAGGCCTTCTGCTGGTCGTCCAGCCCCTCGTTGCCCGGGATGATGTGGCCGTCGCCACGGGAGAGGAACGCAGTCGGGTCGTCCAGGTGGCGGTTACAGTCCACCACCAGCCGGGAGTAGCGGGCCAGCACGGCGTTGGCCGCGAGCCGCGCCGTCACCCGGCGGGTCAGTTCGCCGGCGCCGATGTCGCAGGCGAGGTGGGTGGAGAGCCCGCGCTCGTCCATGCCGAGGTCCGCCAGCGCACGCGGGATGCGGCGGCTGGCATGGTCGCAGACGATCAGCACCGGCGGGTCCGCCCGCCCGTGCACGATGTGGTAGGGCGGCGGCTCGTCCGGCGCCAGCAGTGCCCGCTGGGCGTGTTCCATGGCGGCCTGGGCGGGTATGTGTACCGGCTCGGGTGCGTCTTTCATACCTCTCCGAGTGTAACCCATTCCCGGAGGGGTCGGCAGGTGAGGCCCGGGGCGGCCGGAATCAGGCCAGCGCCCGCCCCTCGGCGTCCCGCTCGTGCTCGCCCCAGGGCGCGAAGCCGCGCACGGAGGCCGGCCGGGCGATATGGAAGCCCTGGGCGTATTCCACCCCGATGCGGCCGAGGATGGCGAGCACCTGCTCGTTCTCCACCCGCTCGGCGACGGTGGCGATGCCCAGCGCCTTGCCGATGCGGCTGATGGCGTCCACCAGGCTCTGGTCCTTCTCGTCCTCCACCACGTTGTGGATGAACGCGCCGTCGATCTTCAGGTAGTCCACCGGCAGGTGCTTCAGATAGGTGAACGAGGACAGGCCGCTGCCGAAGTCGTCCAGCGAGAAGCGGCAGCCCACCTCCTTCAGGTCGTTCATGAAGTGGATGACCCGGTCCAGGTTCGCGATCGCCGCGGTCTCCGTGATCTCGAAGCAGATGGCGCCGTCCGGCAGGGCGCGCCCGCGCAGCTCGTGGGTCAGCCAGGCGCGGAAACGGTCGTCGCTGAGCGAGGTGCCGGAGAGGTTCAGCGCCAGCGTATAGGCGGCCCTGCCGTCCACGCCCGTGGCATCGGCCAGGTGGTCCAGCGTCTCGTTCACCACCCAGCGGTCCAGCATGGGCATCAGGTTGAAGCGCTCGGCGGCCGGGATGAACACGTTGGGCTGCACCAGCTCGCCGTCCTCGTCGCGCATCCTGAGCAGCAGCTCGTAGTGGCTGCAGGTTTCCGCGTAGCCGCCATTGCCTCCATGGCCGCCATTGCCGCCATTGCCGCTATGGCCGGCCTCGCTGCCCTCGCTGCCCTCGTTGCCAATGGCCACGATGGGCTGGAAGTACAGCTCCAGACGGTCCTCTTCCACCGCGCTGGTGATGCGCGAGACCCACTGCATCTCCCGGTGGCGCACGGAGGCGTCGCCGTCCTGGTAGAGATGCACCTTGTTGCGGCCGAGATCCTTGGCCGAGTAGCAGGCCACGTCCGCAGCACTCATGAGCGCGCCCACGCTCACGGTCTCGTGGGTCACCATTACCACACCCACCGAGGCGCGCACGCTCTGCACGCTGTCCTGCCAGACGAAGCGGTGGTTCTCCACCGCCGCCCGGATGGTCTCGGCCACGCTCACGGCGCGGTCGCAGTCGCAGTTCTGCAGCAGAATGCCGTACTCGTCGCCGCCGAGGCGGGCCACCACGTCGCTGGAGCGGATGCAGCCCTGGATGCGTTCGGCCAGCTGGCGCAGCAGCTCGTCGCCCGCCGTGTGGCCGAAGGTGTCGTTCACCACCTTGAACTGGTCCAGGTCCAGGTAGAGCAGGCCGTGGGCGATGCTGGTGTCCAGGCTGGCCTCTTCCAGCGCCGCGGTCAGCCGGTTCTCGAACTCGCGCCGGTTGATCAGCCCGGTGAGGCTGTCGTGGGCGGCCTGGTAGGAGAGCTGGCGGGAGAGACGGCTCTCCTTGCTCACGTCGTGGAACACCATCACGGCGCCGATGATGTTGCCCACCCGGTCGCGGATGGGCGCGGCCGAATCCTGGATGGGAATCTCGTTCGACAGCCGGTTGATCAGCACCGAGTCCTCTGCCAGCGCGATCACGCGCCCCTCACGCAGGCAGCGCTCCACGGGATTGTCCACGGCCTGGCGCGTGTGGGAATGGACGATGGTGATGATCTCGCCGATGGGCTTGCCCCGGGCGGCCCGGAGTTCCCAGCCGGTGAGGTCCTGGGCCACCGGGTTCAGGTAGTCCACGTTGCCGTCGGCATCGGTGGTGATGACCGCATCGCCGATGGACTTCAGCGTGACCTGGGCCTTCTCCTTCTCCTCGAAGATGCGGGTCTCGGCGATCTTGCGCTCGGTGATGTCGGTGATGGTGCCCTCGTGGGCAACGATATTCCCCTCCGCGTCCAGCACGGCGCGGGAGTTCTCGAGCACCACGATCTCGCTGCCGTCCCGGCGCTTCATGCGTGCCTCGAAGTTGCGCACCACGCCGTCGCGCTCGAGCTTCTCGCGGAAGCGCACGCTGTCCTGGGGATTCACGTAGGCGGTGGAGCTCTTCACCTCGCGCCGCAGCTCCTCCACGTCGTCGTAGCCGAGGATCTGCATCAGCGCCGGGTTGGCGGACTCGATCTCGCCGTCCGGCGTGGCGATGTAGACGCCCTCCACCACGTGTTCGAACAGGCCGCGGAAGCGTGCCTCGCTGGAGCGCAGCGCCTCCTCGTCGTAGCGGCGCTTGATGGCGATGCCGGCCAGGCGCACGAGCCCCGTAATGCGGTCCAGCTCGGCAGTGGACGGCTCCCGGGTCTCCGGGAAATACAGCGCCAGGGTGCCCAGCACGTCGTCGGCGCCGCCCACCAGCGGGAACGCCCAGCAGGCGTGCAGCTCGTGACCCGCCATGAACCCGGCCAGGTCCGCCCAGCCGTCGTCCTGCTGGATATCCGCGCTGATCACCGCCACGTTGTGGCTAACGGCCCGTCCGCAGGAGGTGTTGGCCTCGTCCACCAGGAAGCCGTCGACCACGTCCAGGAGTTCTTCGGGCAGCCCGCTCGCCGCCGCCACCCGGAAACGCGCCCGCTCGGGGTCCAGCGTGGTCACCAGCACCCGTGCGCCGGGCACGATCTGCTGCACGGTGCGCGACAGCGCCTTCAGCGTGCCCTTCAGATTGGCGCCGGAGGCCACCATCTCCAGCACCTTGTGCTCGCCGAAGGCGATGAGCTCGTTGCGCTTGCGCTCGGCGATGCTGGTGATGCTCGCCCGCAGCAGCTTGCGGTTGGCCGAGGGCAGACGCACCAGGCGGACCTCGCAGGGGATCTCCCGGCCGTCGGCATCGATGTGCAGCCACTCGAAGCAGGGCTGCTCGCCGTTCAGCGCGCGGTCGACGTAACCCCGCACCTTGCCGAAGGACGGCGAGCCGTCCAGCTGGCGCTCGGGCGAGATGCCCTCGGGCCCCATGGACAGCAGGCGCTTGCGCGACAGGTTGAAGAAACTGATGGCGTTCTCGTTCACGTCGACGAACCGGCCGCTGTCGACGTCCAGCACCACGATGGCCTCGGTGGCGTGGTCGACCAGCGCCCGGTAGCGCTCCTCGTTCTCCCGCAGCGCCTCCTCGGCCTGCAGGCGGTCGGAGATATCGCGCAGGCACAGCACGAACGCGCCGCTGGTCTTCTCCGACAGGCGGGTGGTGTTGATCTCGGCGGTGAAGCGGCTGCCGTCGGCACGCAGTGCCTCGGTCTGGCCGGTCTCCAGCTCCAGGAAAGTCTCGTCCAGGTTGGTGAGGTAGGCCTGCAGGAACATCTTCACCGGGATCCTGCCGGCGTGGGGCAGGACCTCCGGCAACATCACGCCCGGCAGGCCGCCGGCGGCGTAGCCGAACAGCTGGTGGGCCACCCGGTTGGCGTAGCGGATCATGCCGTCCGGATCCACGGTGAGCACCGCGTCGGCGACGCTGTCCAGCACCACCCGAAGGTCGGCGTTACGGTTCGGCTCGTCGCCTGCGTCAGCGGCCAGGTGATCGAGCTCGGCGTAGCGCGCCTCCACCATCTCGAGCAGGCTCGCATAGTCGAGCCGCTCGCCGTCGCCGGTCGCCTGCCTGATCTGTTCTTTGAGGGTCGGGTGCATGGGTGGCCGGTCCATCTCTCCGAGACCCCCTGGACGCGCCCGAGCCGGGCGCCGAACCAGAGCTTCTCCGTAGACGCCGGCAGGACCGGCGCTGATGTCCCGGGACGATAGTTGCGGTCACGCGGGGTGTCTGTGACTCAACTCTCGTTTCCACCAGAGGGGTGGGAAAATTTTCCCGCCTGCGTTCGAGACCTGGTCAGGCTTTATGTCCAGTTACCTGAATCGTCTCGGGAATCTCCGGACGTCACTCGCCGCCCGACTCCTTCGCCGGCAGCGAGCGCACCGTCTCACCCTCCGTGGTCGTCAGCTCGCCGTTGTCGCGCATCGCCGGCGGCTGGTCGCCCACCTGCACGGGGATGGATACCGCGCGAATCTGCTCACCCTCCGGCGTGGCCACACTCACCAGCACCGAGAGATAGAAGCGGCCCTCGGCCGGCGGCACCACCACGACTCGTTCGGCGGCGGATTCGGCGGCAGGTTCGTCGGCCCGCTCGGCCAGACGGCCTATGGATTCCCGGCGGATCTCGGCGGGCTGGGTGGCCCCCATCTGCAGCCCTTCGCGGGGCTGCAGCGTCACCGTCACCGGGCCCTCCACGGCGCTCGCCAGCTTCAGCGCGATCTCCACCGGCTCGCCGGGCCGCGGCTCGCCCAGGATCTCGTAACCGATGTCGATGGGCGCCACCGGCTTGCCGGGCGAATCGCCGTGGCGGGCGGCGATCTCCGCGGCGGTCGTCTTCTTCGGCACGTCCTCCGCCGTATTCGAGGAAGTGTCCGTAACCGCTTGATCAGTGGACTGAACAGCGGACTGGTCGGCCGACGAACCGGGCGACGCGGTCTCTTCGCCACCGCAGCCGGCCAGCAGCAGGGCGGCCAGCGCGGTCGCGAGGCCGGCGGCAAGGGTGAGGGTTCTGTGAGTCATGGCTGTTCTCTTTCGCGATGCGGTCATGGGTGGCGCCTAGAACTGGCTCAGCGAGACGTCGAAGCACATGCTGTCCTGCGTAAAGTCGGCGCTGCCCGAGGAGAACTGATACACGTTCGGGAAACCGGCCTCGAACAGCTCGATCACGTAGGTGCCGGCGGGCAGGCCCGACAGGTCCAGGGACTCGGCGTTCTCGATGCCGCTGCCGCCCACCTCGACGAGGTCGCCGGAACGCCGGAGCAGGAAGTCCGGGTCGGAGAACTGCTCCGGGTCGCCCGGGTCCGCCGTCGGCGGATTGGTGGTGGTCACCTCGATCCGGTAGTTGCCCGTCGCGGGAACCTCGAAGCGGATGTAGCGGAAGGTGCCGAGCTTGTTACCGGTCTCGTCGGTGCCGGTCTCGAACGTCCGGGTGACGCAGGTGTTCTGCACCGGCGAGCCGACGCCCAGTTCCTCGTAGACCGGCAGCACCAGCTGGCTGCCGCCGTCGTTCGTCTCCCCGCTGCCCCAGATGTCAGCCACCGGGTCCACGCTCTGCGCGCTCACCAGGCTGTCGATGGCGCCCGCCTCCGCCGGGTTGTTGTCCTTCAGCGCGCGGGTGAAGCTGAACAGGGTGGTGAAGGCCGGCGTGACCCGCTGCTGGTTCACCAGCACCTCGTAGAGGCCACCGAAGCCGAGAGACAGGCCGTCCTCGGCCTCGGTGTTGTCCGCGTCGAACAGGTCCCACAGGATCTCCTGCACGGAGCCGGCGCTGTACCAGCCCGCCGGCGCATTGAAGCGGCCGTCCACGTTGATGGAGAAGCTGAAACTCTGTCCCTGACTTAGAGTATCGAAGTAGATGGGGTCGTCCATGATCATGCCGGCCACGGCGTTGCCCCAGCCCTCGCCGAAGGCGAGCCGCGCGTCCAGCCGCAGCGTATCGGACCAGCGCCCGCCGATGCTGTCCGAGCGCGAGATCACGTCCTCGAAGTAGTGGCCCCACTCGTGGGCGATGACGTGGGTGTCGAACTCCTCGGTGTCCTCGTCCTCGGCGCCCAGCAGGAACAGGCTGTCGAGATCGCCCCGGTAGAACGAGGAGCCGAGCTCGCCCGCGTCGATGTTCGTCGCGCCGGCGGTGGGCCGGTTGTTCACGCTCCAGAAGGCATCCAGGGGGGCGAACTGCACGCCCGGATCCGCCCGGGCCACCAGCTGCATCGCGCGGTAGATGATGTCCAGCACGGAGAACGGCGCCGCCGCCCGGGGCTCCGTGTAGCCGGAACCGGTCCAGCCGGTCTCCGCCAGGAGGTTGCGCACCGAATCCGCGCCGCCGCTGTCCGCCGCCCCCCCGTCCAGCACGTAGAGCGGACGCTGGCCCAGGGGCACGCCGGTGTTGCTGGTGTTGTCCCTGACCTCCACGTCCCAGGCGGGCGCGCCCGTGCGTTTCAGCTCGGCGCGGACGCGGATGAAGACCTCCGTCAGCGACGGCACGGTCAGCGAGTAGTCGCCGGTCTCGGTGGTCACGGTCTCGTCCAGCACCGTGCCGCCGGCCGCGTCGATGGCCTGCACCGTGGCCCCGCGGACGGGCCGGACCTCGGTGGCCGGGTAGTCGAGGCCGGTGCCGATGGGACCCCGGGGCACGAACTCGAACTCCGCCCTGCCGCTGATGGTGACGCTGGCCGGCGCCTCGCGCACGGTCAGCTCGAGCAGATCCGTGTCGCTCGCCCCGTCGCTGTCGGTGACGGTCAGGCGGAAAGTGAGCGCGGTATCGGCGGTCACGTCCGGCGCCACGAAGGTCGCCTGGACCTGGTCCGCGCCGGAGAGGGTGACCGTGGGCCCGGCGGTCTGCTCCCACAGGAAACCGAGGCCGGAGGCGGACTCCTCCGGGTCACTGCTGGCCGAGCCGTCCAGGGTCACGGTCTGGGTCCCGTACACGACCGCGTCGGGCCCGGCGTCCGCCGTCGGCGGCACGTTCACGCCGGCCACGGCGTTCACGGTGATGGTCACGGTGTCGGTGTCGCTGGCGCCGTTGTCGTCGGTCACCATCAGCTCGAAGGTGAGCGTCGCCGTCTGCCCCAGGGCGAGGCCCGGCGCATCGAAGGCGGCGGTGGCGGTGTCCGCATCGTCCAGCGTGACCGTCGGGCCACTGACCTGCACCCAGGAGTAGCCGGCGATGGTGCCGTCCGGGTCCGTGCCGCTGCCCGCCAGCGTCACCCGGCTGGCCTCGTCCACGGACCGGTCGGCTCCCGCATCGGCTGCGGGCGGCTCGTTGGGCTCGACGGTGACGGTCACGGTGTCGGTGTCGCTCGCGCCGTCGTCGTCGCGCACCGTCAGCCGGAACTCCAGCGTCTCCGCCACGTTGGGCGCCGTGAAGCTCGCGCTGGCCGTGCCCGCACCCTGCAGGGTCACCGAGGTGCCGGCCACCTGGGACCAGGAATAGGCGTCGATGGTGCCGTCGCTGTCCGACGAGCCCGCGCCGGAGAGGCTCACCGTATCGCCGCCCCGCGCCTGCTGGTCGGCGCCGGCATCCGCCACCGGCGGCGTGTTGGGCGGCGGCGCCGTGCCACCGCCGCCTCCCCCGCCACCGCAGGCCGCGAGCAGTGTGGCGAGGGCGACGAGGCTGAACTTCCTGTATAACTGCATGGTCCCGTATCCGTTGTGCAGGTGCCGGCTGCGCGGCGTCCACGGCAGACATGGCGCCCGATGATAGCGTCCGGCGGGCCGCCCGGCGAGCGCGTCGCCGCCGTCCCGGCTCCGGACGGTACCTTCGCCCGGACCCCGGCCGCGCCGACGGGTTCACGTTTTTTCAATAACTTGCCTGCTAGACTTTTCGCTGGCGGCGTGCGCCCGGATGCGACGAGAGACCAGCGGGCCCGCGCCGGACCCCACAGCTTGCAGGAGCCAGTGAGCGACATGAGCAAAGCGAACATACTCGTCACCGGCGGCGCCGGTTACATCGGCAGCCACGTGGTGCGCCAGCTCGGCGAGGCCGGCGAGCGCCCGGTGACGCTGGACAACCTCTGCACCGGCTTCGCCGACGCGGTGCTGGCCGGCGAACTCGTGCAGGGCGACACCGGCGACGAGGCCGTGCTGGACCGGATCTTCGCCGACAACGACATCGAGACGGTGATGCACTTCGCCGCCCACACCATCGTGCCGGAATCCGTCGCCGACCCGCTGAAGTACTACCGCAACAACACCGCCTCCAGCCGCACCCTGCTGGAGGCCTGCCAGCGCCACGGCGTGAAGCACGTGGTGTTCTCCTCCACGGCCGCGGTCTACGGTATCCCGCCCGAGGGCCGGGCCGCCGAGACGACGCCGACCGCACCCATCAACCCCTACGGCACCTCCAAGCTCATGACCGAGTGGATGCTGCGGGATCTCGCCGCTGCGGGCGGGCCGAGCTACGTGGCGCTGCGTTATTTCAACGTGGCGGGATCGGACCCGGAGGGCCGCATCGGCCAGTCCACGGCGAAGGCGACGCTGCTGACCAAGGTGGCCTGCGAGGCCGCCGTGGGCAAACGCTCCCACGTCTCCATCTTCGGCACCGATTACGACACGCCGGACGGCACCGGCGTCAGGGATTACATCCACGTGGAAGACCTGGCCCGGGCGCATCTGGACGCCCTCACCTGGCTGCGCGCCGGCGGCGACTCCCGGGTGCTGAACTGCGGCTACGGCCACGGCTACAGCGTGCGCGAGGTGCTGGACGCGGTGCAGCGCGCGGCAGGCCACGCCATCGAGATACGCGAGGAGCCGCGCCGGGCCGGCGATCCGCCCAGCCTCGTGGCCGTCGCCGACCAGGTGCGCGAGGCGCTCGGCTGGCAGCCGCGTTACGACGACCTGGACACCATCGTCACCCATGCCCTGAACTGGGAGCGCAAGCTCGCGGCGCGGGACGCCCCGTCCCGGGCCACCGGCTGACCCGGCCGCGACGCTTCGGGCAGAGGGATTACGTTAAACTCCGGCCATGAGATTCCCGCGCCCCCGATCACTGAACGGCCTGCTCTTCATGGGTTTCGGCCTGGTCACCATCCCGCTGATGGTGGCGGTGGTGTGGGCGCTGGTGCAGCTGGAGCGCTACGCCGACGAGAGCGAGAG
>CAYRZI010000073.1:0-14078 GCA_964428605.1 uncultured Woeseiaceae bacterium
AGCTTCAGCCAGGTGATGGCGCGGCCGGGTCATATCGCCCTGGTCTCCCAGTCCGGGGCGCTGTGCACCGCCCTGCTCGACTGGGCCGCGCCGCGCAACATCGGCTTCTCCTGCGTCGTCTCCAGCGGCACCGCCGCGGACGTGGATTTCGGCGAGATCCTGGACTACCTGGTGGTGGATCCGGCTACCCGGGCGATCATGTTGTACGTCGAGGGCATCCACGATGCGCGCCGCTTCATGAGTGCCGTGCGTGCGGCCTCCCGGGCCAAGCCGGTGATCGTCATGAAGGCGGGACGACACGCCGAGGCCGGCCAGGCCGCCATCTCCCACACCGGCGCCATGGTCGGTTCCGACGACGTTTTCGACGCCGCCGTCAGCCGCGCCGGCGTCGTGCGCGTGCACAACTACGTGGACTTCTTCGCCGTCGCGGAGACACTGCATACCGGGGTGCGCACCCGGGGGTCGCGCCTGGCCATCCTCACGAACGGCGGCGGCCCGGGCGTGATGGCCGCCGACTTCCTCGCCGACAAGCGCCTGCCGCTGGCCTGGCTGTCGGAGGCCACTGCCGAGAAACTGCGGGCCGCCCTCCCCCACACCTGGTCCGGCGCCAATCCGGTGGACGTGCTCGGCGACGCGGATGCCGGGCGCTACACCACCGCCCTGCACCTGCTGCTGGAGGACGATGGCTGCGACGCCGTGCTCGCCATCCTGGCGCCCCAGGCGATGACGGACCCGGAACCGGTGGCCAAGGCCGTGGCCGAGATTGCCCGGAGCACGAACAAGCCGGTGCTCACCTGCTGGATGGGCGGCAGCTCCATGGAGACCAGCCGCGAGATGTTCCGCCGCCGGGGCGTGGCCACCTACGCGACCCCGGAGGCTGCCGTGGAGGCCTTCACCGCCGTGGCGGCCCATCGGGCCAACCAGCAGATGCTGCTGCAGGTGCCCCGACCCCTCGGCCGACGGGAGGAGCCGGACCGGGAAGGTGCCCGCCGGATCATCGATGCGGCGCTGGCCGAGGGTCGCCGGGTGCTGGACGTGATCGAGTCCAAGGCCCTGCTGCGGGCCTTCGATATCCCGATTCTGGAGAGCGTGCCCGCCGCCGGCCCGCGGGAGGCGCTGACCCTCGGCGAGCAGCTCGGTTTCCCGCTGGTCATGAAGGTGCATTCGGCTGACATCTCCCACAAGTCCGACGTGGACGGCGTGCGGCTCGGTATCCGCAACGGGGCCGAGCTGGGTTCGGCCTACCGGGACCTCATGCGCGCCGTCCGCGAAAGGGCGCCCGAAGCGCACCTCCGCGGCGTGCTGCTGGAGCGCATGTGGCAGCGGCGTAACGGCCGGGAGATCATGCTGGGTGTCGTGCACGACCCGGTGTTCGGGCCGGCCGTCACCGTAGGCCTCGGCGGTACGCTGGTGGAAGTCGTCCGGGACCGCGCGGTGGGTCTGCCGCCGCTGAACCGCTTCCTGGTGCAGCGCATGATCGCCGAGACCCGGGCGTCGCGCTACCTGGACGAATTCCGCGGCAAGCCGGCCGCCAGCCGCCGGGCCCTGGCGGACGCGATCCTGCGCCTCTCCGACATGGTCTGCGAGCTGCCCTGGATCGAGGAACTCGACGTGAATCCGCTGGTGGTGAACGAGACCGGAGCCATCGCGCTGGACGCCCGGGTGGTGCTGCGCGAGAGCCGTGCGAGCGGCCGCGAGTACGGCCACATGGCCATTCACCCCTACCCCAGCAACCTGGTCGGCGAGCACGTGCTGCGCGACGGCACGCCCCTGCTGATCCGGCCCATCCGGCCGGAAGACGCGCAGCTGGAGCAGGAATTCGTCAACAGCCTGTCGGAGCGCTCGCGTTATCTGCGTTTCATGTACGCGATGAAGGAGCTCACGCCGGCAATGCTGTCCCGCTTCACCCAGATCGACTACGACCGGGAGATGGCGTTGATCGCGCTCGCGCAGGAGGACGCCGCCGAGCGCCAGGTGGGCGTCGCCCGCTTCGTCACGTACCTGGACGGCCGTGGCTGCGAGTTCTCCATCGTCGTATCCGACGACTGGCAGAACCGGGGCCTGGCCACCGAGCTCCTGCGGCGGCTGATCGACATCGCCCGGGACCGGGGTCTGAAGGAGATGGACGGCGTGGTGCTGCGGGAGAACCGCGGCATGCTGAAGCTCGCGAAGGAACTCGGCTTCACGCGCCGCAGCGCGCCCGAGGACCCGGAGATCGTCTACATTACGCTCTCGCTCTGAGGCGCCTCAGGCGGCCTGGTGCCAGAGCTCCCGGACCTCCTTTGGCATGGCCTGGCGCACGTCCTCGGTCTCGCCGCTGCCGATGAACTCGTCCAGCACGGCGAACACGGCCTGTGCTGCGCGTTCCCGCTGGGTCGGGTCCAGGTCCGGCATGTCCGCCGCGATGCGCTCCATCAGCGCCTGACCGTCGCGCCACTTCTCGGGCGTATCGGCCGGCTTCCAGCCCTCGTAGTAGATACCGCGGACAAGCATCGGCATCTGGGCGCCGAGCTGGGCGGCCTCCTCCACCGGCAGGCGGTCGCGCAGCGCGTGCAGCACGGAGCGCAGCGCGTGGTAACCCCGCTCGGCGTCGGCCGATCCCATCCGCCGGGCGACGGCCTCCAGCCATTCGCCGGTCTTCTCCAGGGTCTTCCTGAACACGGCCGGTTCGGTCATGGTCTGCACCTCCGCTGAAAGTCTTCCCGATGTCGGGACGCTAGCCGCTGCGGCCGGCGCGCGCATTGCGTTTCTGCAATCATGCGCCCCACATGCGGCTGGCCCGTTTGACGCGTTCGCCGGCGCGGTCCAGACTGCCGGGGCATTGCTGCGTGTTCCGGTGCAGGGGAATGACCGAATCCTCCGAGTCTCCAAAATCGCTCAGGTCGCCCGCTGGTCCTTCCCCGTCCGCAACGGACGCAGAAGGGGGCGCGGCGCTGACCGCGAATCTGGCCGAAGGTACTATCATCCCGTCCATCGTCCAGCCGGACCTGGCCGGGCGCGACGATCTGGCCATCGTGGCCTGCCTGACCGGGGCGAGCGACGACGACGCCGTTTTCCTGCCCGTGCTCGATTACTGCCAGATTCCGTCCCGTATCGTCCGTGAGCCGGACGACCTGACGGCGCAGCTGGACGACGGAGCCGGCCTGCTGCTGATCGGCGACGAGGCACTGACAGAGAAAGTCGTGGCAAGACTCGGCGAGTGGTACGCGGCCCAGCCTCTCTGGTCGGTATTACCCCTGATCGTCGTCACCGGCGGCGATACCGGCGCGCTTCCCACGGTGGCTTCTGCCGTGGAGCGAATCGGCGCCAGCCATCACACCGTCCTGCCCCGTCCCATGCGGCCGGAGACGCTGCTGGCCGTCATCTACGTCGCGGTTCGTTCACGGGCGCTGCAGTATTCCCTGCGCGACCGGCTCGGGCTGCACCACGCGCGGGATACCAGCCCGGCCGAGGCGCTGGCGGAGGAGTTGCGCACCATCTACGAGACGGCGCCCGTCGGGCTCTGCCTGCTGGATCGCGATCAGCGCTATGTGCGCATCAACCAGCGGATGGCGGACATGAACGGGGTGCCCTTGGCCGCTCATATCGGCCGGCGGGTGGACGAGATTCTGCCGGACTTCGGGCACAGCGTGAGCACGGACATTCAGCGCGTACTCGATACCGGGGAGCCCGCGCTCGACCGGGAAATCGTCGGGGAAACCGCGGCCCGGGCCGGCGAGGAAAGGGCCTGGATCGAACAGTGGTATCCCTTGCGGGACGGGCGCGGCGAGGTGATGGGCGTCAACGTCATCGCCCAGGAGGTCACCGAGCAGCGGCAGGCGCGCGAGGCGCTGCGCAGGGCCCATGCGGCGGAGAAGCAGATCAACGCCGAGCTGGAGACGCTGGTCGCGAGGCGCACGGCCCTGCTGGAGCAGCAGGCCGACGAGCTGAAGCGCCTCACGCTCGCCCTCTCCCGGGCGGAACACGAGGAACGCAAGCGCCTGTCCGAGGTGCTGCACGGCGGAGTGCAGCAGAGCCTGCTGGCAACACGCATCCAGCTGCAGGACTGGGCCGGGCAACACGGCACCACGCCGCCGTCCACCGCCATGCGGCTGCTCGACGACGCCCTGAACCTGACCCGGACGCTCTCCTACGAGCTGAGTCCGCCGCTGCATCCGGATGCGAGCCTGAGCGAGGAATTCGAGTGGATCTCCCGGTGGAGCCGCGAGCATCAGGGCCTGGCCGTCGAGCTGGAGGTCGGCGGGATCGCGACCGACCCGGGGGAGACCCTGAGGCTGTTTCTGATGCAGAGCGCGCGCGAGCTGCTGGTCAACGTGGTGAAGCATGCCGGGGTCAGAGAGGCCAGGCTGAGCGTGCGCGAGGAAGGCGGGCAGCTGGTGGTCAGCGTCAGCGACCGCGGATCGGGCTTCGACATTGCCGTCCTCGGGGAAGTCGAGTCCCGGGAGGTCGGCGGATTCGGGCTGCGCACGATCCGTGGTCGCGCGCTCGCCCTTGGCGGCGCGCTCGAGGTCTCGCGCCGCAGCGGCGGCGGCACGGAGGTCACCATCCGCATTCCCGCTGACAGGCGCGATTGACGTTCCACAATGAAGGGCCGTCCCGCCCCCGGCCATACTCCGTCCTCCTGCAGTGATCTTTGTTGCGGCATGGAGAGCCCGGTATGGACAAATCGGCGGATCAGCAATTGGCAGCCAGTGTGAGAGACGAACTCGGGCGCGACGCCCGGCTGGCAGGGCGCCTCGGCGGCCTGGAGATCGCGGTACGGGACGGTCGGGTGCATCTCGGCGGCGTGGTGGAGGAGCTGCCCGCCAAGCGCATCGCCGCCAACGTGGCACGCCAGCTGGCCGGGGACGAATTCGAGGTGGTGGACCGGCTGCGCCTGGCCGCGCCGCGCCTCAAGGCTACGATGCTCGCACGGCAGGTCATCGACAAACTGGCCCGGGAAGAGGCCTTCAGCGACTACGTGATCGTGCTGCACCAGGAATGGCGCGCCCGGATCATGCAGCAGCCCCTGGGGGCCACTTTCGGCATCGAGGTGCGGGCCCAGCGGGGCATGGTGACGCTGGCCGGCAAGGTGGGCTGTGACAACGCTCGCCGGCTGGCCGAGGTGCTGGCCTGGTGGGTACCCGGCTGCAGCCTGGTGGATAATCATCTCGTCGTCGACGGACCCGGCGGGGAGTCCGACGAACTGCTCACCGAAGCGGTGTACGGCATCCTGGTGCGGGACCCGCTGGTGGATGCCCGCACCATCGCGGTGTCCGCGGCCGCCGGCATCGTGGAGCTGCGGGGACGCACGCCGGATGACGAATCCCATCGCCGTGCCATCCGCGACGTGTGGGCCGTGCCGGGCGTCTGGGACGTCTACGACCGGATCAGCGCGGATGCGTGAGCGCATGAGGGCAGCGCAGGTCCGGTGCCGCCTTGCCTGTCACGCAGCCCGGCCTGCTCCCTCGCCGCCCGCCATGACCTTTCAGGGCCGGTCTTCCGCGTAGCGCCGCGCGACACCGAGCCGGTTCTGCTGCAGAACTCGGACCAGCTCCGACCAGGATTCGGTGAAACGCGTGATACCGTCCTCCTCCAGCGCTTCGGCGATACCCGCGAGATCGATGCCGAGATCCTCGAGCCGCGCGATGTGGCGTTCGGCCTCTTCGATGCCCTGGGTCAGGCGGGGCATGACCTCACCGTCGTGCAGGAAGGCCTCCAGCGTGCGGCGCGGCACGGTCACCACCGTATCGGGGCCGATCAGCGCCTCCACATAGCGGATCTCTCGTTCATCCGGTCGCTTGGTCGCGGTGCTGGCCCACAAGAGCCGCTGGGGCAGGGCCCCGCGGGCCTCCTGGGCGCGGAACGCCTCGCCGCGGAACACCTCCCCGAGGTGCCGGTAGGCCAGCCGCGCGCAGGCGATGGCCGTGGCGCCGCACAGGGCCTGCGCCTCTTCGCCCTCCTCCGCCAGCCGCCGGTCGACGGCGACGTCGATGCGGCTCAGGAAGAACGAGGCCACCGAGCGCACGCCGGACGGATCGGCGTTGCGGGCGAGCCCGCGCAGGTACGCATCGGTGACCATCCGATAGCGGGCGGGCGAGAACAGCAATGTCACGTTGACGTTTACGCCGGCGCCGATGAGGCGCTCGAAAGCGTGCAGCCCTTCGCGGGTGCCCGGCACCTTGATCATCACGTTCGGCCGCCCTATCTGCTCCCGCAGATGCATCGCCGAGTCCACGGTCTCCCCTTCCCGGTGCGCCAGATAGGGAGGCACCTCCACGCTCACGAAACCGTCCCGGCCCGCGGTTTGCTCGTAGACCGGCAGCAGCAGGTCCGCGGCCCGGCGGGCGTCCTCGAGCATCAGCCAGTGAGCCAGGCCGGCGCCGTCGATCTCGTGGTCGGCCTGCATCAGCATTCGTATCGACTCCGCGTAATCCTGTCCGTCGCCGACGGCCTCGCGGAACAGGGTCGGGTTGCTGGTGACGCCGTGGACCCCGAGGCCGACGAGTTCCGCCAGCGACCCGTCCTCCAGCATGCGCCGGTCGAAGCCGTCGAGCCACAGGGACTGGCCGTACGTTTCCGTCAGCGTGCGTATCCGCCCCTCCATGGCCTGCCCTCAGGCCGGTTCGGGCGGGCTGAGCGCGATCTCGTGCAGCGCCTCGCCGGCCTTGTCCGCCGGGCCCATGGCGCTGATGTCGCCGAGAGAGACCATGCCGACCAGGCGGTCTTCCCGGTTGAGGACGGCCAGCCGCCGCACGTGCATGTGGCCCATGTTAAGCGCCACTTCGTCGGCTTCCTGATCCTCGTAGCAGTACAGCATGCGACCGGACATGACGTCCCGCGCGGTGGTCCCGGCGGGATCGGCACCATCGGCGAGTCCGCGCACGACGATGTCCCGGTCGGTCACCATGCCGATCATCCGGTCGTTCTCGGCCACCGGCAGTGCGCCGACGTGCTCGTCGCGCATGCGCCGGGCCAGCTCGGGAAGGGGGGTATCGGGCGCGACGAGTTCCACCTGCCGCGTCATCAGTTTCGAGACTTCCATCTTCGCTGCTCCGTGATTGGCTGAACGGAGTCTTCCCGACTCCGTGCGTCACGGTAGCGGGTGCCCCGGCGCGGTGCATTGCGCGACGTCAATGGGGCACCGGAGGAGCCTCCCCCGCTCAGTCGTCGACCCGGGTCAGTCCCTCGCGGATGGCGTAACGGGTGAGTTCGACCACGTTGTGCAGCTCCAGCTTGCGCATGATGTTGCGCCGGTGGGTATCCACCGTGTTCGCCGAGATGCAGAGTCTCTCGGCGATGTCCGGGGTGCTGTGTCCCTCGGCGATCAGCTGCAGGACCTCGCGCTCGCGCGGGCCCAGAATCTGCCAGGGCGTCCCCCCGACCGAATCGGGGTTGCGGATGAGGTCGGCTGCCTGGCCCGCGGCTGACGGACAGAGGTAGGTGTCGCCCCGCTGCACCGCCTTCAGCGCACGGCGCAGCTCCGAGTAGGCATTCTCCTTCAGGACGTAGGCCGCGGCACCGGCACGGATCATCTCGGCGATGAAGCGGCTGTCGTTGTGGCTGGACAACGCAATCACCTGCACGCTGTCGCCCCGCGCCAGGATGCGGCGCGTCGCCTCCATGCCGTTCAGGTCGCCCATGGCAACGTCCATGATGACCACTTCCGGCGCGAGTTCCCGGCACATACTGACGGCTTCGCGGCCGCTTGCGGCTTCCCCGACAACCTCCACGCCGGTCTCGCGCTCGAGGATCGAGCGCAGGCCTTCCCGCATCAGTGCATGATCGTCGGCCAGAAGAACCCGGGTCGCCATGGTATCCATCCCTAGTGGTGATCGCGCCCTCGCGGCCTTCCGGAGACTGGCGACTCCAGGCATGCCCTGACGCCCCCTCCGTCTTCCCGCGCAGGTCAAGATTATAGATTTCCTCGAAATTTTCCAGTCAGACCGTATGTCGGGCCCCCTCCCCCGCGCCGGCTCTGGCGACGGGCGCCGATTGCGGTTTCACATTGCCGGGCAGACGAATAGCGCCCATGCTCAAGCTCTTGGAAAACCCTGCATCGAAGAGCGGTCCTGCACGGGCGCACGGCGAAATCCTGGCCGTGCGCGGTAACGTCGTCGACGTCCGTTTCCCGCCGCCGCTGCCTCCCCGCGACCGGGAACTGCGCACCGGCGACGACGGCGACGTGGTACTGGAGGTCCAGAGCCACCTGGACACCCGCACGGTGCGCTGCATCGCGCTAAACTCCGCCCGCCGCCTCGGCCGCGGCCTCCCGGTGCGCGACTGCGGCGCCACGCTGCGCATGCCGGTCGGCCGGGCCCTGCTGGGCCGGATGCTGGACGTGTTCGGCCACCCGGTGGACGGCGGCGAGCCCGTGGAGGCCGAGCGGCGCTGGCCCATTCACCGGCCGCTGCTGCCGCTGGCCGAGCGGACCACCGGCACGGACGTCTTCGAGACCGGCATCAAGGCCATCGACCTGCTGGCGCCGCTCGAGAAAGGCGGCAAGTCCGGCATGTTCGGCGGGGCCGGCGTGGGCAAGACGGTGCTGATCAACGAGCTCATCAATAACATGGCCGAGCAGTACGAGGGCGTGAGCCTGTTCTGCGGCATCGGCGAGCGCATGCGCGAGGCCGAGGAGATGTACCGGGCGATGCGCGATTCGGGCGTGCTGGAACAGTCGGTGCTGATCTACGGCCAGATGAACGAGCCGCCGGGAGCGAGGTTCCGGGTGGGGCACTCGGCGCTGACGGTGGCGGAATATTTCCGCGACGTCGTCCGGCGCGACGTACTGCTGCTGATCGACAACGTCTTCCGCTTCGTGCAGTCCGGCACCGAGGTCTCCGGCCTGATGGGCCGCATCCCCTCGCGGGTCGGCTATCAGCCGACCCTGGCCAGCGAACTCGCCGCGCTGGAGGAGCGTATCTGCAGCTCCGCCAATGGCAGCATCACCTCGGTGCAGGCCGTCTATGTGCCGGCCGACGACCTCACTGATCCGGCGGCCACCCACATCTTCGCCCATCTCTCCGCCTCCATCGTGCTGTCCCGCAAACGCGCGAGCCAGGGTCTCTACCCGGCCGTGGATCCCCTGCAGACCGATTCGAAGATGCTGACCCCGGGGGTGGTCGGCCGGCGCCATTACCGGGTCGCCCAGGAGGTCCGCCGCACCCTGGCGGAGTACGAGGACCTGAAGGACATCATCTCCATGCTGGGTATCGAGGAGCTGTCCCGGGACGACCAGGCCACCGTCAGCCGGGCCCGGCGCCTGGAGCGCTTCCTCACCCAGCCCTTCTTCACCACCGAGCAGTTCACCGGCAAGCCGGGTCGGCTCGTGACCCGGGAGCAGACAATCGACGGCTGCGAGCGCATCCTGGCCGGTGAATTCTCTGACCTGAACGAAAAGGCGCTGTACATGATCGGTACGGTCGACGAGGTGCGCAAACGAGCCCGCGATGACGATGATCAGGGAGGCGGCGATGGCGGCGGGTGACGGCGACATGCGCCTGCGGGTGCTGCTGCCGACCGAGGTGCTGGTGGACGAGCGGGCGGACAAGATCATCGCCGAGGCCGCGAACGGCAGCTTCTGCCTGCTGCCCCGCCACATCGACTTCGTCGCAGCCCTGGTGCCCGGCGTGATGTCGTTCACGCGGGGCGCATCCGAGTATTACGCGGGGCTCGACCGCGGCATCCTGGTCAAGTGCGCCGGCGAGGTCACCGTATCCACGCTGGACGGGGTGCGCGGCGACGAACTCGGCGAGCTGGAGGACCACGTGCGGCGGCGTTTCCTGGAACTCGACGAGCACGAGCGCAAGGCCCGCTCCGCCGTGGCCCGCCTCGAGGCGGGCACGCTCAGAACCTTCCGGGAACTGCAGGAGCGCAGCCGTGGCTGATCCCGGCCGCAATCCGCGTTCCCGGTCGGAGGGCCGGGGTAATGGCGACGAGAGGCAGGCACTCGACGAAGAGGTCGGCCGGCAGGCCCGCCGCAAGCTCCGCGCCCGCCGGCGCGGGAGCCGCAGCGCCTGGTTCGGCCTGGGCATGTTCGGGCTGGTGGGCTGGTCGGTGGCGCTGCCCACGCTGATCGGCACGGCCATCGGCCTGTGGCTGGACGAGCGCTATCCCGGCCAGGTGTCCTGGACCCTGACCTTCCTCATTATCGGGGTCGCGGTCGGCTGCCTGAACGCCTGGTTCTGGGTGCGTCAGGAGAGCAACCGTGAATGAGGGCAGCCCGGTTGCGGCCATCCTGATCACCTTCGGCGGCCTGTTCCTCCTCGGGCTGATGGCCGACCTGGCCGGAAGGCATTCCCCCCTGCCCCGGGTCACGCTGCTCCTGATCGCCGGTTTCCTCATCGGCCCCTCGGTGCTCGACTGGCTGCCACCGTTCACCGACCAGTGGTTCACCGTGCTGACCAACATCGCGCTCGCCCTGATCGGTTTCCTGCTGGGCCAGAACCTGACGGCGGAGCGTGTCCGGGAGCTCGGCCGTCCCGTACTCACCATGTCCGTCGGCGAGGTCGTGGGCACCTCGTTACTGGTGTTCGGCATACTGGCGCTCGTCGGGGTGCCGCTGGAACTCGCCCTGCTGCTCGCGGGGGTGGCCCCGGCCACCGCGCCCGCGGCCACCGTGGACGTGGTCCGCTCGTCGGAGGCAGAGGGCAGGTTCACCGACACCCTGCTCGGCATCGTCGCCATCGACGACCTGTGGGGCCTGCTCGCCTTCACGCTGCTGCTGGCCGTGGCCGAGGCGCTGGGCGAGCGCAGCGGCGCGGCGCCGATGCTGCTGCACGGGCTGCGCGAGGTGGGCGGCGCGGTGCTGCTCGGCGTCGCCCTCGGCTATCCCATGGCGAAACTGACCGGCCGGATCCGCCCCGGCGAACCCACCCAGGCCGAGGCGCTCGGACTGGTGCTGCTGACGGCGGGGCTGGCGGAGTGGCTGCAGGTCTCCTACATCCTGGCGGCCATGACGCTGGGCGTCATGGTGGCGAACCTGGCTTCCCATCACGAGCGCCCGTTCCGCGAGATCGAAGGCATCGAGTGGCCCTTCCTGATCCTGTTCTTCCTGCTGGCGGGGGCCTCCCTGCACCTGGACGCACTGGCCACGGCCGGCTGGCTCGCCGCGGGCTACATCGTGCTGCGGGTTGCCGGACGGATGATCGGCACCCGCCTCGGCGGCCGCCTGAGCGGTGCGGAACCGCCGATCCGTCGCTGGATGGGCATCGCGCTCCTGCCCCAGGCCGGCGTGGCGGTGGGCATGGCACTGCTGGCGGCCCAGCGTTTCCCGGAACTCGCGGACCGCATCCTGCCGGTGATTCTCGGCTCCACCGTGGTCTTCGAGTTGGTCGGGCCCGTGCTCACCCGCTACGCCCTCACCCGCGTCGGCGACATCCCCGCCGCCGGGAGAGGCCGGGAGGCCCGCGGATGAGCCCGCCCGTCACCCTGTTGGCCGCCCTCGCCGCCGGAGGGGCCGCCGGAGCGGGCTATTTCGCACTGCTATGGTGGACCGTGGCCGGCATCGCCGCCGCCCGGCGGCCCGCCCTGCGTGTGGCCGGCGGCATGCTCGTCCGACTGGCGGCCGCCGGCGCAGGTGCCGCGCTCGCGGCCTGGCTGGGCGGTTGGCAGCACCTGCTGGCGGCCGCCGCCGGTTTCGCTCTGGCCCGCACGGCGATGATCCGCTGGCGGCTGCCGGGCATGCGCCGGGAGGGACCGCCGTGACCATCAGCCCGGACGGCATCGTGGTCTTCGAATGGGGCTGGCTGCGGCTCACCGCGACCGTGGTCTGGACCTGGGCCGTCATGGCGCTCATGACGATCGGCTCCTGGCTGATCACCCGCCGGCTGCAGACCGGCACGGAGCTCAGCCGCTGGCAGAACCTCGTCGAGGTCATCGTGACCGGCATCCGCGACCAGATCCGTCAGGTGAGCCACCAGGAGCCGGGCGCCTATCTGCCGTTCGTGGGCACCCTGTTCCTGTTCATCGCCACCGCCAACCTGCTGAACGTGGTGCCGGGCTACATGGCGCCCACGGGCTCGCTGTCCACCACCACCGCGCTGGCCATCTGCGTGTTCGTGGCGGTGCCGCTGTACGGCATCGTCTACGAAGGCCCGCTGGCCTACCTGCGCCACTACGTGCATCCCACCTGGCTCATGCTGCCGTTCAACGTGATCGGCGAGATCTCGCGCACCATCGCTCTCGCCGTGCGGCTGTACGGCAACATCATGAGCGGCACGGTGCTGGTGGCGATACTGGTGAGCCTGACGCCCTATTTCTTCCCGGTGGTCATGCAGCTCCTGGGGCTGCTCACCGGCATGATCCAGGCCTATATTTTCGCCGTGCTGGCGATGGTCTACATCGCCTCGGCAACGTCCGCTCACGAACGGCGGAGCACGGAGGACGACGGCGGCGACTCATCCTGACAGTCACGAGGTACGACTATGGAAGGCTTAGCACTCATCGGAATGGTCTCGGTCATCACGGCCGGCATCACCATCGCCATCGGTTCCATCGGCCCGGCACTCGGGGAGGCCCGCGCCGTCGACCGGGCACTCGCGGCCATCGCCCAGCAGCCGGACGAGTCGGCGACCATCACCCGCACCTTGTTCGTGGGCCTGGCGATGATCGAGTCCACCGCCATCTACTGCTTCGTGGTGGCCATGATCCTGATCTTCGCCAATCCGTTCTGGAATACGCTGAGCCAGGCCGCGGGCAGCTAGGGGGCCGGTGACGCCATGCAGATCGACTGGATCACCGTCTCCGCCCAGATCGTCAACTTCCTGATCCTGGTCTGGCTGCTGAAGCGCTTCCTGTACGGCCCGGTGGTCCGCGCCATGGACCGCCGCGAGGAACGCATCGGCCAGCGCCTGGAGGAGGCCCGCGCCCGCGAGAGCGAGGCCGACCACCGGGCCGATAGCTACGAGCAGCGGCGCCGGGAGTTCGACGAGCGCCGTGAGGAACTGCTCGAGGAGGCCCGGGACGAGGCGCAAGACGAGAAAAGACGGCTGCTCGACGAGGCTCGTGCCGAGGCGGACGACGCGCGCGGGCAGTGGCTGCGCCAGCTCGAGCGGGAGAAGGACGACTTCGCCGACGAGTTCCGCCGGGACATCGCCTCGGTCTTCCGCAAGGTGGCCGCCAAGGCGCTGGGCGAACTGGCCGACCGGGGGCTGGAAGAGCAGATGGTGGCGGCCTTCATCGACCGTCTCGAGACGCTGGAGGAGAGCACGGTGGAGACACTCGCCTCCGCCGACGACGGGCTGCGCGTGACCAGTGCGGCCCCCCTGGAGCCGAACGTGCGCAGGCGCCTGACCCGCGCGCTGCACGAGCACGTGGCCGAAGACGCCGAAGTGGCCTACGACGAGTCGGAGGAACTCCTCTGCGGCATCGTCCTGCGCGGCGGCGGGCTGCGCATCGGCTGGAACCTCGAGGACAGCCTCGAAGCTTTCGGCGAGGAGGTGCAGGAACTTCTCGCCGATGCCGAAGCCGCCACTGCCGGCGCGGAGGACTGAGCGCCGTGCTGCGCGAACTGCTGCGGGAAACGACGGGGGTGATGGAACAGGCCACCGATGCCTGGTCCCCGGCCCTGCGCGAAACCGAGACCGGCATGGTCATCGAGACCGGCGGCGGCATCGCACGGCTGCGCGGCCTAGCCGGCATCCGCGCCAACGAGCTGATCCGGTTTCCCGGCGGCGTGCTGGGCATCGCCATCAATCTGGACCCCGAGGAGGTCGGCGTCATGCTGCTCGCCGACAGCGATGAGCTGGTGGCCGGCATCGAGGTGAGCTCTACCGGGCGCGAGGCGGACACGCCGGTGGGCGACGGGCTGATCGGCCGTGTCATCGACGCCACCGGCCGTGTGCTCGACGAGGGCGGACCGCTCGATGTGCGCGAACGCCGGCCGCTGGAGCGCCCGGCCCCGGCCATCATCGAGCGCGCCCCGGTCACCGTGCCGCTGGAGACCGGCATCAAGTCAGTGGACGCGCTCATCCCGATCGGACGCGGCCAGCGCGAGCTCATTCTTGGTGATCGCCAGACCGGCAAGACCTCGGTGGCCGTGGACACCATCATCAACCAGCGCGACCGGGACGTGGTCTGCGTCTACTGCGCCATCGGCC
>CAYRZI010000074.1:0-13612 GCA_964428605.1 uncultured Woeseiaceae bacterium
CTTCATGGGTGGCGCAGATCCCCGGTTTCCCCGGCATGATAGCGGCGCGGCAGGCGGTTGCGCCGCTCGCCGCAGTCCCGCGCGTGCAGCACCACCAGCCTCCAGCCCCGTGCGGCCGCTTCCGGGGCCATCATGCGCGCATAGGTGGCGTCGCTGGAGCCCTCGAGCCCGTGCAGCAGCACCAGAGTGACCTCCGCCTCGGCCGGGCCGTGCCAGTGGGCTTCCACGAAGTCGCCGTCCGGCAGCTCGACCACCTCCCGACGCCACCGCGGCACCGACACCCGGCACAGCGGCGAGCTGGTGTACAGCGTCTGGGCGTGGCGGTTCGTCAGCCAGGGCGGGGCCTGGAAAGGGGCTGGCGTGTCCATGCGTATGCGGGTCGGCCGTCTGCCGGGCATAAAAAAGGCCCCTCGCAAGCGCGAGGGGCCAGCCAATCGGAGTGTTGCACTCCTTCAGGCATGTGCAGCAGGTAGCGGGGGAGCATGAAGCCTGCTGCAGTGCACAAATTAGGCTATCACAGGGCCGCTGTCAACCCCTCGCGGGCAGGAAATTCAACGCTCGTTGTCCCGCTTGTCCTCCTGCTTCTCGTCTTCCTTCCGGGTGCCCGTCAGCGTACGGAAAATCTCCTCCTGCACGGACTTCCAGCGCGCGTAATTGCGCTGGGTGACGCCCGCCACGGCCGCCACCGGGTCCACGCCTACCACCTTCTTCACCTGGGTGCGCACCTGTTTCTGCTGGTTCAGGAACAGCTTCAGGCTCTGCTCCAGATAGGTGCTGACGAAGTTCGGCATGGCGCTGGAATAGGCGCGGATGATCTGGGACAGGAAGTCCTGGCTCATGATCGGTTCGCCCTGGGCCTCCTGCTCGCTGATCACCTGCAGCAGGATGCTCCGCGTGATGTCGTCGCCGGACTTCTTGTCGATGACCATGAAGTCCTCTTTCTCCAGCACCAGCCGCTTGATGTCGGCCAGCGTGATGTAGCGGCTCTCCTCGGTGTCGTAGAGCCGGCGGTTCGGGTACTTCTTGATGATTCGGGTTTCACTCATTGGCGTAAGATAGCCGATTTTGCTGCATAGCGGAAAGACCCCGGACGAGACTCCGGACGCCCCGTTCAGACTCCGGGTACGCGGGTCAGGGAACGCAGCCGTTCCGGCCGCCAGTGGGCCAGTGCCCAGTCCCAGACCGCCGCCGGGGCTTCCTGCGCGAGTCCCTGCGGCGGGGCCTGACGCAGGCAGTCCAGCGCCCGGCACAGCGTGGGCGAGACGGCTTCCGGGTCGATGGCCGGCGCCGCCGTCTGCTTGCTCAGTTTCTCGCCGCCGGGGTCCACGGCGATGGGGATGTGCATGTAGGTGGGCGTCGGCAGGCCGAGGAGGCGCTGCAGATGCACCTGACGGGGGGTGGAATCCAGCAGATCGACCCCGCGGACCACATCCGTGACGCCGTCGACGGCATCGTCGATCACCACGGCGAGCTGATAGGCGATCAGGCCGTCGCGCCGACGGATCACGAAGTCTCCGAGCTCGCTCTCCAGCCGCTGCCCGATGCGGCCCTGCAGCCGGTCGAAGACGACGATGGGCTCGTCGCTGGTGCGCACCCGCACGGCACGGGCACCGCTGGCGCTGCCGTCGCGGCAGGTGCCGGGATAGATCGGGCCCATGGCGCCCTGGCGCGCGGTTCGGGACAGTATGCGCCGGGTACAGCGGCAGGGATAGGCGAGTCCCTCCGCGAGGAGGCGTTCCACTGCCGCCCGATGGCGCTCCTCGTTGCGGCTCTGGCGCAGCACGGGGCCGTCCCAGCGGAAGCCGTAGGCCGCGAGGCAGTGGACGATAGCCTCCGCGGCCCCGGCCTCTTCCCGGGGCGGATCGATATCCTCGATCCTGAGCAGCCAGCGGCCTGCGCGTACGCGCGCTTCCAGGTAGCTGGCGACTGCGGCGAGCAGGGAACCGAAATGCAGGGGGCCCGTGGGCGAGGGGGCGAAACGGCCCACGTACGGGGTAGTGGCGGGCTCGGCGTTCAACTCGGCTCCGTACCCGCCGTCGCCGCCGGGAGACTCAGCGGTACTGGTCGTCCCGGTCGCGGAACTGCCGCTCCGCCAGCTCCCGACGCTCCTGGGCCTCCAGGCAGAGCGTGGCCACCGGACGGGCCTCCAGGCGCTTCAGCCCGATCTCCTCGCCGGTCTCCTCGCAATACCCGTAGGTTCCCTCGTCGATACGGTTCAGCGCCGCATCGATCTTGCGCAGGAGCTTGCGCTCGCGGTCCCGGGTGCGAAGCTCCAGGCCGAACTCGGACTCCTGGGTGGCCCGGTCACTCGGGTCGGGGAAGTTGGCCGCCTCGTCCTGCATGTGATGGACGGTCCGGTCGACCTCTTCCATCAGCTCGCGTTTCCAGGCGCTCAGGATCTGGCGGAAATGCTCCAGCTGGCCGGAGCTCATGTATTCCTCGCCCCGCCTGGGCTTGTACGGCTCCAGGCCGTGCAGCGGACCCGACAGAACCTCCGAACGGCTGCGGGTACGCTTCTTCTTCTTCGCCGGCTTCTTCTTTGCCGGCGCCTTCTTTGCGGCCTTCTTGGTGGTGCCCGTCTTCCCGGCGGCCTTTTTCTTGCTTGCGGCCTTCCTGGTGGCGGCTTTCTTCTTCGCCGGCTTCTTCTTCGCCGGTGCCTTCTTCGCGGCCTTCTTCTTGCCGGCCGCCTTCTTCTTGGCGGCAGCCTTCTTCTTCGTGACTTTCCTGGCCGGCGCTTTCCGGGTGACCTTCTTCTTGGCCGCGGCCTTCTTGCGCGTCGTGGCCGCCTTCTTGGCAGCAGTCTTCTTGCGGCTCTTGGCCTTCGTTGCCTTCTTCTTTGCAGGCATCATGACCCTCCGGGAAAGGCGCGTCAAAAGCGCGGGATTATACATCCAATCCGCGCGCTGAAAAGCGCCATTTCCCGCTTTTTTGCAGGCGGAAATACGACGCCAGCAGATCGGGCAGGCGGCCCGTCAGTCGGTGCCTGCGGCGGGGGGCAGAACGACCGGTATGCCCGGCTCCCAGTCGGCACGCCGATGTTCCACCACCACCTCCGTGTAGACGCCACCGCGGACGTTGAAATCCGCGGTCAGCCGCAGGAAACGGGGGTCGGTGGCCGCCACCAGGTCCTCCATGATCCGGTTCGTGACCGCCTCGTGGAAGGCGCCTTCGTCGCGAAACGACCACACGTACAGCTTCAGCGATTTCAGCTCGACGCAACGGGCGTCGGGAACGTACTCGAGGTACAGCGTGGCGAAGTCCGGCTGGCCGGTCTTGGGGCACAGGCAGGTGAACTCCGGCACCGTTATCCGGATGGTATAATCCCGTCCCGGATTGGGGTTCTCGAACGTCTCCAGTTGCTTGCTCGGGCGCGCTCCGGCGCCCGCTGAACGACTCTCGCTCATCGGGTTCACTGCTCCTCGTGTGGTGTGCCGACGACGATTTTCACCATAATCGTCACCGCCGGGAATTTACTTTACACTACCGCGTTTTGGCGGGCTAATGCCGTAAGATCACGAGATGCGACTGAGCAAAATCAAGCTGTCCGGCTTCAAGTCCTTCGTGGATCCCACCACCATCTCGTTTCCGAGCAACCTCGTAGGCGTCGTGGGGCCGAACGGTTGCGGCAAGTCGAACGTCATCGACGCGGTGCGCTGGGTGATGGGCGAGAGTTCGGCGAGCCGCCTGCGCGGCGACTCCATCACGGACGTCATCTTCAACGGTTCCAGTGCCCGCAAGCCGGTTGGTGCGGCCACCATCGAACTCCTGTTCGACAACGCCGACGCCACCATCGGCGGTCAGTACGCCAAGTTCTCGGAGATCTCCATCAAGCGTTCCGTTTCCCGTGACGGCATCTCCACCTATTTCCTGAACGGCACCCGCTGCCGCCGGAAGGACATCACCCACGTCTTCCTCGGTACCGGCCTCGGGCCGCGCAGCTACTCGATCATCGAGCAGGGAATGATCTCGCGACTGATCGAGGCCAAGCCGGAGGAGTTGCGCGTATACCTCGAAGAGGCCGCCGGCATCTCCAAGTACAAGGACCGGCGCCGGGAGACCGAGAACCGGATACGTCACACCAAGGACAACCTCGAGCGCCTGGCCGACCTGGTGGACGAGGTGGACAAACAGCTCAAGCACCTCGACCGTCAGGCCAGGACCGCGGAGCGCTACAAGCGGCTGAAGGCGGAAGAGCGCCGCACCCGCGCCGAACTCCTGGCCCTGAAGTTGCGCGATCTCGACGCCCGCGCCGCCGAGCAGGAGCGCCGGCAGGCGGAGAAGGAGAACGCGCTGCAGGCGGCCATCGCCGAGCAGCGGCGCATCGAGGCGGCCATGGAGCAGGCACGCGTAAGCCAGGGCGAGCGGAGCGAGGCCTTCAACGAGGTCCAGGGCCGCTACTACCGCATCGGTGCCGAGATCGCCCGGCTGGAGCAGTCCATCGAACATGGCCGCGAGCTGCGCCAGCGCCAGGAGCAGGACCTGTCACAGGCCCGCGCAGCCGCCAGGGAGATCGAGGACCATATCGAGCAGGACCGCAATGAACTCGACCAGCTCGAACTGGCGCTGAACGAGCTCACCCCCGACCTGGAGCAGGCCCGCAGCCGTGAGGCCGGCTCGGCACAGTCGCTGCAGCGCGCCGAGGAGGCGATGGCCGGCTGGCAGTCGCGCTGGGACGAGTTCGTGCGCCATGCGAGCGACGTGGAGCAGTCCGGTGAGGTGGAGCGTGCCCGGATCGAGCAGCTGGAAGGCCAGCTCGAGAAGCTCACCCTGCGGCGAGAACGCATCGGCGAAGATTCGAAAGGTCTGTCGGTCGACGAGCAGAAGCAGGCCGTTTCCACGCTGGGCGGCGAGGAGCAGGCGCTGCGCCAGGCCGCCGAGGAGGCTGACGAGCGGGTGGGCGAGCTGCGCCGGCAGATCGCGACCCTGCGCGAGCAGGAAGCGCGTATCGCGCGCCACCTGGAGGCCCGCCGGGAGGAGTTGCAGAAAGCGAGCGGACGCTACACCTCGCTGGAGGCCCTGCAGAAGGCGGCGCTCGGTGAGGCCGACGGCACCGTCGGCGGCTGGCTCGAGGCGGCGGGTCTGGCCGACCGCCCGAGGCTCGCGCAGCGCCTGAAAGTGGAGGACGGCTGGGAGCGAGCGGTGGAGACCGTGCTCGGTTCCTACCTGCAGGCGGTCTGCGTGGACGACCTGGTGGCCGCCACCCGGTCGCTCGAGGAACTGAACGACGGCTCCCTGACGCTCCTGCAGGGCCGTGAAAGCGCCCTCCGCGCC
This sequence comes from uncultured Woeseiaceae bacterium, assembly GCA_964428605.1. Taxonomy (GTDB): domain Bacteria; phylum Pseudomonadota; class Gammaproteobacteria; order Steroidobacterales; family Woeseiaceae; genus Lentisalinibacter. The sequence continues at coordinate 5,272 of CAYRZI010000074.1, forward strand.
GACGACGGCCGGCTGGCGGCGCGTGTCGACGGCGCGCCGGAGGCGGTGCTGGCCCAGCTCGGCCAGGTACGCACGGCAGACTCGCTGTCCGCCGCCCTGGCGTTGCGCGATCGTCTGGAAGACAGCGAATCCATCATCACTCGCGACGGTATCTGGCTCGGCCGCACCTGGCTGCGGGTGAACCGGGAGAAGGACGCGCGGGGCGGCATCCTGAAACGCGAGCAGGAGATGCGCACGCTGAAGGACGAGCTGCGCGAGCAGCGGGTGCGTGTGGAGACCCTCGAGAAGACCCTGCACGACACGCGACGGCGCCTCGAGAGCCTCGAGGAGCAGCGCGAGTCCGTGCAGCAGGCAGCGGCCGACCGGCACCGCCGGCAGGCGGATGCCCAGGCACGGCTCGAGAGTGCCCGCTACCGGCTGTCCCAGATCGAGGAACGGATCGAGTCGTTCCGCAGCGAGGCAGCGGATATCGACCGGGAACTGGAGACCACCCGTCAGCGCCTGGAGGACAGCCGTCAGCGCCTCGAGCAATCCAGGGCGGACGTGGGTTCGCTCGAGAAGCAGCGTGCGGAGCTCGCGTCCCAGCGCGAGCAGCTGCGCGGTGAACTCGCACGCGTGCGCCAGCAGGCCGAGCAGGACCGGACCGAAACGCAGGCGATCGCGCTGCGCTACGAATCGCGGCGCTCGTCCCGCGAGTCGGCGAGCCAGAGCCTCGCGCGCATGAAGTCACAGCTCGGTCAGTTCCACCAGCGCGAGGCTGCGCTGAAGGAGCAGCTGGCAGCCGGCGAGGGGCCCATACGGCGTCAGGAAGAGGCCCTGGAGGCGCAGTTGCGCGAACGCGTGGAAGTGGAGGGCAGGCTGGCCGAGGCACGCCGCGCCATGGAAGCCGTCGAGGCGGAGCTGCGCGAGCTCGACCAGCAGCGCCTGGCCAACGAGACCGCCGTGGAGTCGGCGCGCCATGGTGTCGAGCAGGTGCGCATGGCCGCCCAGGAGATCCGGGTGCGCCGCGAGGGCGTGGCCGAGCAGTTCGCGGAGACCGGCTTCGAGCTGGAGAGCGTACTGGCCGAGATGCCCGAGGGTGCCGTGGCCGATGCGTGGGAGGAGAACCTGCAGAAGCTCGGTGCCCGCATCGACCGCCTGGGGCCCATCAACCTGGCGGCGATCGACGAGTTCAAGGAACAGTCGGAACGCAAGGAATATCTCGACGCACAGCTGGCCGACCTCAATGAGGCCCTGGGCACGCTGGAGGGCGCCATCCGCAAGATCGACAAGGAGACGCGCACGCGCTTCCGAGAGACCTACGACCAGGTGGATGCGGGCTTCAAGCGGCTGTTCCCGAAACTGTTCGGTGGCGGCCATGCGTATCTGGAGCTGACCGGCGAGGACCTCCTGTCGGCGGGTGTGACCGTGATGGCGCGGCCGCCGGGCAAACGCAACAGCACCATTCACCTGCTGTCGGGCGGCGAGAAGGCCCTGACCGCGGTCGCGCTCGTGTTCGCCATATTCGAGCTGAACCCGGCGCCTTTCTGCATGCTCGACGAGGTCGATGCGCCGCTGGACGATGCCAACGTCGGACGTTTCTGCGACATCGTCAAGGAGATGTCGTCCCAGGTGCAGTTCGTGTTCATCACGCACAACAAGGTCACCATGGAGATGGCACGCCAGCTCACCGGCGTCACCATGCAGGAGCCCGGTGTCTCCCGCCTGGTATCGGTGGACCTGGACGAGGCGGTGAAAATGGCGGCGAGCTGATCCGGCGTCGCTGGTCGTTGCGATGGACGAATTGCGCGTCATCCTCCTCCTGATCGGTATCGGCGTGGTGGCCCTCGTGTACTGGCACAGCCGGCGTCAGGCGCAGCGCCGTGACTCGCGCTCCGAGGTCAGGCTCGAACCCGCCCTCGAGGAGAGCGACGTTGGCCCCGACGACGACACCGCCTCGCTGCCCGAACTCGGGCCCGACGAACCGGTCATGTCTGCCGACGAGGAGGACGAGGGGCCCGTGGGCGAGACCCGCGACTTCGTCGGTTACGCAGACGAGCAGGCCGAGACGGCGGAGCAGCCTCAGATCGAGCAGAAAATCGTCACGCTCCGGCTGGTGGCCCGCGGCGACGAGAACTTCAGCGGCGAGCAGGTGGTACTCGCCCTGCGCGGCCTCGGCCTGCGTCACGGCAAGTTCGGGATCTTTCACCGGGTGGAAGGCACCGACGACGAGAGCATCGTCTTCAGCGTGGCGAGCCTGGTGGAGCCGGGCAGTTTCGACCTGGCCAACATCCGCGAGCAGGAGCTGCCCGGCGTGAGCATGTTCATGGTCCTGCCGGGTCCGAAAGACGGCGCCGAGGCCTTCGACGAGATGATGGAGACGGCCCGTGCACTGGCGGATTCGCTGAACGGTGAACTCCTCGACGAGGCCGGCAGCACCATGAGCATCCAGCGCGAGCGTTTCATGCGCGAGGAGATCATCCAGTACCAGCACGGCCTGGCCGTCGGCTGAGAGCGCTCCGTGAGCGTTCCCGCGGAGCAGCGAAAGCGCGCCGAGGAACTCCGCGAGGAGATCCGTCAGCATAACTACCGCTACTACGTACTCAACGAGCCATCCATCCCGGATGCCGAGTACGACCGGCTGATGCGCGAGCTCGAAGCCCTCGAGCACGAGTATCCCGAGCTCCAGGATCCCGATTCGCCCACGCAGCGCGTGGGCACCACCCCGGTCAGCGAATTCGGCGAGGTGCGCCATGGCGTCCCCATGCTGTCCCTTGCCAACGCGTTCGCCGAGGAGGAGCTGCGCGACTTCCACCGCCGCGTGATCAACCGCCTGGAGCTCGACGAAGAGCAAGGCGAGGAGCTCGTCTATCACGCCGAGCCGAAGATGGACGGCGTCGCGGTCAGCATGCACTACGAGGACGGGCGCCTGGTGCAGGCCGCTACACGGGGTGACGGGACCACCGGTGAGGACATCACTCACAACGTGCGTACCATCCGCAGCGTCCCGTTGCGGCTCCGTGGTTCGGGCTATCCCGGCGTCATCGAGATACGGGGGGAGGTATTCATGCCGAAGGCGGGCTTCGAGGCGTTCAATCTGAGAGCGGCGGAGGAGGGTGAGAAGACCTTCGTCAACCCGCGCAATGCGGCCTCCGGCAGTCTGCGCCAGCTCGACCCCCGAATTACCGCCAGGCGTCCCCTCGAGATTTTCGTCTACGGCATCGGCGAATACTCGGCCGGTGAGCTGCCCGAGCGCCAGAGCGGCATTCTGGAGCGGCTGCGCGACTGGGGGCACCGCACCTGTCCGGAGACCGCCACCGTGCACGGGGTCGAGGGCTGCCTTCGTTATTATCGGCAAATCGCCGAGAAAAGGGACTCGCTCCCCTACGAGATCGATGGTGTCGTCTACAAGGTGGACAGACTCGATCTACAGCGTGAACTCGGCTACGTCTCCCGGGCGCCGAGGTGGGCCATCGCGCACAAATTCGCGGCCCAGGAAGAGCTCACCGTCGTGCGCGACGTGGAGTTCCAGGTGGGGCGCACCGGCGCAGTCACGCCCGTCGCCCGGCTCGAGCCGGTGTTCGTGGGCGGTGTGACGGTCAGCAACGTCACCCTGCACAACATGGACGAAATCGCCCGCAAAGACGTCCGCATCGGCGATACGGTGATCGTGCGCAGGGCAGGGGACGTTATCCCCGAGATCGTGTCGGTGGTGAAGGAGCGTCGTCCGAAGAACGCGCGCAAGGTCGGCCTGCCCGAGCACTGCCCGGTGTGCGGCTCGGCGGTGGAGCGACCGGAAGGCGAGGCCGTCGCACGATGTTCGGGCGGCCTGATCTGTGCCGCCCAGCGCAAGGAGGCGCTACGTCACTTCGCCTCGAGGCGTGCCATGGACATCGACGGGCTCGGCGAGAAGATCATCGAGCAGCTCGTGGAGGCGGACAAGGTGGAGTCTCCCGACGACCTCTATCGCCTCAGCGCCGAAGATCTGGCCTCGCTCGAGCGCATGGGCGAGAAATCCGCCGAGAACCTGATCGCGGCCCTCGGGAGGAGCAAGGAAACCACGCTGGATCGTTTCCTCTATGCGCTCGGCATCCGCGAGGTTGGCGAGTCGACCGCCGCCAATCTTGCCCGATACTTCGGCGACCTCGATGCGCTGATGGACGCCGACCAGGAAGCGCTGGAAGCCGTGCCGGACGTGGGCCCCGTCGTCGCGGCGCACATCCACGCGTTCTTTGGCGAAGACCGTAACCGGGAGGTGATCCGCGCCCTGCAGGACCTCGGCGTCAGCTGGCCGAAGACCGAGGCCGTAGGCGCCATCGCGGACAGCGGCCCGTTTGCCGGCAAGACTGTGGTTCTGACCGGCACCCTGCAATCCATGACCCGCGACGAGGCGAAGGACCGGGTTCGTGCAGCCGGAGGCAAAGTAACCGGCAGCGTTTCGAAAAAGACCGACTTCGTGGTGGTAGGCGAGAACGCTGGTAGCAAGCTCGAAAAGGCTCAGTCCCTCGGGGTTGAGGTGATTGATGAGGAGCGGTTTACAGAATTATTGAACAATGTGACTGTGTACTGATTAGCGCAGGAATTGGTTTTTTGCTGGATCCCCTTTTTCTTTCTTTGCTTTGGGCGATTGTTCCCATCTCTCCTATTTTGTTGACGCATGAACGAGAGCGCTCCTATATTGCAGCGCGATGCCGAGCGCCACACAAAAGAAGATTCTCGAGGCACTTTTTAGGGCGTTTCGACCTATTGCCCGAGCCATGCTGAGGAGCGGCCTTGGTTATCGGGAATTTGCTGAGATAGCCAAAGCAGCGTTCGTAAACGTTGCTGCGGCAGACTATGGTTTACGGGGGCGCCCGACCAATACGTCCAGAGTCGCTGTGATGACGGGTCTCACACGTAAGGAAGTGAAGCGATTGCGGGACCGAGAGGCTGCTGGCGAGACGTTCGAGGTAAAGCGTGAAGTAGCGCCGGGCGCAGTGCTCGCTAATTGGTATAGCCATTCCGATTTTGTCGACAGCAAAGGCCGTCCACGCGTGCTGGAGTTTGGGGGTGAAAGCGGTTCCTTTATGGATCTTGTGAAACGTTTTGGCGGGGATATCCCGCCAGGAGCGATGCGGACCGAATTGACTAGAGTCGGCGCGGTAGAGGAGCTAGCGGATGGAAGATTGCGTGCTCTAAAGTCGGTCTTCACGCCCGCAGACCTGGATGATCGATTGGCAGTGGCTCTTGAGCTATCCCTTCGACGTCTTGCTGAGACAATTTTGTATAACACTGACCCAAGCAGCCAAGACCAAGTCCGTGTAGAGAGGACCGTCACCACCAAGCCAATGAGCGATGCCGATCTAAGGCGATTGCGAAATATGGCGAAAGGTCGGCTTGAGGAGTTTGCCGGCGCGATGCAAGAGTTCTTTTCAACCTATGAGTCTTTCCATCCGGAGGTTGATTCCGAGTTCGGAAAAGCCGTTGGAATTGGTCTGTATTATTTTGAGGACGACGTGTCTGGCACTACTAGTTCGTCGCGAGATTGGGGGGATGATGGGTAGTACAGGCACGGAGATGCCCCGTCTGCGCGTTCGACGATCTGCGTGTTCTAGTGATATCCGGAAATGGTTAAGGTTGATTTAGCCATGGAGTTGCTCACCCTCAGTCGATGCTGTACTTGGAGTCAAGGAATCGCGCAAACAGGGTGACTTTGGGCATGATCAGGGCGGCTTATCGGTATAGGGGCATTTGAGATGCCTCGACTTTTCCACCGCCCCGACTCCAACATTTTCAGAGAATTTGCCAGTTATGGCTCGATGCTGGGGTCCGTCCCGGTCAAATCTAATAATAGAATTTAAAATTCGGTTGTAATAATATGTAATTACAGCCTTTCTCTTGAATCGAGCGCCTCCATAAGTTCCCTGTAGGCGGGGCTGCGCGCCAGTTTGCCGGCTCCATTAAGTGCGACTGGCTCCGGCCGGCAGTCGTCCCATCTTGCGCTCGCCTAACGGAATTCACCATAACCTTACGAATTTATTGGTCATAATCGGTTGACTGATGGCCTTTGCCGGCATAAATTCCCAATTTATGGGGATTATGTTTAGATATGAACGATTCTGTAAAACAGGGGTTGCTCGCAGCCTACGCAAGACTCATGCGACCCCTCGTTCGAATTCTGCTGCGACACGGCGTGTCGTTTGCCGAGTTTTCAGAGGTAGTAAAGCGGGTTTACGTCTCGATTGCAGCTGAGGAATTCCAGGTCCCTGGGCGGAGGATGTCTAAAGCGCGCATCGCGATCGTGACAGGGCTAACAAGAAAGGACGTTCAGCGCTTAGCGGAGATTGACGAGGAGGACTTTACAGGAGGGCATAGCAATTTAAGCCGCATCGGTCGCGTGCTGTTGGGTTGGCACACAGATCCAGACTACACAGGGCCCTACGGTGTCCCGCTGGAACTTCCCTATGACAGCCCGACGGGGGAGTCCTTCACGACGCTTGTGCAGACGTACAGCGGTGACATGACGCCCAGAGCGATGTTGGAAGAGTTGCTGCGTGTGGGGATTGTCATCCAGACGGATGCCGGTTGGTACAAAGTGGTAAGGCGCGAATACGTACCAGATTCTCTGGCTCCTGACTTTCTAGAGCGGTTCGGAATACAGATTCGAAATTTCATTCAGACGCTTGAATTCAACATGCTGAAGTCAGGCCCAGGCAAAGGGCGTTTCGAGAGAACGGTGGTTGCCGATAACGGTATGAGGCGGATGGACTTGGATGGGCTGGATGCATATGTCCGGGAGCGTGGCCAGGCAGTATTGGAAGACATCGATAACTGGATCGCGCAACAGAAAACGCCGAACAGGGAAGCGGGTGAAGAGGCGGTCCAGACTGGAATCGGTATCTATCACTACGTAGTAGATGAAGAAGATGAGCCCAAGGCTTTGAAGACGCTGCTAAGCAGGCAGGAAAAAGGGGGCTCGGACGACACGTCCGATTAAGCGAGATAAGAACGGTCGCCGCGGCACGAGATTGTTGAGCGAGCAGTTGCCCGCGAGCGATAGGGAGCAAATCCCAAAAAAACGAGAAATATTTCGAGAGGTATTGGAGGAACTCTCACATGAGCGAACTTACTAGACCAGTTACGAGGCCATCGCTGTGGGTTGGCGCGATCTTCTTGTCGGTGGCACCTGCGTTTACCAGCGCTGGCGTAATCGAAAGCTCGTTGCAGAGCATCAATGGTAGTGATGTTCGCAGCATCAATGGCAGTGATGCCCTGAGTATCAATGGCAGCGATGTGCTGAGTATCAACGGTAGTGATGCCCTCAGCATCAACGGCAGCGATGTGCTGAGCATCAACGGTAGTGATGCCCTCAGCATCAACGGCAGCGATGTCCTGAGCATCAATGGCAGCGATGTCCTGAGCATCAACGGTAGTGATGCCCTCAGCATCAATGGCAGCGATGCGCTGAGCATCAACGGCAGTGATGCCCTCAGCATCAACGGCAGCGATGTGCTCAGCATCAATGGCAGCGATGCGCTGAGCATCAATGGCAGCGATGCCCTCAGCATCAACGGCAGCGATGTCCTGAGCATCAACGGTAGTGATGCCCTCAGCATCAATGGCAGCGATGCGCTGAGCATCAACGGCAGTGATGCCCTCAGCATCAACGGCAGCGATGTGCTCAGCATCAACGGCAGCGATGTCCTGAGCATCAATGGCAGCGATGCGCTGAGCATCAACGGCAGTGATGCCCTCAGCATCAACGGCAGCGATGTGCTCAGCATCAATGGCAGCGATGCGCTGAGCATCAATGGCAGTGATGTTCAGAGCATCAACGGCAGCGACGTTTTGTTTGTTTCACTCGATGGCTTTAGTGCGCGGTATGCAGACTTAACAAGTAAGGTTGGTGCGGGTGGTGCGTATGCAATTGGGCTTCAGTCTGGGTTACTCGCGGTCGCGCCTGTCGCTTCGGTCGATTATGGCCGCTCAATTGTCAACGTACTCGGCGGGCAGGTGACAATCGCATCTTCCCATTTGGGCACGCTGGGTCAGGGTGACTTAGTTGCTGTCTTCGGCGGTCAGACACTTAATGGAGTTTCGGTAGCCACTAGTCTCGTGAAACTCTCGGACGCTGCTCCCTCACCGAGCGCCGATGTATTCGTTCAAGGGACCGTTGGTGCGGTAGACGCAAGACTTGGTCGGATAGTTGTTGGTGGAGTCGCGTTCGACTATACGCCCCTAATGTCTAGCGGGATGATGCCGACAGTAGGGGCGCAGATTGCGCTCGTGGGTACCAAGTATGCTGGGTCTCCTGTGATCGTGGCGAAATAAAAAAAGGCCGGCATCCATGCCGGCCAACATCTCGCCTCAACTTAGGAGATTT
>CAYRZI010000075.1:0-13527 GCA_964428605.1 uncultured Woeseiaceae bacterium
TCCGTCGCCGCGACCTTTTGTCGGGAGCAAGACGGATGCCCCCGCAGGGCGGCCAGGAAAGAAGGGAGAGTGGAGCAGTCGGGGCGGAGGGCCCTCCTGCATCAGTGGTCCGCCAGGCTGGTGCTGCGCGTGATCGGCTCCCACTTGTGCTGCCCGCCGCGCCACCAGCGGAACAGGCCCTGCAGCCGCCAGAGGGCGTTCAGCTGGCGGTAGCCGAAGTTCTCCAGTATGGCGACGGCGTAGAGCAGCAGCAGGTCCCGGGTGCGCGGGTACATGTGGAAGGACAGTTCCTCGAGCATGATCGCGCTGGTCGACAGCAGTATGCCCAGCCCGATCGCCAGGGCCAGGAAGATGGCGGCCTCCGGCCAGGCCAGCCAGCCCATGAGCGCGCTCACGATGATGAAGACGTAGCCCGTGACCTCGATGATCGGTCCGAACAGTTCGAAGACGAGGTAGAACGGGATCGCTAGCCAGGATACCGCGCCGCCGCGGGGGTTGAAGATCAGCGAGCGGTTCAGAAACAGGCATTGTCCCAGCCCGTGCTGCCAGCGCACCCGCTGGCTCCTCAGGTCCTTCAGCGTCTCCGGTGCGTCGGTCCAGCAGACCGGGTCGGGGATGAATGTGATCCGGTAGGGGCGGCGCTTCGCCTTCATCAGCCGGTGCAGCCGTACGATCACCTCCATGTCCTCGCCGACGGCGCGGGGGTCGAAGCCGCCAATCTCCACCAGGGTCTCCTTGTGGAAGACGCCGAAGGCGCCCGAGACGATCAGCAGCGCGTTCAGCGGCGACCAGCCCATGCGGCCGAACAGGAAGGCGCGCAGGTACTCAACCACCTGCACCAGCGCCAGCGGGTTGCGCGGCAGACCCACCTTCTCGAGGAAGCCCTGGCGCACGGTGCAGCCGTTGGCGATCCGCACGGTGCCGCCCACGGCCACCGTACGGGAATCCTCGAGGAACGGCCGCACCACCCGGCGCAGGCTGTCGGTCTGCAGGATGGAGTCGGCGTCGACCACGCATACCAGCGGATAACGACAGGCGTTCACGCCGGCGTTGATGGCGTCGGCCTTGCTGCCGCCGTTCTCCTTGTCGATGATGCGCAGGTTCCTGTAGCGCGCCGAACGGTAGATTCCCTTCACCGGTTTACACGCCACGCGGGCCCGGTAGGCCTCCGGAAAGCGCTGCATGTTGAAGGCTTCGATCAGCTTCTCCAGCGTGTCGTCCGTGGAGCCGTCGTTTACCACCACCAGCTCGAAGTCCGGGTATTCCAACTGCAGCAGCGCCTTCACGGAACTGATGATGGAGGCCGACTCGTTATAGGCGGGCACCACCACGCTGATGGGAATGTCGAGTGCCGAGAACACGCCCTCGGCCTCGAACTGCTCCGCCGTCTGCAGGTAGCGGCGGATGCCCATGGTCGCGATCACGTTCTGGGACAGGTAGCCCAGGTTGATGCCCACGAAATAGGCCAGGAAGACCCACTGGGCGCCGAGGACGAAGTCGGCCAGTGTCATGCCAGTCCCGCCTCCGCCATGGCCTGCTCCAGCATGTCGCGGGCATAGCGGTCCTGCTGGCGCTCGCGCAGGTCACGCAGCGCATTCGGCCCCAGGAACGGCAGCCGCACCATGGACTGGGCCGCCCGGTAGCGCACCCACCATTCCGGGTCGTCCAGCAGCGAGGCCAGCAGCGAGACGTGCTCCATCTGGCCGATGCGGCCCAGCACCTTGGCCACCTGCATCCTCACGTACCAGGCCTTGTGGCGGGCCAGGCTTGCCAGCCGGGGCACGCCGGCGTGGCCGCTCACCTGTTTCAGCGCGGCGGTCAGTACGCCGGGATGATGCGTGGTGCGGATGAGCTCTTCGCACAGCGCGTCCACGATCTCGGCCTCGGCCAGCGGCGCAAACTGCAGCAGGTAGATTTTCTCGTCGTCGTCGCCGGAGCGTATCGCCCGGTACAGCGGCTCGCTGACCAGTGCACTGCCGGCCTTGCGCAGTATCCGCGACACCCGGGTGCGCGGCCAGTCGCGGCGCTCGGTGATCAGCGGCACCAGCTTCTCGATGGCCCGGGCCGGATCGATCTCGGCGAGCGCGACTGCTGCGGTGACCGACAGCGCCGTGTTGGGGCTCGCCACCAGCGCCGCGATCGCCTCCCAGCTGTCCGTATCACGCAGATGGCCCAGGGTCTGCACGCCCAGCAGCCGGGCGCTGAGCCGGCGGCTGCGCAGAAGCCCCCGGGCGATGCGGGCGAAGCCCAGCCGGTCGGCCAGGATGATCAGGTTGTCCGCCGCGCTGCCCTCCACGGTGTCCCGGGCCCGGTTCCATTCCTCGAGGAGGTCCGTGTGCTGATGGCGGCGTATCCGCGGCAGCAACTCGCCCTCGGCGTCCCTTCGCGAGAGCACCGCCGTGGCGAAGATGCCGCGCCAGCGGGCCACCAGATGCCGGCGCCGCCGGTCGCCGATCACGGTCGCGAAGCGCAGGGCCAGGGTATAGACGAACAGCACCACCGTCGCCACGCCGGCCGCGAGCGTGGACCAGAGAGCGGCCGTGACCTGGGTCTCATAGGCCGTATCGAACAGCCACGCCAGCATAGCGCCTCCGGTAGATGTCCCCCTGTCGGTGGGTGCCGAGCCACCAGTCGAGCGTGACCCTGGGTGTCAGAGCGTGACGTCCGGTCAGGGTGAAGCTGTCGATGTCGGTCTCCAGGATCTGCCCAGGCGCGATGACCTCCGCTTCCTCGCCGGTGGCTGCCACCAGCCCGAGCGAAAGCCCTGCGCGGGGATACCAGCCAAGGGACACGACGTGGGAGAGCGAGGTGGCCGCGCCGTGCAGGCGGGAGGCGTTCAGCGTGTAGGCGGCCCGGTAGTCGCCGAAGTAATGCTCCGCTTCCCCGGACCAGGTGGTCACGGTGGTCTCCGCGTAGCGGCGCTGGCGAAGGCCGGCGGCCACGTTCCAGCCGTCGCCCAGCTGCCGGCGGACGCGCCCGGATAAGCCGGTTTCCGGCAGGAAGTCGGCGTCGCCCGCCAGGACCAGGGCGAGTTCCAGGGACCAGTCGTCGCCCGCCTGCCAGCGCCCGCCCAGGCCGAGTTCGCTGTCCGACCGGTCGTAGCGCTCGTAGCGGGACACGCCGGCGTGGTAGCCGAACCCCCCGGCGTCCTCCCGGTCGAGGCGCAGAAACTGCTGCTGCCAGCCGGGCAGGCCGTTGGTGAGACTCTCGTAGCCCGCGCCGGCGGTCAGGAAGTAGCGGGTCTGCCGCGGGCCGCCCCCGCCGTCCTCGCGCGCTTCGGTGCGCCACCACTCGGCCCGGGGGAAGCGGTCGGACGCCTCCGCGGCGAGGGCCTCCACCTCCGCCCCGGGCAACCGGCCCCGCGCGAGGCGCAGTTCGAGCCGCCGCACGCCCTCGTAGTCCGGCGCGAGCCGGGCGGCCCGCCGGGCCGCCTGCAACGCTTCGGCCTCGCGCCCGAGCTGCCGCAGCGCCAGGGCACGGCCGTAGACGTAGTCGACGTTGTCCGGGTAGTCGGCCAGCAACCCATCGTAGGCGGCCAGCGCGGCCTGCGGGTTTCCGGACCAGCCGAGCACCTGGGCGCGGCGGAACCTGAGCACCGGGTCGTCCGGCCGCTCAGACAGCTCCTCGCCGAGCAGCGCGAGCGCCGCCGGCCAGTCCTTGCGCTCGATGGCGCCGTCGAGTTCACCGGTGACGCCCTGCCCCGCCGGTACGACGGCGAGCAGCAGGACGGCCAGGAGCAGCCATGGCACACGCCGGCTCATGCGCTCAGCCTCTCGTGGGTGGCGATCAGCCGCCGGATGCGGGCCAGCAACTCCTGGGGCCGGAACGGTTTGGTGACGTAGTCGTCCGCGCCCTGGTCCAGTGCCCGGGTCACGTCCATCTCCAGCACCTTGCCCGACAGCACCAGGATGGGTACGTCGCGCCACTCGGGGTCCTCGCGGGCGTCCAGGATGATCTGGTAACCGGAGACGTAGGGCAGCATCAGGTCCAGCACGATCACGTCCACCGGCGGCACGTTGCGCATGATCTCCTGGGCGTCGCGGCCGTTCGGCGCCACCATCACCTCGTAGCCCGAGCGGTGCAGCAGGAACTCGAGCATATAGGCGGTGTGCTCGTTGTCCTCGACCACGAGGACACGACGGGCCGGTTTGAGACTGGGCTCCGGATTCTTGCTCAAGGCGCACTGCCGCGGTTTCACATAATTCGAAGATGAAAGTGTAGGGATCGTGCGGTTTCGCGGCGTGATCTGCGTCCCAGAACGCCCCTCCGGACGCCGCCCGGCGCCCGCCCCGCGGCGGGCGCCAGCCGCTATAATCCCCGCCCCCGACGGCACGGCAGGACGATGGCGGACGAATCGGCCAAGACACCGGCGAGTAAACCGGCGACGACAGCGGCGAAGACACCGCAGGCAGCGGATCTGGAGGCCGCCATAGACCGGGGCGCCGCCACCCTCGGCCAGGACCTGTCCGCGGGTGCCGCGGCGCGGCTCGCCCGGCTGATCCTGCTGCTGGCGAAATGGTCCCGGGCCTATAACCTGACCGCCGTGCGCCGGCCCGCCGACATGGTGACCGAGCACGTGCTGGACGCCCTCAGCATCCGGCCCTGGCTGGAGGGCCGGCGCATCGCCGACGTGGGCACCGGCGCCGGGCTGCCCGGGCTGGTGCTGGCGATTACGGAGCCCGGGCGGCGGTTCACGCTGGTGGACGCCAGCAGCAAGAAGCTGCGTTTCGTGCGCCAGGCCGTGGCCGAGCTGGGCCTCGACAACGTGGCGGTGGTGCACGCCCGGGTGGAAGACTATGCGCCGGAGGCGGGCTTTGATACCGTCGTCTGCAGAGCGTTCGCGCCGCTGCCACGGTTCGTCGAGTCGAGCGCCCACCTCATCACCGGACACGGCAAGCTCCTGGCGCAGAAAGGCCTCTCGCCCGACGGCGAACTGGGCGCGCTGCCGCCGGGCTGGGAGGCAGCGGCGGAGCCGGTCACCGTTCCCGGTCTCGCCAAGACCCGGCACGTGGTCAGCCTGAGAAGAACAGAGAAGGCGGCATGACGAGAATCATCGCGGTAGCGAACCAGAAGGGCGGTGTCGGCAAGACGACCACGGCGGTGAATCTCGCCGCCTCGCTGGCGGCCACCCACCGCCGCGTGCTGCTGGTGGACATGGATCCCCAGGGCAACGCCACGATGGGCTGCGGCATCAACAAGATGGAGCTGGACGCCAGCACCTGCGACGTGCTGCTGGGCGAGGCGAGCGCGGCCGACACCATCGTCTCGGTGCCCACCGGCAACTTCGCGCTGCTGCCGGGCAACGAGGACCTGACCCTGGCCGAGGTGCAGCTGCTGCAGGAGATCGGCCGGGAGATGAAGCTGGCCAAGGCGCTGGAGCCGGTGGCGGGGGTCTACGACTTCGTGCTGATCGACTGCCCGCCGTCGATCAACATGCTCACCATCAATGCGCTCACCGCCGCCGACGGGGTGCTGATCCCCATGCAGTGCGAGTACTACGCGCTGGAGGGGCTGAGCGCGCTGCTGAATACGGTGGAGCAGATCCGCGACAGCGTGAATTCGAGGCTGGAGGTGCACGGGCTGTTGCGCACGATGTTCGACCCGCGCAACAACCTGGCCAACGAGGTCTCGGCCCAGCTCATCGAGCATTTCGGCGACAAGGTCTATCGCACTGTCATCCCCCGCAACGTGCGCCTGGCCGAGGCGCCGAGCTACGGCCTGCCAGTGCTGTACCACGACAAGTACTCCCGCGGCGCCCTGGCCTACCTGGCCCTGGCCGGCGAGATACTGCGCCGGGAAGGCGAGCCGGTGCCCCGGGTGCGCACGGCCTCCTGACGCCACGGCGACCGCGGGGTAACCTGCTACAATTCCGCTCCCCCGCCCGGCGGGCGCGAGGGCGGCGCCGCGGCCGCGGCGGGCGACACCAGAGAATCCGCGAGACCCTCACATGGTGACCAAGAAGAAGAGGCTGGGACGAGGACTGGACGCGCTGCTGTCCCAGTCGTCGGCGCGCGCGCAGCAGACCGGCGGCGATGGCCTGGCGGCCGAGTCGGACGCGCTGCGCGAGATCCCGGTGGATCTCCTGCAGCGGGGCCGCTATCAGCCCCGCACGGACATGCGCCAGGAGTCGCTGGAGGACCTGGCCGATTCCATCCGTGCCCAGGGCGTGGTGCAGCCCATCGTCGTGCGGCCGCTCGACTCGACCGGGGGTCCGACCGGTGGCAGCGGGAGCGAGACCCGCTACGAGATCGTCGCCGGCGAGCGCCGCTGGCGCGCCGCCCAGATCGCCGGCCTGGACACCATCCCGGCGGTGGTCCGGCAGATCCCGGACGAGGCCGCCGTGGCCATGGCGCTCATCGAGAACATCCAGCGCGAGGACCTCAACCCGCTGGAAGAGGCGCAGGCACTGTCCCGGCTCATCGCCGAGTTCGACATGACCCACCAGCAGGCGGCCGGGGCCGTGGGGCGCTCCCGGGCCGCGGTCAGCAACCTCCTGCGGCTGCTGGAGCTCGGCGAGGAGGTGAAGAAGCTGGTGGAGGCCCGCAAGCTGGAGATGGGCCATGCCCGCGCGCTGCTGGCGCTGACCGACCCGGCCGCCCAGCTGGAGGCGGCGCGCCGGGTGGTGAAGGGTCAGCTGTCCGTGCGGGCCACGGAGCAGCTGGTGCAGAAGCTGGTGGCGCCCCGGAAGAAACCGGCGGCCGGCAGGCCGGCGAAGACGTTGGACCCCGACGTCCGCCGGCTGGAGTCCGAGGTGGCGGAGCGGCTGGGCGCCCGGGTGGAGCTGGAGCACGGCGCCGGCGGCAAGGGCCGGCTGGTGATCCGCTACAACAGCCTCGACGAGCTCGAGGGCATCCTCGAGCACATCCGCTGAGTCCCGCCGCCGGGCCTCAGGCGGCGGAGGCCGCCACCGCCGGGTAGCAGCTGCGGATGATCTCCGGCATCACCGCCGCCGAGATCAGGAAACCCTGCATCTTGTCGCAGCGGATCTCGCGCAGGAACGCGAGCGTCTCCTCATCCTCCACGCCCTCGGCGCACACCGTGATGCCGGAGCTGTGAGCCAGCCCCGTGATGGCGGCCAGTGCTTTGCGCGACATCTCGTTGGCGCGGGCGTGGGCCAGCATGCTGGCGTCGATCTTGATCTCGTCGAACTCCAGCGAGCCGAAGGCCTTCAGGGAGGAGGCCGCGGCGCCGAAGTCGTCCAGGGAGATGCGGAAGCCCTGCCGGCGCAGCGCGGAGACGACCCGCCGGCCGGCGAAACCCGGTTCGATGACATCGGCTTCGGCGATCTCCAGCGTGATGTCGGCACAGGCGAGTCCGTACTGCTCGACGATCTGGGCGTAGCGCCAGGGCAGTGCCGCGTCGGTGAGTTCCGCCGGCGCCAGATTGATGCAGCCCTTCAGCGCGAGGCCCCGCTCGCGCCACTTGCAGAGGTTCCTGAGCATGCTCCGCAGCACCAGCTCGTCCAGCTCGCCGATGCGCCCGAGGCGCTCGGCCGCCGGCAGGAACACGCCGGGTCCGAGCAGGCCGTGCTCCGGGTGGCGCCAGCGGATCAGCGCCTCGGCCTCGGTGGTGCGCCACTCGCCGCTCTCCTCCGCGCGCTCCACCTTGGGCTGGAACTGCACCACGAATTCGCGCCGGGCCACCGCCGCGTCCAGGTCGGCCGCCGTGATGGTGGGCGCGTGTGCAGTGTCCGTCATTCATTACCTCCGGGGTCGTTGCGGCCGGTCGGTCGGCACCGCAGAATCTTCCTCGAACATGAATCATACGGCCGCGGCGCGGGGGTTCTGTGCGCCAGTTCGCAGACCGCCGCGCCCGGCGCCGGGATGGGCGGGACGGCCCGACGAGCGGCCCGGAGACGAGTCCGCGCCATGTTGCGCAGCAGCAGGACCCTCTCTATAATGCTCAGGTTTGCACAGGATCGTTTCCAAAGACCTGTCCACGCCACGTACCCCGGGGTTAGTGGCGTTTTTATTGTCGTCATCACAGGGTTGAAGGCTGCTCCGAGTGAGGGATGATCCCAGGCAGCTGGTCGTAAAAATCCTGCTGACGCAGACAGGGCTGACGCTGTTCCTGACCGCCGCGGTCTGGCTCGGCTACGGGATGGTCCCGGGCTATTCGCTGCTGATCGGCGGCCTGATCTGCATTCTGCCGAATGCGTTCCTGGCCGCGCGGATCCTGAAAGCGGATCTCGAGGGGCTCATGCGCGGCGCCTGGCTCGGCGAGATTGGCAAGTTCGCACTGACCGTGCTCCTGTTCGGCGTGGTCTTTGCGGTGGTGAGGCCGCTCTCCTTTGTCGCGGTACTCGCCGGATTCATACTGGCACAACTGGTGATTCTGATTGCGCCCGTCCTCGAGGGCGGCGCGCGAAAGACACATTCTGACGGATAGAGAGCGGCATGGCAGGCGAAGGCACCTCCCCGGCGGACAGAACCGCGAGTGAATACATCTCGCATCACCTGCAGAACCTCCAGGTGTGCCGGGTGGACGGCGAGTGGGTCTGGAACAAGTGCGGCGGCACCTTCATGGCCATCAACGTCGACTCCATCGCGGTCGCCGTCATCCTCGGTCTCGGTTTCATCTGGCTGTTCCGCAAGGTGGCCGGCGGGGCAACCAGCGGCGTGCCGGGCAAGCTGCAGGCGTTCATAGAACTCATCGTCGAGTTCGTCGACGGCTCGGTGAAGGACGCCTTCCACGGCAAGAACGACCTCATCGCGCCGCTGGCGCTGACCGTGTTCATCTGGGTGTTCCTGATGAACCTGATGGACCTGGTGCCGGTGGACTGGCTGCCGTACTCGGCGGAGATGATCGGCATCCCGTATCTGAAGGTGGTGCCCACCACCGACGTCAACGTGACCTTCGGCATGTCGCTGTCGGTGTTCGCGCTGATCATCTTCTACAGCATCAAGATGAAGGGCTTCGGCGGTTTCATCGGCGAGCTCACGCTGCACCCGATCAAGCCGCCCTCGAAGGGCATCGGCCTCATCGGCGCGCCGTTCGTGATCGCCTTCAACTTCATCCTGGAGGGCGTCTCGCTGCTGGCAAAGCCGCTCTCGCTCTCTCTGCGACTCTTCGGCAACCTGTACGCCGGCGAGCTGATCTTCATCCTCATCGCACTGGTCGGGCTGTGGCAGCTGCCGCTGCACTTCGCCTGGGCCGTGTTCCACATCCTCGTGATCATCCTGCAGGCCTTCATCTTCATGATGCTCACGATCGTTTACCTGAGCCTTGCTCAAGAGCACCACTGATTCCCTTTAACTGACCTGATCCTGAGACGGAGAAACTGATGGACTTTGTAATTGGCATGACGGCGATTGCGGTTGCAATCATGATCGGCTTCGGCGCCATCGGCGTCGCCATCGGCATGGGCCTGCTGGGCGGCCGCTTCCTCGAGAGCTCGGCCCGCCAGCCGGAACTGGCGCCGATGCTGCAGACCAAGATGTTCCTGGTCGTCGCCCTGCTCGACGCCGTCGCCATGATCGGCGTGGGTGTCGCCCTCCTGTTCGCCTTCGCGAACCCGTTCGTCGGCCAGCTGCAGGCGACGCTCGGCTGAGCATCCGGCCGTCGCCGGGCCGGGGTCCGGATGATGACCGGCTCCCAGCCGGGGTACGCAGGAAAGCTTGAGGAGGACCGCAGGTGAATATCAACCTGACACTGATCGGCCAGTCCATCGCGTTCGCGTTCTTCGTGTGGTTCTGCATGAAGTTCATCTGGCCGCACCTCATGAACGCCATCGAGGAGCGCCAGAAGACCATCGCAGACGGCCTCGCGGCCGCCGAGCGCGGTCAGCAGAGTCTCGAGACGGCCGAAGCGAAGGTCGACGAGCTCGTGCGTGAGGCCCGTGAGCGGGCCCAGGAGATCGTGGATCAGGCGAACGCACGAGCCAACCAGCTCATCGCAGAAGGCAAGGAAGAAGGCGAACGCGAGCGCGAACGCCA
This sequence comes from uncultured Woeseiaceae bacterium, assembly GCA_964428605.1. GTDB lineage: Bacteria > Pseudomonadota > Gammaproteobacteria > Steroidobacterales > Woeseiaceae > Lentisalinibacter. The sequence goes on from CAYRZI010000075.1 coordinate 9,936, forward strand.
GCTCGCCGCGGCGCGTGCCGAGATCCAGCAGGAGACCCACAAGGCGCGGGAGGAACTCCGCGGCCAGGTCTCGGCCATTGCCGTGGCGAGCGCCGAGAAGATCCTGCAGCGCGAGATCGACAGCGCACGCCACGAGGACATCCTGAACAAGCTGGCCTCCCAGCTCTAGGCGGCAGACGATGGCGGACAAGCACACGCTCGCAAGACCCTACGCCGACGCATTGTTCGAGCTGGCCCGCCAGGACGGCACGCTCGCAGACTGGTCCGACGCGCTCGGCGTGGCCGCCATCGTGGCCGCGGACGAGAGGGTGGAGGAAGTGATGCACGATCCGCGTTACTCCGACGAGCGCAGGGTCGAGTTCCTGACCGGCCTGTTTGCCGAAGCGCCGGAGGCGGCAGTGCTGGACGGCGGTAACAGCAAGGGCACGAACTTCCTGCGCCTGCTGGTGGACTACGATCGGGTCGAGGTGCTGCCGGAGATAGCCGAGCACTTCGAGGAGCTCAAGGCGCAATTCGACAACACGGTGGAGGTGACCGTGACCGCGGCCTCGCCGCTCACCGACGAGCTGTCGGCGCGGATACGCGAGGCGCTCGAGCAGAAACTGGGCCGGGAGGTGATCCTCTCCACGGCGGTGGATGAAGAACTCATCGGCGGTGCCGTCATACGCGCCGGCGACTTTGTCATTGATGGCTCGATACGTTCGCGGCTCACGAAGCTCGCGGGCGTGCTGGGCAGCTAAGAGGAACGAGACATGGCACTCAAGGCTTCTGAAATCAGTGAACTGATTAAAGAGCGCATACAGAACTTCGAGTCCGCCGCCGAGGCGCGCGACGTCGGCACGGTCATCGGCCTGAACGACGGCATCACCCGTATCTACGGCCTCACGGATGCCAAGTACGGTGAGATGCTCGAGTTCCCCGGCGACACGTTCGGCCTGGCGCTGAACCTGGAGCAGGACTCGGTGGGCGCCGTGATCCTGGGTGACTACACCCACATCTCGGAAGGCGACACGGTGAAGACCACCGGGCGCATCCTCGAGGTGCCGGTGGGCGAGGCGCTGCTCGGCCGCGTCGTCGACTCGCTGGGCCGCCCCATCGACGGCAAGGGCGACATCAAGGAATCCGGCTTCGAGCCCATCGAGAAGATCGCCCCCGGCGTCATCGACCGCCAGTCGGTGGACCAGCCGGTGCAGACCGGCCTGAAGGCCATCGACTCCATGGTGCCCATCGGCCGCGGCCAGCGCGAGCTGATCATCGGCGACCGCCAGACCGGCAAGACGGCTATCGCCATCGATACGATTATTAACCAGAAGGATGCGGACGTGATCTGCATCTATGTTGCCGTGGGCCAGAAACGTTCGACGGTGGCCCGCGTTGTGCAGGATCTGCGCGAGAACGGCGCCATGGACTACACCATCGTCGTTTCGGCGTCAGCGTCCGAGCCCGCGCCGATGCAATATCTCGCGCCGTACGCCGGTTGCGCCATGGGCGAATACTTCCGGGACAACGGGAAGCACGCGCTGGTCATCTACGACGACTTGACCAAGCACGCCGCGGCATACCGCCAGCTTTCGCTTCTGTTGCGGCGTCCACCCGGCCGCGAAGCCTACCCCGGCGACGTGTTTTACTTGCACTCGCGGCTTCTCGAACGGGCGGCGAAAATGAACGACGAACATGGCGGCGGCAGCTTGACGGCCTTGCCAGTCATCGAAACGCAGGCCGGCGACGTGTCGGCGTACATCCCAACGAACGTGATTTCAATTACCGACGGCCAGATCTACCTCGAGTCGGACTTGTTCTACTCAGGCGTGCGGCCGGCAGTGAACGCCGGCATCAGCGTGTCCCGCGTGGGCGGCAACGCGCAGGTCAAGGCGATGAAGAAAGTGGCCGGGACGCTGCGCATCAGCCTCGCTCAGTACCGCGAGCTCGAGGCGTTCGCGCAGTTCGGTAGCGACCTCGACAAATCGACGCAAGCTCAGCTCAGTCGTGGCGCGCGGCTCGTCGAGATTCTCAAGCAGCCCCAGTACTCGCCGCTTCCCGTAGCGAAGCAGATCATCATCATCCACGCGGCGACTTCCGGCCAGTTGGACGGCATCGACGTGGATGAGATATCGCGCTACGAGCGCGAACTCTATGCGCTCCTGGACACGGAACACTCGGAGATTCTCGCCGAATTGCAGTCGAAAGGCGAGATGACCGATGAACTCAAGGAAAAGGTAGACGGCATGCTGAACGATTTCACGAAGCAGTTCAGCGCCGAAACCGGGTGAACTGAAGCGAAGCCATGCCGAGCCTACGCGACATAAAACGGCGCATTACCAGCGTCAAGAGCACGCAGAAGATCACGCGCGCCATGAAGATGGTGGCGGCGGCGAAACTGCGCCGTGCCCAGGAGGCCATCGAGACGGCGCGGCCCTACGCGTACCATGTTCGCGACCTGGTCAACCGCGTTGCGGCGCGCACCATGGGCGATCCGCACCCCTTGCTTGCCGAACGGGAGCAGAAGAGGGTGTCGCTCATCGTAATCACATCGGACCGCGGGCTGTGCGGCGCCTTCAACGCCAACGTTGTCAACGAGGCCCTGCGGGTCCTGAACTCGGAGTTGGCGGGTCCGGAGGTCGAGTTGACCGTGGTGGGTCGCAAGGGCGTCGAGGCGCTCCGCCGGCGGCGGCTCGAGCTCAAGACCATCCACACGCATGTATTGGACGGCGACCTCTTACGCGTGGCGAACGACATCATCGGACCGGAAGTAGACGCCTTTCTGACGGAAGAGACCGACGCCGTCTACTGCCTGTACAACGAGTTTAAGTCGGCTATCGCGCAGAATCTCACGCTCGAACAGTTGCTGCCGTTTCAGGCCCCGGAAGAGGGCGAGGCCATGGTCGATTACGTGTATGAACCATCCCAGGATGGCGTTCTGACGGAGCTGCTCTCGCGCCATCTCGAAATTCAGATGCACAGGATATTGAACGAGTCGGCGGCGAGCGAGTACGGGGCGCGCATGACCGCGATGGATTCGGCGACAAACAACGCCGGCGACGTGATCGACCGGCTCACGTTGGCATACAACCGGGCCCGCCAGACGGCCATCACGACCGAAGTGATCGAGATCGTCAGCGGCGCGGAGGCCCTCTAACCGATCAGTCGCGGGCGCGGTTCGCCCGGAATGAATGAGGCTTACGACATGACACAGGCGACCATGCAGCAAGGCAAGATATCCCAGGTCATTGGACCCGTGGTGGACATCAAGTTTCCCCCGGGGCACCTACCGCCCATCTACAACGCGCTGAAGGTGAAACGGCCGGACGGTTCGGAGCTGGTGCTCGAGGTGGCGCAGCATCTCGGGGAGAATTCGGTGCGCGCCGTGTCCATGGACGCCTCCGAGGGCCTCACGCGCGGCATGAACGTCGAGGACACGGGTCAGTTCATCGCGACGCCGGTGGGCAAAGGCACACTGGGCCGCATCTTGAACGTCGTGGGCGACCCGGTGGACGAAAAGGGTCCGGTCGAGTGCGAGGAACGTTGGCCCATTCACCGGCCCGCGCCCACTTTCGAGGATCTCGAGACGAGTTCCGAGATCTTCGAGACCGGC
>CAYRZI010000076.1:0-13378 GCA_964428605.1 uncultured Woeseiaceae bacterium
ATCGCGGCTCCCTCCGATGGGGTACTGGGTGAGCGTGGGCATGTCCTTGTCGCCTCGGCCGGAGTTGCCGATGAGGATGCGGGCACCGGGATGCCGCGCGGCCCACTTGCGCGCGGCGGCGAAGGCATGGGCAGTCTCGAGCGCGGTGAGTATGCCCTCCGCGGCACAGAGTTCGGCCAGGGCATCCAGCGCCTCGTCGTCGCTCGCGTTCTCGTATTCCACCCGGCCGACGGCCTGCAGAAAAGCGTGCTCGGGACCCACGCCCGAGTAGTCCAGGCCGGCGGATACGGAATGGGTCTCCTGCACCTGACCGTGTTCGTCCTGCAGGATCATCGTGTAGCAGCCCTGCAGCACGCCGGGCCTGCCGGTGGACAGCGTGGCCGAGTTCTCGCCGAGACCCGTGCCCTTGCCGCCGGCCTCCACGCCGATCAGCCGCACGGCCTCGTCGCCGATGAACGGGTGGAACAGGCCGATGGCGTTGGAACCGCCGCCGACGCAGGCGAAGACCGCGTCGGGCGGGCCGCCGGCGTCCATCATCTGCTGCCGGGCCTCGCGGCCGATGACCGCCTGCAGCTCGCGCACCAGGTAGGGGTAGGGGTGCGGCCCGACCGCCGAGCCCAGCAGGTAGTAGATGCCTTCCGGGTCCGATACCCAATAACGCAGCGCCTCGTCGATGGCCGCGCGCAGGGTCTGGTCGCCGCTCTCCACCGGGCAGACCTCGGCGCCCAGCCGGCGCATACGGTCCACGTTCGGCGCCTGGCGCACGATGTCCACGGCGCCCATGTAGACGCGGCAGGGCAGGCCCACCCGTGCGCACGCCGCGGCGGAGGCCACCCCATGTTGGCCGGCGCCGGTCTCGGCGATCACCCGCTTCGCACCCAGCCGCTTCGCCAGCAGCGCCTGGCCGATGGCGTTGTTGATCTTGTGCGCACCGGTGTGCGCCAGGTCCTCGCGCTTGAGCCAGACTTCCGCGCCCCAGGCCTCGCCGAGACGGCGGGCGCCGGTCAGCGCCGTGGGCCGGCCCACCCACTCCCGGAGTTCCCGCGCGTACTCCGCCTGGAAGTCCTCCCGCGGCAGGATCTCGCGCACGCCCTGCTCCAGCCGCTCCAGGGCCGGGATCAGGGTTTCCGGCACGTATCGGCCGCCAAACGGCCCGAAACGGCCGCGATCGTCCGGCAACTGCCGGTTCAGGAGTCTCTGCAGCAGGGCAGGTGCCTCCGCTGCCGGGATCACTTCGCTGGGTTCACTCATGTGGCTTCACTTTCCTCTGCTCTGGTCCTCTGCGCTGCCGCCCGCCGGTCCCACCGGCGGACACGCCCGATGAAGGCCGCTACCCGCGCCGGGTCCTTCTCGCCCGGCGCCCGCTCCACCCCGCTGGAGACGTCCACGCCCCAGGGCATGACCGCGGCCAGCGCCTCCTCCACGTTGTCCGGCGACAATCCGCCGGCAAGCACCAGTTCGCCGCGGCCCGCCAGCGCCGCGGCGGCCGACCAGTCGGCGCGCTCACCGGTGCCACTCTGCGCGCCCTCGAAGAGAAAACGTGCCGGCATCTCCGCCGAATGCGAGCGCAACGCGGTATCATCGTCGCGATATACCGGCAGGCGCGCACAGTCTTCCGGCAGCGTCAGCGCCCCGTAGTCCGCCGCGTCGGTCTGCAGCCAGTCGGGGCGGAATTCGTCCCTGACCGCCTCCCAGTCCGCGGCCGCCGGATGGCGCATGACGGCCACCCGGATGATGCGCCCGTCCAGCCCCTCGCAAAGGCTGCGCGCCTCGGCCGGCGTCACCTGCCGCGGCGAGGCCGCGAAGACGAAACCCACCGCGTCCGCGCCGGCCTCCGCCGCCGCCTGCACCGCCTCGCGGCTGGTCAGTCCGCAGATCTTCACCCAGGTGCTCATGCGCTCCCGCTCATTCGCTCAGCGCCGCCCGCCCCGCGTCACGCATGGTGCGCACCAGCTGGCCGGGCCGCCGCTCCTGCATGAGGGCCGTGCCGACCAGGGCCAGCCGGTAGCCCGCCGTCGCCAGCCGCACCGCATCGGCCGGCACGTGCAGACCGCTCTCGGCCACCGCCGGTGCGGCGTGGGGCAGCCTGGGTGCGAGGGCCTCCAGCCGCCGTTCGTCCACCTCCAGGGTGCGCAGATCCCGGCTGTTGACGCCGATGAGCAGCCGCCCGTCGTTGCCGCGCTCGTGGAAGCGAGGCTCGTCCAGCAGCCTGCGGCAGCGCTCGAGCTGCTCCGCGTCGAAACACTCCAGCAGCACGAACATCTGCAGGTCCTCGGCCAGGTCCAGCATGTCGGCCAGCGGCTCGTCGTCCAGCAACGCGGCGATCAGCAGCACCCCGCCGGCGCCGGCGGCGCGGGCCTCCAGCAGCTGGTAGGCGTCCACCAGGAAGTCCTTGCGCATGGCCGGGATGCCCCGCGGCGCCAGCGCCGCGGCCACGGTCTCCAGGTGCTCCAGCGCGCCCGCGAAGCGGGACGGCTCGGTCAGCACCGAGACGGCCGCAGCGCCGCCCTCGGCGTAGACGCCGGCCCGCCCGGCGTCGTCGTGCAGATCGCCGCCGAGGGCACCGTCCCGGGGCGAGCGGTGCTTGATCTCGGCGATGATGTCGAAACGGTCGAGCGCGAGCTCCGCCGGCGGCTCGGTATCGGCGATGCGCGCGCGCAACTCGTCCGCCGTATGCTCGCGCCGCGCCGCCTCGCAGCGCAGGCGGCTCGCCGCCGCCATCTCGCTCAGGAAATCGGCCACGGCTCAGCCCCCGCGCCCCTGCAGGCCTTCGAGCACCCGGGCCGCCCGGCCCTCGTCGAGCGCCGCCGCGGCCATCGCCACGCCTTCGGCGGGACCGGCGGCCTCGCCGGTCACCTCCAGCACCAGCGAGGCGCCCAGCAGCAGGGCGTCCCGGTGGGGACCCCGGTCCTCGCCGGAGAACACCTGCCGGATGGCCGCAGCATTCGTCCCGGCATCGCCGCCGGCGAGGTCTTCCGGAGCGCAGCGCGCGAGGCCGTAGTCTTCGGGCCGGCGCCGGCTCTCGGCGATGAGGCCGGGCGTGACGTCCAGCAGCAGGAACTCACCACAGGGGGTGGCCTCGTCCCACCCCGGCTCGCCGTGCACGACGAAGGCACGCTCGATGTCCATGCCGGCCAGCGTCGCCGCCATGAGCTTGGCCGCCTCCTCGCTGAAAGCGCCGATGAGGTGATAGGGGGGCGCGGCTGGGTTCGCCAGGGGACCGAGGAGGTTGAATACCGTGCGCACGCCCATGGCACCGCGGATGGGCGCGATGGCCTTCATGGCGGGATGGTAGTAGGGGGCGAACAGGAAGGTGAAACCGGTCGCCTCCAGGCATTCCACGGCGGCAGTCTCGTCCAGCGGCAACGTGAGGCCCAGGGTCTCCAGGACATCGGCGCTGCCGCAGCGCGAGGACACCGAGCGGTTGCCGTGCTTGACCACCCGGGCACCGCAGGCGGCGGCCAGCAGGCCCGTGCCGGTGGAGAGATTCAGGCTGCCGGAGCCGTCGCCGCCGGTACCGACGGTGTCGACGGTGGGCGCGCCGGGCGGGATGCCCGGGTCCCGCGCCAGCTCCCGCATGGCGGCGGCGAAGCCCCGGATCTCCTCGGCAGTCTCGCCCTTGGCCCTGAGGCCGGCCAGCAGTGCGCCCGCCAGCGCCTGGGGATAGGCGTCGTCGGCGAGGGCATGCATCAGGCCGTGAGCCTCCTGCTCGGAGAGATGGCCGCCCCCGAGCAGGCGTTCCAGCAGACGGCTGCCCTCGCTCACTGCTCCGCTCCCGCCTTCTGTTCGATGAAATTGCGCATGAGGTCGTCGCCCTCCGGTGTCAGCACGCTCTCGGGATGGAACTGCACACCCTCCAGGGGCAGCTCCCGGTGGCGCACACCCATGATCTCGTCCTGCCGGGTGCGCGCCGTCACGGTCAGTTCGTCGGGAACGGTCTGCGCTTCGGCGCACAGCGAATGATAACGGCCGGCCTCGAACGGCTGGGGCAGGCCCCGGTAGACGCCCAGCCCGTCGTGGCTCACGGACGACGTCTTGCCGTGCATCAGCCGACCGGCGCGCACGATGCGCCCGCCGAAATGCTGCACCAGGCACTGGTGGCCGAGGCATACGCCGAGCACGGGCATGCGCCGCTCGAAGGCGGCGATCATGGCCAGCGAGACGCCGGCGTCCTCCGGCCGGCCGGGACCGGGCGAGATCACCAGGTGGGTGGGCGCCAGCGCCAGGCCTTCCTCCACGGTGATGCAGTCGTTGCGGTAGACGTGCACGTCGGCGCCCAGGGCCGCGAAGGCCTGCACCAGGTTGTAGGTGAAAGAATCGTAGTTGTCGACGAGCAGGATGCGCACCGGTTCTGTACCGGCGCTGCCGCCGCCGCTGCCCTTGACCAGCATGACTACAGTCCCTCCTTCGCCATCTCGAGCGCCCGGCGCAGGATGGCACTCTTCGCCATCACCTCGTCGTGCTCCCGGGCCGGCACGCTGTCGGCCACGAGGCCGGCGCCGGCCTGGAAACGGTACTCGCCGTCGCGGAACACCATGGTGCGGATCGTGATCGCCTGGTCCATGTCGCCGCCATGGCCGAAATACCCCACCGTGCCCGCGTACAGCCCGCGGCCCACGGGTTCCATGGCGTCGATGATCTCCATGGCCCGGACCTTCGGCGCGCCCACCAGCGTGCCGGCGGGGAAGGCGGCGGCAAACAGGTCGAAGGCATCCCGGTCCTCCGCCAGCGTGCCCTGCACGCCGCTCACGATGTGCATGACGTGGCTGTAGCGCTCGATGGAAAGATAGGGGTCCACGTGGACGCTGCCGGCCTTGGCCACCCGGCCCAGGTCGTTGCGGGCCAGGTCCACCAGCATGACGTGCTCGGCGATCTCCTTGGGATCGGCCAGCAGGCGCTGCTCGTTGGCCAGGTCCTCCGCCGGCGTCTCCCCCCGCGGCAGCGTACCGGCTATGGGCCGCAGCGAGGCGCGGCGGCCGTTCAGCCGCACCAGCGCCTCCGGCGAGGAACCCACCACCTGCAGGTCGCCGAGATCCACGAAAAAGAGATAAGGCGAGGGGTTCAGCAGCCGGAGCGCCCGGTAGGCCTCGAAGGGCGAGACCGTGGTGGCGCCGGAAAAGCACACCGACAGGACGATCTGGTAGATGTCGCCCGCGGCGATGTGCTCCTTCGCCTGCTCCACCGCGGCCATGTAGTCCTCGGGCGAAACGCTGGCGCTCGCGGGTGCCACGCGGCCGCCCGCGCCGCCGTCGCCACCGTCGCCACTCTGGGGCACCGCGCCTCGCAGCCGGCGGATGACCTCGGTACGCAGGGCCCGCCGCTCGGCCTCGGGGCCGGCGTGCAGCAGCGCGGCCCGGCGGGTGAGGTGGTCGAAGACCAGCAGGGACTCCGGCGCCACGTAGGCCGCGAGCGGCATCCCCTCCTGGGCCGGCGGGCCGTCCGGCAGCCGCTCGAACCAGCGCACCAGGTCGTAGCCGGAGACCCCGACCAGCCCGCCGGTGAAGGGCAGCTCCTCCGCCTCCGGCGCCAGACGGGGCACGCCGGCCAGCGCCTGGCGGAGCCCGTCCAGCAGCTCGTCCCTGCCCTGCGGCAGCGGCCGCGACTGGCCGTCCACCCGGAAGCCGTCCGCGTCCAGCCGCACCTCGCGGCCCGGCCCGAAACCGAGGAAGGAATAGCGCGCCAGGCGCTCGCCGCCCTCGACGCTCTCCAGCAGGAAGCGCGGGCCGAGGTCGGCCAGCTTCAGCCAGGCCGACACCGGCGTATCCAGGTCGGCCGTTATGTCGAAGGGGCCCTGCATTGTCTGTGCCGGTCTCCGTTTGAGAACTCACGTATCCAGAACAAAAAAAACCCATCCCCACGGTGCAGCAGAGATGGGTTTTCGGTTGTCCTGCCTGATGAACGCTAGCCGGCTACCCTCTCCCGGGGAGGCAGCCACCACCAGATGCCGGTTGCGTGTGCAGCGTTCATGACCGCCGAAGTATCCACGGCCCCCGCCGGCCGGTCAAGCGCCGGGGGCTGCACACCGCCCTCACAGTCCGTAGAGCAGCGGCAGCACCAGCGAGAATCCGAGCCACATGATCAGCGTCAGCGGGATGCCCACCCGCAGGAAATCCGAGAACTTGTAGCCGCCGGCGCTGAGGATGAGCAGGTTGGTCTGATAGCCGATGGGCGTGGCGTAGCTCATGTTGGCGCCGAACAGTACCGCCAGCACGAAAGGCAGCGGGTCCGCGTTCAGCTGCTGGGCGATGCTGATGGCGATGGGGGTGCCGATCACCGCGGCTGCGTTGTTGCTGACCACGTTGGTGAGCACGGTCATGATCAGCATGAATGCACTCAGGATGAGCGGTATCGGCAGCGCATCGGTGATATCCACGAACTCGTGGGCGAGGTAATAGGCCATGCCGGTCTGCATCAGCGCGCCGCCGAGGCCGAGGCTCGCGACGATGATCAGGATCACAGGCCGGCTCAGCGCATCGGTGGTATCCCGCCAGTTCAGGCAGTTCGACGCCAGCATCAGGGCCACGCCCGCCAGCGCGCTGACCGAGATGGGCAGCAGGCCCAGGGCCGCGCTCAGCACCACGAACGCCATGATGGCGAGCGCCCGCTTCGCCCGGTGGGTGTGCGGCAACGAGGTGGTGCCGTCGAGCACCAGCATGCTGCCGCTCGCCTTCAGGGCATCTATGGCCTTGCGCGCGCCCTGCACCAGCAGCACGTCGCCGGCGCGCAGCCGCACGGAGCCGATGTCCGAAGTCAGGCGTGAGGCCGGCATGCGGGCCCGGTGCAGGGCCAGAGGCAGCAGGCCGCTGGACTGGGCGAAGCGGGAATCCGCCAGCGTGCGGTGATGCAGCGGCGAGCCCCGGGTGACCACCACTTCGGCCAGCTGTTGCCCCTTCGAGCCCTCTCCGGTCTGCTCCTTGCCGCCCATCCCGTGCAGGGTGGCGCCGAGTTCGCGTTCGTACTCCTTCAGGTTGTCCGGCGTGTCCTTCACGAACAGCCGGTCGCCCGGCTGCAGTTTCACCGACGGCAGCTTGGCCACGAACAGCGACTCGCTGCGGCGGATGCGGTCCACCCGCATGCGCCCGCCGGTGCGTGCCAGCACCTCCGACAGGGTCTTGCCGGCGGCGAAGCTGTCCTCGTCCACGTGCAGCTGGGCGCTGAAGACCCGGGGCGAGGTATCCTCGAGCGGCGGCACCCGCTCCGGCACCAGGCGCGGGCCCACCAGCCACAGGAACAGGATGCCGACTGCGCCGACGATGGCCACCGGCAGGGCGAAGTCGAACATGTCCAGGCGCGCCTGGCCCAGATCGGCAGCGATGCCCACGACGAGCAGGTTGGTGGAGGTGCCGATGGTGGTCGACATGCCGCCCAGGATCGTGGCGAAACCCATCGGCATCAGCACACCGGACACCGGCACCTTGGAGCGCAGCGAGGCAGCCACCAGGATGGGCAGCAGCAGCACGACGATGGGCGTGTTGTTCAGGAAGGCGCTCAGCACGGCCCCGGCGACCAGCGTCAGCAGCAGCGCGACCATCGGCCGGGCCTTCCAGGCCGCGGCGATCGCGCTCGCCAGCGGCTGCAGGGCGCCGGTGGTCTCCAGCCCCTTGCCCACGATCATGAGGGCGCAGACGGCCACCAGGGCCTCGTTGCCGAAGGCGCCGAAGAAATCCGCCGGCCCGAGCAGCCGCTCGCCGTCGACGGTGTAGGGGAAGATCTCGAACAGCAGGATCAGCGCGACCAGGACGCCGAGGCTCGAGCTCTCCAGCGGGATGTTGTCGCGCGTGAACAGGATCAGCGCGATCACGGTCAGTACGAGGACCGCTATGCCGTGGGCATCGGGCGTGAGTGTTTCCAAACCGTCCTCGCAACGTCGACCAGCGCGGCTGCCCCGCCGCGAGAGCCGAGTATACGGGAGCTCTCCGCGGCCGGACTGCGGAGTTTCTCACATCGGCGCCACCGCGAGGATGACCGTGGGGGGCAGGATCGCGTGGCGCCGCATGCCGCAGCGCGGGGCGGGATTTGGGCCGTGATCGGGATTCTGCTATCGTCGCCGCGAGCCCGCCGCGGCACCAATGCGCATCACCGCCCGCCCCTTCAGGAGTCCGCCCATGAGCTTCAAGCAGCTGCTGGAAACCTGGCAGAAGACGCCCCGTGTCACCCGGACCGAGAAGGAGTACGCGGTCAAACTGCCGCTGGAAGACGCGGCCCGGCTGCATGCCCTGGAGGAACTGTTCGGCGGCCCCGCGCTGGAGCAGATCATCACCGACCTCATGGGCACGGCGCTCGACGAACTGGAGGCGTCCATGCCCTACGAGCCCGGCGAGCGGGTCATCCGCGAGGACGAGCAGGGCGACCCGATCTACGAGGATGCCGGCCTGACGCCGCGCTTCATCGAACTCTCCCGCAAGCACCTGCGCGCCCTGGAGAGCGCCGGCAGCGACTGAGCCCCGGGGCTCGCCCGCATGGCCCGCAGCATGGAGGAGGACTGGGGCGCCCCCGGCGTCGGCGTGTTCCGTTACAGCCGGCGCGCCATCGAACTCGTCTGGAGCACGTCGCGTCAGCTGACGCTCTGGCTTGGTCTCGCCACCGTGTCGGCAGGCCTGCTGCCGGCGGCCGTGGCCTGGGTGGGCCAGAAGATCGTCGACTCGGTGGTGGCCGCGATGCAGTCCGGGGGCGACTACCGGGAGGCGCTCACCTGGGTGGCCATCGAGGCCGGGTTGCTGGTCCTGACCGCCGCCAGCCAGCGCTCCATCTCACTCTGCCAGTCGCTGCTGCGGGCCCGGCTTGCCCAGCGGGTGAACACCATGATCCTGGAGAAGGCGCTCACCCTGTCGCTGGACCAGTTCGAGGACGCGGAGTTCTACGACAAGCTGACCCGAGCCCGGCGCGAAGCCTCCAGCCGGCCGCTGAGCCTGGTGAACCGGACCTTCTCTCTCGCCCAGAACGCCATCTCGCTGGTGAGCTATGCGGCGTTGCTGGTGCAGTTCTCGCCGTGGGCGGTGGTCATCCTGGTGCTCGCGGGCCTGCCGGCGTTCGCGGCGGAGACGAAATTCTCCGGCGACGCCTTCCGGCTGTTCCGCTGGCGCTCACCGGAATCCCGCATGCAGATGTACCTGGAGACGGTGCTGGCACGGGAGGATCACGCCAAGGAGGTGAAGCTGTTCCGCCTCGGCCCGCTGCTGCTGGACCGCTACCGTGACATCTTCCACCGGCTCTATGACGAGGACCGGCGTCTCACCATCCGGCGCGAGAGCTGGGGGTTCGTGCTCGGCCTCATCAGCACGACGGCCTTTTACGGGGCCTATGCCTGGATCGCCGTCAGCACCGTGGACGGCAGCATCACCCTCGGGCAGATGACCATGTACCTGCTGCTGTTCAAGCAGGGCCAGAGCGCGGTAGCGGCGAGCCTCACCGCCATGGGCGGCATGTACGAGGACAACCTCTACCTCTCGAATCTGTACGAGTACCTGGAGCAGCCGGGTACGATCGGCGCGGGCGACCGCACCGCGGGCGAGGCGCCGGGCGACGGCATCCGCTTCGAGGACGTGAGCTTCACCTATCCCGGCGGCGCGAGCCCGACGCTCACGGACATCGACCTGCACGTCGCCCCGGGGCAGAGTCTCGCGCTGGTGGGCGAGAACGGCGCGGGCAAGACCACGCTCATAAAACTCATGACCGGCCTCTACCAGCCCACGGAGGGTCGTATCCTGCTCGACGGCACGCCGCTCACCGACTGGGACCCCGACGCGCTCACACGCCGCTTCGGGGTGATATTCCAGGACTTCGCGCGCTACCAGTTCACCGTGGGCGAGAACATCGGCGCCGGCGACGTGGATCATTTCGTGGACCCGGAGCGCTGGCGGGAGGCAGCCGGCCGGGGCCTTGCGGACGCCTTCATCGAGCGTCTGCCGGAGGGCTACGAGAGCCAGCTCGGCAAGTGGTTCCGCGACGGCCAGGAGCTGTCCACCGGCCAGTGGCAGAAGATCGCACTGGCCCGCGCCTTCATGGACCGGGGCGCGGACATACTGATCATGGACGAGCCCACCGCCTCCATGGACGCCGCGGCCGAGGCGGCGATGTTCGAGCATTTCCAGGAACTCGCCGCCGGGCGCATCACCATCCTGATCTCCCACCGCTTCTCCACCGTGCGCCGGGCCGACCACATCCTGGTCATCGAGCATGGCCGCATCACCGAGGCCGGCAGCCACGAAGAGCTGATGGCGCTGGGCGGGCACTACGCTACACTGTTCTCACTGCAGGCGGAGGGCTACCTCTGACCGGCCCACCGGAGCGGACACCGCAGATGGCAGTGCAGATGGCAGTGCAGATGGCAATGGAACCGAATACATGCTGAGCCCCGCGAGGGCGCTGCTGGCGCTGCTGGCCATCGGGCTGGTGGCTGGCTGCAGCGAGCAGCGCACCGCGGCGCCGTCCGAGCCGCCGCTCGGCGCATGGCGCGCCTGGCTGGAGCTGCCCGGCGGCCGCGCCTCCTTCGGCCTGGAACTGGGCCGTGAGGGCGGCGGCTACCGGGCCACGCTCATCAATGGCCAGGAACGGGTGCGGGTGCCCGAGGTCAGCGTGGCCGACGGACGGGTCAACCTGAACTTCCCGGCCTACAACAACCGTATCGAGGCGGAATGGGCGGAGAACCGTCTCACCGGTACGCTGACCCTGGTGAAGCGCTACGGCAGGGAACAGCGCATCCCCTTCGCCGCCCTGCCGGGCAGCGCCGCGCCGAGCCAGCCCCAGGGCACGGCGGAGGTGGACCTATCCGGCCGCTGGGAGGTGAGCTTCACGGAGCCCGACGGCAACCAGCACCCGGCCGTGGGCGAGTTCGCCCAGCGCGGCAACCGCCTGTTCGGCACCTTCCTGACGGAGACCGGCGACTACCGCTACCTGGAGGGCACGGTGCGCGGCCGGGAGGTCACGCTGTCCAAGTTCGACGGCGCCCACGCCTTCCTGTTCAAGGCCAGGGAAGAGGACGGCCGGCTGACCGGACGCTTCTGGTCCGGCACCGAGTGGCAGGAGACCTGGACGGCGGTGCGCAACCCCCGGGCCTCGCTGGCGGACGCCCGGCGGCTCACGTTCCTGAAGCCGGGCTATGAACGCTTCACCTTCGCCTTCCCGAACACGGAGGGCGAGACGGTCTCGCTGGACGACGAGCGCTTCCGCGGCAAGGTGGTGGTGGTGACGCTGGCCGGCAGCTGGTGCCCGAACTGCCACGACGAGGCCGCATTCATGGCGCCGCTGTACAAGCGGCTGCGCGGCCAGGGGCTCGAGGTGGTGGCGCTCATGTACGAGCACCTGGAGGACTTCGACGCGGCCGCCGCACAGGTCCAGAAGTTCCGCGAGAAATTCGGCATCGAGTACACCACGCTGATCGCGGGCATCTCGGACAAGACCGAGGCCGCGAAGACGCTGCCCGCACTGAACCACGTGCTCGCCTTCCCCACCACTATCTTCATCGGCCGGGGCGGGCGGGTGCGACAGATCCACACCGGCTTCCAGGGCCCGGGCACCGGCGAGCACTACGAGGAGCTCACCCGGGAGATGACCACCTTCATCGAGGATCTGCTGGCCGAGCCCGTGCCCGCAACCGTCGACCCAGCCTGAGGAGGGCCACATGCCATCGTTCGACGTCGTCTCCGAAGTGGACATGCACGAGGTCACCAACGCCGTGGACCAGGCGAACCGCGAGGTGGCCAACCGCTTCGACTTCAAGGGTACCGGTGCGAAATTCGAGCAGGAGGACTCCGTCATCCGCCTGCGCGCCCAGGTGGAGTTCCAGCTGCAGCAGATGATGGACATCCTGCGCCAGAAACTGGCGAAGCGGGGCATCGACGTCGCCTGCCTGGAGGCGGGTGAGGTGGAGGAGAGCGGCAGCGAGGCGCGCCAGAACGTGACGCTGCGCCAGGGCATCGACTCCACGCTCGCCAGGAAGATCGTCCGTCTCGTCAAGGACTCCAAGATGAAGGTGCAGGCCTCCATCCAGGGCGAGAAGGTGCGCATCAGCGGCAAGAAGAAGGACGACCTGCAGGCGGCGATCGCGCTGCTGAAGGACGCCGACATCGACCTGCCGCTGCAGTACGAGAACTTCCGCGACTGAGCCGCGCGTGAACGAGTCAGCCGATAAGGGCAATGGCGGCAACGGCGGCCTGCGCCGCAGCGAGATCGTCTTCGCCCGCAAGGACCGGGCACTGCGCGACGACGTGCGCACGCTGGGCCGGCTCATCGGCGAGCTGCTGCGCGAGCAGGGCGGCGAGTCGCTGTACGAGCTGGTGGAGAGCGCCCGGCGCATCTCCATCCGCCGGCGGGAGGGAGACCGGGATGCCGCCGCCGAACTCACCGACCTGGTGCAGGCGCTGCCGCCGGACACGGCGAGGGACGTCATCCGGGCGTTCTCCACCTACTTCGAGCTGGTGAACACGGCCGAGAAGGTGCACCGGATCCGGCGGCGCCGTGACTATCTCCGCGACGAGGACACCTTCCAGCCCGGCGGCCTGGAATATGCCCTGCGCGAGCTGCACGAGGCCGGCGTCAGCAACGCCGACCTCGACACGCTGCTGCACCGGCTGCGCATCCAGCCGGTGTTCACCGCCCATCCCACGGAGCCCACCCGCCGGACCCTGCTGCGCAAGGAGCAGAACATCGTCCGCCACCTGGTGGACATGCTGAACCCCACGCTCACCCCCCAGGAGGAGCGGGCCGCACTCGCCTCCATCCGGGCGGAGGTCACCTCGATCTGGCAGACCGAGGAGCACCCCTCCGAGAGCATGACCGTGGCCGACGAACTCGAGCACGTGCTGTTCTTCCTGACCGACGTGCTCTACCGGGTGATCCCGCCGTTCTACGAGAGCCTGGAGGAGGCGATCGGCGCCGTCTACGGCGAGGAGACCCTGGGCAACATCGAGATACCGGACCTGATCTCGTTCGCTTCCTGGGTCGGCGGCGACATGGACGGCAACCCCTACGTGGGCGCGAAGACCATCCGCGAGACGCTCACACGCCAGCGCTCCCTGATCCTCGACCTCTATTACCGCGAATGCGGCCGGCTGTCGGAGAAACTCAGCCAGACAGTCTCACGGGTGGGCGTCGCGCCCGCCATCCTGGAGCGTATCGAGGTCTACCGGGGCCATTTCCCCCACGCCTGGCACGCCGTACCCGCCCGCCACCGGGAGATGCCCTACCGGGTGTATCTGCGCCTGGTCCAGGAACGGCTGCAGTCCACCTACGACGACAGCGCCTTCCCCTACGAATCGGCCGAGGAATTCGAGGCCGACATCCGCCTGATCGCGACCAGTCTGCGCGCGAACCGGGGCCGCCACGCCGGCCTGTTCGCGGTGCGCCGGCTGCTCCGGCGCATCCGCACCTTCGGCTTCCA
>CAYRZI010000077.1:0-13097 GCA_964428605.1 uncultured Woeseiaceae bacterium
CCCCGGTGGCTGGCCAGCCGCTCGAAGACGGCATCGACCCGCGCGATGTGTCCCGGCGCGTAGCTGGGTATACCCCGTGGCCAGCGCTTCACGTAGCTGACGTCCGGCTCGGCGGTCACGCCCATGGTGGCGCGAACACCCTCGAGCGCGGTGCGGACGAGACCGTCTTCGTCCTGATCCACGAGTTCCGGGTTGCGCTGGCCGCCGATTATCAGGCGCAGGATCCGGCCGCCTGCCGGCGCGCGGTCGGGGAATATGCTGGTGTCCCACAGCACGCCGAGCACCGGCAGCTTCGCACCGGTGGTCGTCAGCAGGCCGAAGCCGGCGAGATCCCGCTCGAGCCGGCGGTAGCCAAGCCCGACGACGGCCACCGGCGAATAGTCGATGGCGCCGAGGCGCTTGCCGAGCCCGGCGTCGAGGTCCCTCACCATGTCCGCCGCCGCGTACGACGGCGAGGCGATCACCACCCGGTCGAAGTCCGGCGTGTCGGACGGGGTGCGGATCACGTAGCGGCTGCCGTCACGCAGGACGCCGGTGACCGGCTCGCCCAGACGCCATTCCGCGTCGATGACGCCGTGCAGGTGCTCGATCAGCGCACTGACGCCGCCTTTGAAACTCATCAGGATGCCGCCCGGTCCGGCCTCCTTCTTCCGTTTTGCGAGCATGCCGCGGAAGAGCCCGCCGTGCTCGCGCTCCAGCGCCGCCACCAGCGGGAAAGCCGCCTGCACCGAGACCTTGTCCGGGGTGGTGGCATAGATGCCGGCCACCATCGCGTCCAGGAAGACGTCGGTGAAGCCCTTGCCGAGACGGCGGTAGCCGAAATGCTGCAGCGTCTCCGGCGTGGTCTTCCTGCGCCGGGGAACCAGCGGCTCCATGGCCACCCGCAGCTTGGCCGGCCAGCCGATCAGCTTCGTCTTCAGGAAGGCCGGCGGCGATTCAGGCAGCGGATACAGACCGTCGGTGTAGACGAACCGTCGGCGCGCGTCGTCGGAACTCGGCAGCAGCAGGTGGGCGGCGCCTGCGTCGTCGACCAGTTGCCGGCTGTCCGGCTTGTTGGAGAGATAGCCGTTCCCCCCTGCCTCGAAACGGAAACCCGCCACGTCCGCTGTGTACATGGTGCCGCCGGGCACGGTCTCGGCGTCGAATATCGTGAGATCCCAGTCCGGCCGGGCTCGTTTGACGTAGAAGGCGGTGGTGAGACCGCTGATGCCGGCCCCGACGATGGCGATCTTCATGGTCAGGGAGTTTCCCCGAGGGCGAGCCGGGACACAAGCAAGCCGGTCGCGCTCAGCGCCCCTCCGCCATCGGCTTCATCGCCGCGCGAAACGTCTGGTAGTCCGCCAGGCCGAACGGCGCCGCGATCGCCTCCGCCCAGGCTGCGGCGAGTTCCGCCTCGATGGCTGCAGTCAGCTCCCGCTCGTGGGCACCGGTCTCGCCGCGCCGCACCTTGGCCGAGTCGCTGCCCGGCGGCAGGCCGATGCGGCGCTCGCTCAGCTCCCGCATCAGGCGGTCGTCGTAGCGGCGGCGGTGGGCCAGCATGTAGTCCATCGACGAGCGCTCCAGGGTCAGTTCGAGCAGCCCCTGGTCCAGCTCGACGCCGATGAACTCCGCGATGCGCCGCACGGTGCCGGCCCGGTCCCCGCGCATGTGTTCGTAGCACAGCAGCAGCACGTCGTCGTCGTGGCGCCGGGGCCACCAGGAGGCGAGATGGTGCCAGTAGTCCCGGCCCTGCCCGCGGGGCAGGAATTTGCCCCGGGCGAAGGTCTCCATGTCGATGCTGCCGGGCTCGAAGAACCAGCCCTCCATGAAGTGATACATGGACACCAGCGCATCGCCGGGATTGCGCACGCTCACTACGTAGCGCGCCCCGGCGGGCACCCGATCGGCAGGCAGGTGGCTCTTGAACGCCCGGGGCGCACCGCGCTGGGGCGCATCCAGGTCGAGGCCGAGGTCGTGGGCGGTCTCGATCCAGGGCACCACCGCGGAGATGTCGTCGAAGTCCTCGTCACCGCCGGTGCGCAGCGTATGCACCATCTGCTGCAGCCAGGTGGTGCCGGACTTGGCGAAGGGCGTGATGATCACGTCGTCGGCCCGCGGCCGGAAGGCCATGCCCCGGGCGACGCTCTCGTCGCTGACCAGCGCCTCCAGCGCGGCGGAGAATTCGCCGAAGGTCCGCGCCCGATGGCCGCGGGGCGGCAGCGTCACCGGCGGCTCCCGTCAGGCATAGCCGATCTCGTCCAGGTGATCGTCGTCGATACCGAAGTAATGGGCGATCTCGTGCAGCAGGGTCTTCCTGATCTCCATCAGAAGCTCGTCCCGGGGCAGCCCCATGTCCAGGTGGGGGTTGCGGAAGATATAGATGATGTCCGGCAGCTCGGCCACGTCCTCGACGCTGCGCTCCGTCAGCGGGATGCCGACGTACAGGCCGAGCAGCCCGCCGCCCTCCGGGTCCAGCTCCTCGTCGGCGTCGTCCAGCACCATCACGTCGATGTTGTGCAGGGCCTCGCGCACCCAGTCGGGCAGGCCGTCGATGGCCTCGCGGACCACGCTCTCGAACTCGTTGCGCTTCATGAAAGGCCCTTCGTCGCGGTCATGCCGCCCCCGCCTGCATGCTACCGGAAAGAGGAGTGCCGACGCGCCATCCGGGTGGCCCTGCCACTCAGTCGGCGGCCGGAATCTTGGCGACGAGCACCTTGAGGCACTCGGTGCGCATCGCGATGTCCTCTTCCAGCAGCGCGATCTCGTTCAGGATCTCCTGGGCAATGCTCTCCTTCCTGGTCTTCGCCTCCAGGATGCCCTGCAGTTCCTCCAGCGCCGCTCGCAGTTTCGGGTGGGTCTTCATGAACACCGATGACTCCTGCCTGCCCCCGGAGGGTGCGCTGTCCTGCACCCTCGGGAACTTGTACGTCCGGCTGGACGGCAGAATGGAGCCTCTCGGTCGCTCGTAAGTGACCCTCAGAACGTCGACGAGATTCAGGCTCGAAATATGGTAACCGGCGATCTGTTTCGGGCTCTCCACGCCCATCTCGGCGAGAGTCGGATATGCGCTCGTACTGTTGTTCGTCATCTCGTGTGCACCCCCATGCGGCCTGCGGTAACGGAACCCGCCTGATGGTCGCAAAAAATGACAGCGCTGTCTGCAGGCTGGAAACCCTGCCTCCCCGCGCCGCCGATTCATGCGACGTCCGTGCAACGTGGCTGGAGGCGACCACTGACAGGCCTCGCCCGCTCGGTTTAGTATCGCCGATTTGCGATCCCGGAAAGCGGCGGATGAATTCAGCCTGGTGCAGCGCAGCCCTCGCGAATGCGAGTGCCATCCTCCTGATGAGCGCGCTGGCGTTGCCCGTTGCCGCGCAGCCCGATGTCGGCGGCCGCGCAGAGCCCGCCTCCGGGCCCATCGAGGAGATCGTGGTCACCGCGCGGCGGCGCAGCGAGAACCTGCAGCAGGTGCCGATCTCCGTCACGGCGCTGAGCGGCACCGAGCTCGCGGCGCGGCAGGTGGATGCCATGGACCAGCTCGGCGCCGTCGTGCCGAACCTCCAGTTCGACAAGGCAGCGCCCTCGTCGGGCTCCAGCTCCGTCGGCCAGATCTTCATCCGCGGCATCGGTCAGTCCGATTACACCCCGGTCACCGACCCCGGCGTGGCGCTATACGTGGACGGCATCTACATCGGCCGCTCGCCGGGCAACGTGCTGGACCTGCTCGACATCGAGCGCATCGAGGTCCTGCGCGGACCCCAGGGGACGCTGTTCGGCCGCAATTCCATCGGCGGCGCCATCAAGGTGCACAGCCGCCAGCCCGGCTTCACCGATGCGGACAGCAGCGTGGAGCTGCGGCTCGGCAACGACGACCTGCGCGGGCTG
Source organism: uncultured Woeseiaceae bacterium (assembly GCA_964428605.1). Taxonomy (GTDB): domain Bacteria; phylum Pseudomonadota; class Gammaproteobacteria; order Steroidobacterales; family Woeseiaceae; genus Lentisalinibacter. The sequence goes on from CAYRZI010000077.1 coordinate 3,865, forward strand.
AACTTCCGCTGGAACCGGCCCCTTTCTGACACGCTGGCCACCAGCTTCGCCGTCGGCCGGCTGGAGCGCGACGGCTACGTGGAGCGCCCGTTCGACGGCATCCGCACCGGCGACCGTGACCGCTGGTCGGCGCGCGGCGCCGTGCGCTGGGAGCCAACCGACCGCCTCGCCGCCTGGCTGGTGATCGACTACACCACCATCGACGAGAACGGCGCCCCGGTGGTCTCCGGCGGCGTCAACGACCGCCAGCCGTTCGCGGCCTTCGGCAACGCGGTCCTCGAGAGCTGCGAGGCCGTCGTCGTCAATCCGGCCTTCGACGGCACGCCGGCGAGCGGGCCGCCCACCTTCCCGCCGCCGGGCACGCCCACGGGCGGCGCTCCGGGCTGCTACGGCGCGGGCTCGGTGCCCGGCGCCTTCGTCTCTGCAGGCAGCTTTCCGGTCGCCTCGGAACTCGACAGCGGCGGCGCGGCCCTGACGGTCGACTGGACGCTGAGCGAGCGCTGGGGCATGAAGTCCATCACCGGCTATCGCGAGATGGACATGCTCTCGTCCAGGGACGGCGACAACACCCCCGCCAACATCTTCGCCACCCGGGACGATTTCGAACACGAGCAGTTCAGCCAGGAGTTACAGCTGCGCTTCGCCGGCGACGACGGCAGCCGGTCGGCGGTGCTCGGGCTTTTCTACTACGACGAGTCCGGTTTCAACCTGGTGGACGTCACGGTGCCGACCGGTGCCATCCAGAGCGGCGGCTTCTACGACAACCGCTCCTGGGCGGCCTACGCCCACGGTACGGTCGATCTCGGCGAGCGGCTGGCGCTCTCGCTCGGTGCGCGGCACACGGAGGACCGCAAGGCCTACCTGCCGGACCAGCTCGTTCTCGGCGACGCCTCGGCCGGCCCGGCGGGCGGCTTGTTCCCGCCCACCTGGCCGGAGCTCGCCGGCTTCTATCTGGCGCCCACCGGCCCGCTGGCGGCCGGCGAGCGCATCCTGGACTACCGCGAGAGCGAACTCGCGTTCGATGCCACCGACATCACCGTCGACCTCAGTTACCGGCTGGCGGACAATGCGCTGGCCTACGCCACCTTCTCCACCGGGTACAAGAGCGGCGGCTTCGACCAGCGCTTCGTCGGACCCACCCCCGACCGGGCGCCCAGCTCGTACCGGCCGGAGTCCGTGGACAGCCTGGAACTCGGACTGAAGACCTCGTCGTTCGGCGGCCGCCTGCGCGCGAACGTCGCCCTGTTCGATGCCGACTACGACGACCTGCAGATCATCGTGCGCGAGTCGTTCAACCCGCTCACGGTCAACGCCGGCGACGCCCGGGTGCGGGGCGGCGAGCTCGAGCTGGAGTGGTTCGCCACCGACAACTGGGAGATCGGCCTGTCGGCTGGCTATCTCGATACCGGTTACCGGCGCCTGAACCAGTCGGCGCAGGATTCCGGGGTGCGGCTCGACAACCGGCTCGCCAACGCGCCGGCGTGGAGCCTGGCCGCCGGTACCGCGTGGCGGATATCGCTGGGCGGCGTGGGCGAGATGACCGCACGCGTCGACTGGTCCTGGCAGGACACCGTGTACCACGACGCCGTGAACAGCCCGCAGATCCGCCAGGCGCCGCTGCACCTGGTCAATGCCTCGCTCGCCTTCGCGCCGCGGGCGGGCCGCTGGCAGCTCACCGTGGCGACCCGGAATCTGCTGGACGAGACCTGGCTCGTCACCGGCAACTCCGCCTTCGACACGCCCGCCGCCTACGTTGAGCAGGTCTACGGCCGCCCGCGGGAGCTGCTGGCTTCCCTGCGCTACGAGTTCTGAGCGGCCGGCGCATGACCACGGGATCGAACGGTTCGACGGACACCGGTACGCCCGCCGCCTCGCCCCGCATCTGGCTGCTCGGCATGCGGCCGCGTACGCTGACCATGGCGGCGGTGCCGGTAACCGTCGGCGCCGCGCTCGCATGGGCCGAGGGGGTGACCCCCGACTGGTTCACGTTCCTGGTGACGTTCGCCTGCGCCGTGCTGATACAGGTCGGCACCAACCTGTTCAACGACGCCCGGGACGGGGAGCGGGGCGCCGACGGGCCGGACCGCATCGGACCGGTGCGAATCACGGGCTCCGGCCTGGCGCAGCCCCGGGAGGTGCGGCGCGCGGCCATCGCCTGCTTCGCCGCCGCGCTGGTCGCCGGCCTCTACCTGATCGTGGTCGGCGGCCTGCCGATACTCGCGATCGGCATCGCTTCGCTGGTGGCCGGCTATGCGTACTCCTCGGGCCCGCGGCCGCTGTCCCACGGGCCCTTCAGCGAGGTCTACGTGATCGTTTTCTTCGGACTGATCGCCGTGGCGGGCAGCCACTACCTGCAGAGCGGTGTGATGCCGGATGCCGCCGTCCTGCTGACCGGCATCGCCGTCGGCAGTTACGCCGCCGCCGTGCTGCTGGTGAACAACCTTCGTGACACGGCCGCGGATCTGAAGGCGGGACGCAGGACGCTGGCCGGCCGGCTCGGGCCGACCGGGGCGAAGTGGCTGTACGGCTTTCTGCTGCTCGCGCCCTTCCCCCTGCTCGCGGTCGCGTGGGGCTGGCGCTCGCTCGGCATCGTCTGGCTCGCCCTGCCCGTCTGCCTGTGGCTGTCGGCGCTGTTCGCGCGCATGCCGGTGGGCCCGGGCATGAATGCGCAGCTCGGCAGGACCGCCATGCTGCAGGTGCTCGTCGGCGCCCTGCTGATCGGGGAGCTGCTGACGTGAACCCGGTGCTCTCGACACTGTTACCGGCGGGCCTCGCCTTCATCATGTTCGCGCTGGGACTGAGGCTGAGCGTCGGGGACTTCCGCCGCGTGCTTACCTATCCCACGGCGGTGGGCCTGGGGCTGGCGGCGCAGACGCTGCTGCTACCGCTGACGGCCTTCGGCATCACGGCGCTGTTCGACCTGTCGCCGGAGGCGGCGGTGGGGCTGATGATCCTCGCCGCCTGCCCGGGTGGCGTGACGGCCGCAATGATCACGAACCTGGCCCGCGGGGATACCGCCCTGTCCATCACGCTCACCGCCTGCACCAGCCTGCTGTCGTTCGTCACGGTGCCGGTCATCGTCGGCCTCTCGCTGCAATATTTCCTGGGCGAGGCGGCGCCCGTCGAGTATCCGCTGGGCCAGGCCATCGGCAGTCTGTTCCTGATCACGCTGCTGCCGGTGGCCGTGGGCCTCGCCTTCAGCGAGCGCGGCTGGCTCGCGACGGGCGCGGCGGAGGCGATCGGCAAACTCGCGACGGCCGTGTTCCTCGGAATCGTGTTCGCCACCTTCTACACCGAATGGCCGAGCATTACGGAGCACTTCGCGAAGGTCGGCCCCGCCATTCTCCTGCTCAATGTCGCGACGATGGCCACCGGCGCCCTGCTCGGCCTGGTCGGGCGCCTGCCCACGGCCGGCCGGATCGCACTGGCGGTGGAATGCGGCATACAGAACAGCGCGCTGGGCATTACCGTGGCCGTCAGCCTGCTGAGCGTGTCCGGGCTGGCGGTGCCCAGCGTCATCTATGCGTTCCTGATGAATATCACGGCGCTGGGCCTGATCGTCGTACGGCAGTTCCAGGCGGGGCGGGCCGAGGGCTCACGGGCGTACTGATCGAATCCGCGTGGGTTCTTCCGCACCCGGCTGCGCCGGGCTACTCCACGTCGCACCACTGAGCCGAACCACGGTTCTCCCCGGGTGGGAATCTGACCTGCTGAATGACCCGGCCCGACGTCTGGTACCGGAGCGTATCCAGGGCGGCGGATAGGCATGGTTTTGATTTTGGCGATGGAGTAAGTCCTGCACAGAGAAAGCTCCTCAGCACCCTATCCCGGTTTCCCGGACCACCGATCCGCACTGACTCGCGCACGCTCAAAGCTGTTCCTGCCTGCCGGGACTTGCCTTTTGCTTTGCCGCTGCTCATGATTTCGCGCTGACAGCTCCGGAGGCGTGGTTATCTTTATCCTTGAACGAAGCGCCAAGCTGCGCCTGTCGACTGTATTTCTCTTCTATTTCACTCAAGGCGTCCCGGTTGGGCTGTTTTTCTACGCAATGCCGGCCTGGCTTGCTTCGAATGGCGCCTCGACCGCCGCTATCGCGGGCGTGGTCAGCGCCTCGATCCTGCCCTGGACACTGAAATTCTTCCTCGGCTTCTGGATGGATCGTTACACCTATCTGCCGATGGGGCGCAGGCGCATCTGGATAATCGGTGCGCAGTCGATCATTGTCGTAATGCTGATGCTCGCCGCCATACTTTCGCCGGGACCGAAGGACATCTGGCTGCTGTCTATCCTGGGCTTTCTTGTCAATTCCGGGACCGCGTTTCAGGACGTCTCCATTGACAGTCTTGCCGTCGATATCATGCCCGAAGACGAGCGCGCCAAAGCGGCAGGCGTCATGTTCGGCGGACAGGTGCTGGGCATTTCGGCGTTCACTTTTTTCGGCGGGCAGCTCATCGCCATTTACGGACCCGTGGCAGGCTATCTGAGCGCAGCCCTGGTAGTGACGTGCGTTCTGATTTTCGGAATTTGCATTCGCGAACGTGAGGGCGAAAGGCGTTTTCCCTGGAGCAACGGCGCCGCTCATCCCCGGAACCTCGCTTTACAGGTCGAGGCCTGGAAACCGCTTTTCATCAACAGCGCGAAAGCGATGCTCGCCCCGCTGAGCCTGGCAGCTCTCATGATCTTTTTTGTCCGCGCGATGCCAGGCGGTATCGCCGAGGCCTACCATCCCGGTCTGGCAACCAACATAGGCGGTTGGACCCAGACAAGTTATACCAACACCATCTCGGCTGCCCAGTTCGCCGTCGGCCTGTTCGCTCTTACGCTGGGCGGCTGGACAGTCGCAAAGATCGGAGCGCAGCGCGCAGCGCTGATCATGTGTTTGCTTGTCGCTTGTTTCGCAATGAGCTTCGGCCTCGCGCGCGATCACTGGTCCAACGGCTCGCTTCTCGTCGCCTATTTCTGGCAGATCGAATTTCTGATGGTGATGCTAACCGTCGCCTTTATTCCAATAGCGATGCGGCTTTGCGACCCACGTGTTGCAGCAACGCAATTCACGCTCTACATGGCCGCATCGAATGTAGGACGTCCACTGGGTAATTCGGTCGCGGCAGCGACAGATGGAATGGGTGCTCCGGATCTCATGTATTTTATTCTGGCAAGCGTTTTCGTTGCGCTGTCACTTATCCTCTGGTTTGTCCGTTTCCCGACAAAGGCGCCTGAAGTCGTGAAAATAATCGAAGAGGCTGAACCGATTGTGGCGGGACAACCGGCACCCGAGATCGACTAGAAGACAAATCACTCCGATGATGGCGGGGTAACAAAAAAGGGCCGCTAAGGGCCCTTTTCTTGATTTTGGCGGAGGGTGTGGGACTGAACGCCAGCTTCGGTGCCTCGGCGGCGCCAAGCGCCGCCGTCTGTCGCGCGGCTGCGCCGCGCTCGGCTCGAACCCGGTGGGTTCGTCCACAACACCCCCTCGAAAAACAAAAAAAGGGGCCGCGAGGGCTCCTTTTTTGGTTCTTGGCGGAGGGGGTGGGGTTGATTCGCGCCTTCGGCGCTCACCCTGCGGGCGGCGGCGCCAAGCGCCGCCGTCTGTCGCGCGGCAAAGCCGCGCTCGGTTCGAACCCCGGTGGGTTCGTCCACACAATCCCCTCTGAAAATCAAAAAAGGGGCCGCGAGGGCCCCTTTTTCGATTTTTTGGCGGAGGGGGTGGGATTCGAACCCACGGTACGCTTACGCGCACACCTGATTTCGAGTCAGGCCCGTTCGACCACTCCGGCACCCCTCCGGGCTTGAAAAGCGGGTCAGCGGCCTAATTGTATCAACAGGTTAGGCGCCGTGCGGTCCCGTGAGGCGTGCTCCGGACCGGGCACCCCCTGCGGCCGCTTTGTCGGAAATGGGCTGCGGATCATGGTCACGTGTGAGACGGCTGTCAAGCCGGCGGACCGCGTGGCGCCTATAATGGCGGCACGGCCGGGGACACGGCGATGCGTCCGCCGCCGCCAAGAGCAAGAACCAGAAGGCGGTCGGGCGACGAAGGAGAAGGATGATCTTCAGAATCCTCATCTATCTGGCGATCGCGGCACTCCTCGGCACCTGCCGGGAACTCCCGCCCCAGCTCGAGCAGGTGAAGACACTCGGCGAGCTGCGGGTGGTCACCCGCAACAGCCCCACCGCGTATTACATCGGCGTGAACGGACCGGTCGGACCCGAGTACGACCTGGTGAAGGGCTTCGCCGACAGCCTCGGCGTGGAGCTGAAGATCACGGCGGTGGACAGCTTCGACCGGATCATCCCGACCATCGTCGCCGGTGACGCGCACATGGCGGCCGCCGGGCTGTCGGTCACCGAGTCCCGCAGGGAACGCGTGCAGTTCAGCATCCCCTATCACGAGGTGACCCAGCACCTGATCTACCGTCTCGGCACCGGCAAGCCGCGCAGCATCGAGGAGCTGACCGACGGCCGTATCGCGGTGATGGCGGGCAGCAGCCACGTGGAGACGCTGAAGTCCCTGCAGCGCGACGTGCCGGCCCTCGACTGGACCGAGCGGAGCAACGTGGAAGTGGCCGACCTGCTCATGAGCGTCGCCTCCGACGAGATCGACTACACGGTGGCGGACTCCACGGATTTCAACATCATCCGCAACTACCATCCCGAACTGCGGGTGGCGCTGGACCTGGAGATGTCCGACCCCATTGCCTGGGCCTTCCCGGCGGATGCGGACCGGAGTCTGGTGGAAGCGGCCAACCGCTACCTGCGGCGGACGGAGAACGGCGGCCGCCTCGCGCGCATCCTTGAGCGCTACTACGGCCACACCGACAAGTTCGACTACGTGGGCACGCGCACCTTCATTCGCGACTACGAGCGGCGGCTGCCCGTTTACCGGGACCTGTTCGAGGAGGCGGCCGACCGGAACGACTTCGACTGGCGGCTGCTCGCCGCCATCGGCTACCAGGAATCCCACTGGCGGCCCGGGGCGGTCTCGCCCACCGGCGTACGCGGCATCATGATGCTGACGGAGGCCACCGCGGACTACCTCGGCATCGAGGACCGCGTGGATCCGCAATCGAGCATTTTCGGCGGGGCGCGCTTCCTGCGCCGCCTCAAGCGGCGCCTGCCGGACTCCATCAGGGAGCCGGACCGCACCTGGATGTCACTGGCCGCCTACAACGTGGGCTATGGCCACCTCATGGACGCACGGCGCATCGTCGAGATCCAGGGCGGCAACCCGGACGCCTGGATCGACGTCAGCGAGGCCCTGCCCCTGCTGGCCCAGCGCAAGTGGTATTCGCGGCTGATGTACGGCTACGCCCGCGGCTGGGAACCGGTGCTGTACGTGGAGAACGTGCGCACCTATCTCGATATTCTGCGCTGGCTGACCGAACGCGAGCAGCGCGAGCAGGAACAGAAAGCCGATACGGTCCTGGCCCGGGAAGACGGCCGGGAAGCCGGCAAGGAAACGGCACCCGGGGGCGACGACGAGGCCGAGTCCGCCGGGGTGGACTAGCCACCGTCCGGTGACCGTCCGTCCGGTGACCGTCCGGCCGGTGACCGCCGGGAGCGGAAGAACGCCCGCAGCAGCTCCCCGCACTCCTCCGCCAGCACCCCGCCGGTGACGGCGAGGTCGTGATTGGCGCCCGGTCCGCGGCAGAGATCGATCACGGTGCCGGCCGCGCCGCTCTTCGGGTCGGCGGCGCCGTACACCAGCCGCGCCACCCGGGCGTGGCGCATGGCACCGGCGCACATGATGCAGGGCTCCAGCGTGACGTAGAGGGTGGTGGCGGTCAGGCGGTAGTTGCCGAGCCGGTGGGCCGCCTCGCGCAGCGCGCCGATCTCGGCGTGGGCGGTGGGGTCGCAGGCGCCGATGGGCGTGTTGCGCCCCCGGCCGATGACCTCGCCGTCCTGCACGACGACGGCGCCCACCGGCACCTCGCCGAGGCGCTCGGCCTCCCGCGCCTCGGCGATGGCGAGGCGCATGAAACCCTCGTCGTCCGCTTGTCGCTCTTCTGTCATCTTGTTGATGGTAGCGCTTTTGGCTAAGTTTGCCCCTGCACGCCGCGCTTCCATCTGCCAGAGGAGACCCGCATGGGAACCCTGCGACTCGCGCCCGCCTCCACCGAGGACTACCGCCGGCTCGCCGAGCAACGGCTGCCGCGCTTCCTGTTCGACTACATCGACGGCGGTGCCTACGACGAAGTGACCATGGCCGCCAACGTGGCCGATTTCCGGGCCCTGGGCGTGAAGCAGCGGGTGCTGCGGGACGTCTCCAGCATCGACACGGGCATCGAGCTGCTCGGCGAGAAATGGACCATGCCGCTGGCACTGGCGCCCGTGGGGCTCGCCGGCATGATGGCGCGGCGGGGTGAGGTGCAGGCGGTGCGTGCGGCCGACGCCATCGGCGTACCCTTCTGCCATTCCACCGTGGGCATCTGCTCCGTCGAGGAAGTGGCGGCCGCGGCGCGCCGCCCGTTCTGGTTCCAGCTCTACATGATGCGCGACCGGGGCCACGTGAAGGAGCTGGTACAGCGCGCAGGCAAAGCGGGCTGCAACACGCTGGTGTTCACCGTGGACCTCGCCGTGGTGGGCGCGCGCTACCGGGACGTGCGCAACGGGCTCAGCGGCGGCACCGGCCTGTGGGGCAAGCTGCGCGGCAAGCTCGGCGAGATACTGCTGCATCCGCGCTGGGCCTGGGACGTGGGCGTACACGGCAAACCCCACGTGTTCGGCAACCTGACCGAGTACGTACCAAAAGCCTCCACGCCGGACGACTTCCGCGAGTGGGTCGACTCCCAGTTCGACCCGGGCGTGACCTGGAAGGACATCGAGTGGCTGCGCAGCTTCTGGGACGGACGCATCGTCATCAAGGGCGTGCTGAACCCGGAAGACGCGGTGGCGGCGGCGGATGCCGGTGCCGACGCCGTAATCGTCTCCAACCACGGCGGCCGCCAGCTGGACGGCGTCTCCTCCAGCATCAACATGCTGCCGCGGGTGGTCGAGGCCGCCGGCCACAGAACGGAGGTGCTGGTGGACAGCGGCGTGCGCAACGGCCAGGACGTGGTGCGCGCGGTGGCCAGCGGCGCGAAGGCGGCGCTGATCGGCCGGCCCTGGATCTGGGCCGTCGCCGGCCGGGGCGAACCCGGGCTGCGGGCGCTGCTGAAGACCTTCCACGCCGAGATGAAGGTCTCCATGGCGCTCACCGCCTGCACCTCCGTCGCCGATCTCACCCCGGAGATCCT
>CAYRZI010000078.1:0-12929 GCA_964428605.1 uncultured Woeseiaceae bacterium
CGAGATCGGCGCCGGAGAAGCCCGGCGTGCCGCGGGCGATGATGTTCGGGCGTACGTCGTCGCCGATCGGGACCTTGCGCATGTGCACCTTCAGTATCTGCTCACGGCCGCGCACATCCGGCAGCGGCACCACCACCTGGCGGTCGAAGCGGCCCGGACGCAGCAGCGCGGGGTCGAGCACGTCCGGACGGTTGGTGGCGGCGATGACGATGATGCCCTCGTTACCCTCGAAGCCGTCCATCTCCACCAGCAGCTGGTTCAGCGTCTGCTCGCGCTCGTCGTGACCGCCCCCGAGGCCGGCGCCACGATGACGGCCCACCGCGTCGATCTCGTCGATGAAGATGATGCAGGGCGCGTGCTTCTTCGCCTGCTCGAACATGTCGCGCACACGCGATGCGCCCACACCGACGAACATCTCGACGAAGTCGGAGCCCGAGATGGTGAAGAACGGCACCTTCGCCTCGCCGGCGATGGCACGCGCGAGCAGGGTCTTGCCGGTACCCGGCGAACCGACCATCAGCACGCCCTTCGGGATCTTGCCGCCGAGGCGCTGGAACTTGCTCGGGTCCTTCAGGAAGTCGACGACCTCCACGACCTCCTCCTTGGCCTCTTCCACGCCCGCCACATCGGCGAAGGTGACGCTGACCTGGTCTTCGCCGAGCAGTCTCGCCTTGCTCTTGCCGAAGGACATGGCGCCGCGCCCGGCGCCGCCGCCCTGCATCTGGCGCATGAAATATACCCAGACGCCGATCAGGAGCAGGATCGGGAAGGAGTTGATGAACAACTGGGTCCAGAAGCCCTGACCTTCCTGCTGTTTGGCGCGGAAGTCCACGTTGTTGTCCATGAGCTCGCCGATGAGCACGGTATTGTCGCTCTCCGGGCTGTAGGTCATGTAGCGCGCGTTGTCGTCCCGGGTGAAGTGGATGTTGCGGCCTTCGAAGACCACTTCCTCAACGTTGCCGCTGCGTACCTGCTCCAGGAAGTCCGAATACGGCACCTCCTGGGACTGGGTGCCCACGGGACCGAAGCCCTGCGCCACGGACAGCAGGACGACGATGATGACGACAAAGACGATAATGTTCTTGGTGAGATCGTTCACTCCGGCCCCTCTTCCTTGGCCATGAATTAGACGCATTCTAAGCGTTAGACGGTACTACAGTTGATAGTTTCTCGCCACCAGATAGACCTCGCGACTCGACGGCCGGGAGGCTCTCGGCTTCACCACCCGCACCTGCCGGAAACGTTGCCGCACGCTCCGCACGAACTGGTCGAATCCCTCGCCCTGAAACACCTTGCAGATGAAGGTGCCACCCGGATGCAGGGTTTCACAGGCAAGATCCAGAGCCAATTCAGCCAGATACATCGCCCGCGGCTGGTCCACCGAGCGGTTCCCGGAGATGTTGGGGGCCATGTCGCTCAATACAAGGTCCGCCCGGTCCTGGCCCCGCATCGCGGTCAGACGCTGTAGAACTTCTGACTCGGTAAAATCGCCCTGCAGGAACTCCACGCCGGGGATCTCGTCCATCGGCAGGATATCCAGGGCGAGCACCCGGGCCCTGTCGCCCCACTGGCGCGCCGCGTACTGGCTCCAGGCGCCGGGGGCCGCGCCGAGATCGATGACCAGCGTCGGGCGGCCCGGCAGCCGGGCCTTGTCCAGCAGTTCCTCCAGCTTGTAGACGGCGCGCGAGCGGTAACCCTCGTCGCGGGCACGCTGGACGTACGGGTCGCGTTCCTGGCGCTGACGCCAGCCGGCGGAGCTGCCCCTGGGACCACTCATGTGCCGCTCATGTGCTGGTAGACTGGTGCCTCATGGCACTCAGCGAGAAACAGAGAAAGCACCTGCGGCGCCTCGGCCACGAGCTCAAGCCCGTGGTCCTGGTGGGCGACGCCGGCGCCTCCGAGGGTGTCCTCCGCGAGTGCGACCTCGCGCTGGAGCATCACGAACTCGTGAAGGCGAAGGTGCGCGGCGCCGACCGTGCGGAGCGCGATGCCATCATCGACACGCTGGCCGGCTCCACCGGGGCCGAGGTGGTCCAGCGCGTCGGCAACGTCGCGCTGCTCTACCGGCGCCACCCGGACAAGCCGCGCATCGTGGTCTGAACCCGCTGCCGCACAGCCGGCGCGGGCGGCCGCCTCAGACGTAGCGCACCTCCAGTATCTCGTAGTGCTTGTCGCCGCCGGGGGCGGCTACGGTGACCTGCTCGCCCTCCTCCTTGCCGATCAGCGCGCGGGCGATCGGCGAGGTCACCGAGATCAGGCCGTTCTTGATGTCGGCTTCGTCCTCGCCGACGATCCGGTAGGTGATCTCCTCGCCGCTCGCATCCTCGACGAGCTGCACGGTGGCGCCGAAGACCACCTTGCCGCCGTCGCCGAGCTGGGTGACGTCGATGATCTGCGCGTGGGAGAGCTTGCCCTCGATGTCCTTGATGCGGGCCTCGATGAAGCCCTGCTGCTCCTTGGCGGCGTGGTACTCGGCATTCTCCTTCAGGTCTCCGTGGGCACGCGCCTCCGCGATAGCCTGGATCACGCTGGGCCGGTCCTGGGTCTTGAGGCGCTTCAGCTCCTCCCGGAGCTTCTCGGCGCCTCGCATAGTGATCGGTACTTTCGTCAAGCTGCCAACTCCTTGTGCAGGTCCTGCAGACGGTTGACCTCGTCATCGTCCAGGTGCGAAAGGGCCTCGCACGTCGCGACGGCAGCCGCCAGCGTCGTGTAATAGGTCACCTTCTTGTGCACCGCCTCACCCCGGATGGAGTGCGAGTCACGGATGGCCTGCTTGCCCTCCGTCGTGTTGACGATGAACGAGATCTCTCCGTTCTTGATTACGTCGACGATGTGCGGACGCCCTTCCCTGACCTTGTTGATGCGCCGGCACGGCACACCGGCGGCCTTGAGCGCTCTCGCGGTGCCGTCGGTAGCCACGATATCAAATCCTCTGGCCACTAGCAGCTCCGCCAGGGCGACCGCGCCCTCCTTGTCCCGGTCGCGCACCGACAGCAGCGCGGTGCCGCGGCGCGGCAGGATGACGCCGGAGGCGAGCTGGGCCTTTGCGTAGGCCTCGCCGAATGTCCTGCCCGTGCCCATCACCTCGCCGGTGGACTTCATCTCGGGCCCCAGGATGGGGTCGGCCTCGGGGAACTTGGCGAACGGGAACACCGATTCCTTCACCGAATAGAAGTGGGGCGTCACCTGACGGGTGTAGCCCTGGGCCGCCAGCGACTCGCCCACCATCACCCGGGCCGCCACCTTCGCCAGCGGTATGCCGGTGGCCTTGGAGACGAAGGGCACGGTACGCGAAGCCCGGGGATTGACCTCGAGCAGGTAGACGATGCCGTTCTGGATGGCGAACTGGGTGTTCATGAGGCCCACCACGTTCAGCCCCCGGGCGAGCTTCCCGATCTGGCCGCGTATCTCGGCCTGCATCTCCTCGTCCAGACTGAACGGCGGCAGCGAGCAGCCGGAGTCGCCGGAGTGGACGCCGGCCTGCTCCACGTGTTCCATGATGCCGCCGATAAGCACGTCCTCGCCGTCGCAGATGGCGTCCACGTCCACCTCGGTGGCCAGGTCGAGGAAGCGGTCCAGCAGCACCGGACTCTTGTTGGAGACGCTCACCGCGGCCTCCATGTAGGCGATCAGGTCCTCCTCGCTGTAGACGATCTCCATGGCGCGGCCGCCGAGCACGTAGGACGGGCGCACCACCAGCGGGTAGCCCACCTCCGCCGCCAGCGCCGGGGCCGACGCCTCGTCCCGGGCGGTGCGGTTCGGCGGCTGGCGCAGCCCGAGGCCGTTGATGAGCGACTGGAAGCGCTCCCGGTCCTCGGCCAGGTCGATGGAGTCGGGCGAGGTGCCGATGATGGGCGCGCCCGCTGCCTCCAGGTCCCGGGCCAGCTTCAGCGGCGTCTGCCCGCCGTACTGCACGATGACGCCCTCCGGGCGCTCCACGTCGATGATGGCGAGCACGTCCTCCAGGGTCAGCGACTCGAAGTACAGCCGGTCGGAGGTGTCGTAGTCGGTGGAGACCGTCTCGGGGTTGCAGTTCACCATGATGGTCTCGAAGCCGGCTTCCCGCAGCGCCAGCGCCGCGTGCACGCAGCAGTAGTCGAACTCGATGCCCTGGCCGATGCGGTTCGGGCCGCCGCCGAGGATCATGATCTTGCGCCGGTCGGTGGGCTCCGACTCGCACTCCTCCTCGTAGGTGGAGTACATGTAGGCGGTATCGGTGGCGAACTCCGCGGCGCAGGTGTCCACCCGCTTGAATACCGGCACCACCCCGTGCTCGTGCCGCGCTGCCCGCAGCTCCGCCTCCTCAGCCCCGATCAGGCCGGCCAGACGGGAGTCCGCGAAGCCCTTGCGCTTCAGCTCCCGCAGCCGCGCCGGCGCGAGGATCTCGCGGCCCTCCGTACGCACGCTCTCCTCCTCGCGCACGAGGTCGCGGATCTGGGTCAGGAACCAGGGGTCGATGCGCGTGATGCGCGCGACCTCGTCCATCTTCAGCCCGTGGCGGTAGGCATCGGCGACGTAGAGGATGCGCTCGGCGCCGGCGGCACTGAGCTCGTGGCGCAGGCGCTCCAGGTCCTGCTCGGCCGGCGCGGCCGGCAGACGCTCCGCCAGGCCGTCGATGTTCGTCTCCAGGCCTCTCAGCGCCTTCTGTAACGACTCCTGGAAGGTGCGCCCGATGGACATCACCTCGCCCACCGACTTCATCTGGGTGGTCAGCCGGTCGTTGCTGCCGACGAACTTCTCGAAGGTGAAGCGCGGGATCTTGGTGACGACGTAGTCGATGGTGGGCTCGAAGGAGGCCGGCGTGGCGCCGCCGGTGATCTCGTTCCTGAGCTCGTCCAGCGTGTAGCCCACGGCGAGCTTCGCCGCCACCTTGGCGATGGGGAAGCCGGTGGCCTTGGAGGCCAGCGCCGAGGAGCGCGACACCCGCGGGTTCATCTCGATGACCAGCAGCCGGCCGTTCTCCGGGTTCACCGCGAACTGCACGTTGGAGCCGCCGGTCTCCACGCCGATCTTGCGCAGCACGGCGATGGAGGCGTCGCGCATGCGCTGGTACTCCTTGTCGGTCAGCGTCTGCGCCGGGGCCACGGTGATGGAGTCACCGGTGTGCACGCCCATCGGGTCGAAGTTCTCGATGGAGCAGATGATGATGCAGTTGTCGTTGCGGTCCCGCACCACCTCCATCTCGTACTCCTTCCAGCCGAGCACGGACTCCTCGAGCAGCACCTCGTGGGTGGGCGAGAGATCGAGGCCGTTGGCGACGATGCGCTCGAACTCCTCCTTGTTGTAGGCGATGCCGCCGCCGCTGCCGCCGAGGGTGAAAGACGGCCGGATGATGGTGGGGAAGCCGATCTCGGCCTGGGCTTCCCGGGCCTCCTCCATGCTGTGGGCAATGATCGAGCGGGGCGACTCCAGGCCGATCTCGGTCATCGCCTCGCGGAACTGCTCCCTGTCCTCGGCCATGTCGATGGCGTCCCGGGAGGCCGCGATGAGTTCCACCCCGTGCTGCTCCAGCACCCCTTCACGGACGAGATCCAGGGCGCAGTTCAGCGCGGTCTGGCCGCCCATGGTGGGCAGCAGCGCATCCGGCTTCTCGCGCTCGATGACCCGGGCCACCGCACGCCAGTGCACCGGCTCGATGTAGACGGCGTCGGCCGTCTCCGGGTCGGTCATGATCGTGGCCGGATTGGAGTTCACCAGGATCACCCGGTAGCCCTCCTCCCTGAGCGCCTTGCAGGCCTGGGCGCCGGAGTAGTCGAACTCGCAGGCCTGGCCGATGACAATCGGCCCGGCGCCGATGATCAGGATGCTCTCGATGTCGTCGCGTCTTGGCATGGCGGCTCCGGACCGGCACCGCCGATCGGGTGCCTGATCACATGAAGAATACGCTTTAAACTACTGTTATCGTTGACCAGAAGCCGTAGCCTCAAGCTCACGGCGCTGGGCTCTGGCGGCCTCGATCAGCTCCACGAAGTGCTCGAAGAGCGAATCGATGTCGTGGGGCCCCGGACTCGCCTCCGGATGCCCCTGGAAACTGAATGCCGGCCGGTCCGCCAGCTCGATGCCCTGCAGCGAGCCGTCGAACAGCGAGCGGTGGGTGGTGCGGACGTTATCGGACAGGCTGTCCTCCGCCACCGCGAAGCCGTGGTTCTGGCTGGTGATGAAGACCCGGCCCGTGGCCAGCTCCTGCACCGGATGATTGGCGCCGTGATGGCCGAATTTCATCTTCTCCGTCCTGGCGCCGGCGGCCAGCCCCAGTATCTGGTGGCCCAGGCAGATGCCGAACAGGGGCACGCCCTCGTCCAGCAGCCGGCGGGTGGCCGCGATGGCGTAGTCGCAGGGCTCCGGGTCGCCCGGTCCGTTGGACAGGAACACGCCGTCCGGTTCCATGGCCAGCACGTCGTCCG
Organism: uncultured Woeseiaceae bacterium; assembly: GCA_964428605.1. GTDB lineage: Bacteria > Pseudomonadota > Gammaproteobacteria > Steroidobacterales > Woeseiaceae > Lentisalinibacter. The sequence goes on from CAYRZI010000078.1 coordinate 6,405, forward strand.
CCGAGGTGGTGGCCGGCACCACCGTGATGCGGCAGTCGTGCTCGGCCAGCCGGCGCAGGATGTTGCGCTTGATGCCGAAGTCGTAGGCCACCACGTGGTTGGGCGCGATCCGCCGGGTCACCACCGGGTTCCGGTCGGGCCAGATGCTGCCCTGGGCCCACTGGTAGGCGCTGTCGGTGGTGACGAATTTCGCGAGATCCATGCCGGCGATACCGGGAAACTTGCGCGCATCACGCAGCGCCGTCTCCGCCATGTCCTCGCCGGTCATGATGCAGCCTGCCAGCGCACCCTTCTCGCGCAGCAGCCGGGTAAGCCGGCGGGTGTCGATATCGGCGATGGCCACCACGTTGCCCCGGCGCAGGAACTCGCCGAGAGACTGCTCGGAGCGGTAGTTGCTGGCGATCAGCGAGCGGTCGCGGATGACGAGGCCGGCGGCGAACACCTTGCGCGACTCCAGGTCGTCGCTGTTACAGCCCGTGTTGCCGATGTGGGGATAGGTCAGCGTGACGATCTGACGGCAATAGGACGGATCGGTGAGGATCTCCTGATAGCCGGTCATCGCCGTGTTGAAGACCACCTCGCCGATGGTCCGGCCCTCGGCGCCGACGGAGATGCCGTGGAAAACCGAGCCGTCTTCCAGTGCCAGTACCGCGGATGTCATCGTATGGCGGCCCTCTTGCGAATCTTTTGCGGATTTCAGATGTGCAAAAGCGGAAGGATACCCGTGTACTGCACTCGGGATGCCCTTCCGCCCGGGCCGCCACTCTGCAGGGCGACCCGCGATAGTGTAATGCAGCCTCTGCGGTGACGCCAGATCGCCGGCGCCGCACCGCTCAGCGGATGGCGAGCACGTCGGCCATGGCGTAGAGCCCGGCCGGGCGGTCCGCCAGCCAGCGCGCGGCCGCCAGGGCACCCGAGGCGAAGGCCGCGCGGTCCTGGGCCTGATGCGCCAGGCTGAGCCGGTCGTAGTCGCCGGCGAAGGTCACCGTGTGCTCGCCCACGATGGCCCCCGCGCGGATCACGGAAAAGCCGATGGCGCCCCGCTCCCGCGGCCCGCTCTCGCCCTGGCGTGCGTACACGGCGCGCTCATCGAGGCTCTCGCCGCGGGCCGCCGCCAGCGTCTCGCCCAGCATCAGCGCGGTACCCGACGGCGCGTCGCGCTTCGCCCGGTGATGGGCCTCCGTGATCTCGGCGTCGTAGTCCGCGCCCAGGCGCGCGGCCGCCTCCCGCACCAGGAAATTCAGCAGCTGGACGCCCACGCTCATGTTGCGGTCGTAGACCACCGGCACCGTCGCGGCCACGGCGCCCATGCGCTCGAGTTCCGCCCGGCCGACGCCGGTGACGCCGCAGACCAGCGCCACCCGGCTTCTTTCCACCGCGTCGAGTACGGCCGGGGTGGCGACGGGCAGGGAGAAGTCCACCACCACGTCGGCACCGTCGAGCACCCGGTCCAGGTCCGTCGAGGTCACGGCCGCCGTGTCCGCCGCTGCCGGGTGCCAGTTCGCCACCGGCTGGCCCGAGCGGGCGTCGCCCTCCCTGACCCAGGCGGCCGCGAGCTCCAGGTCCGGCTCCCGGGCGACGATGTCGATGACGGCGCGCCCCATGCGGCCGGCGGCCCCCAGTACGGCGATGCGGGTGATGTCGATGAGGCTGGCTCCTGCGGTGGCCTGCGGAGGACAGCTTACCCCGCCCCCGGCAGCCCTGTCAGCACGTCCGGCGCCGGCTCAGGTGATGCGCTCGAAGAAACGCCTGACCGTGTCCTTCCAGCTGCCCGAGTGGGGATTGTGCGTCTCGCCGCCCGCCTCCACCGAGGCCTCGAACTCGCGCAGGAGACGCTCCTGATCGCCGGTCAGGTTCACCGGCGTCTCGATCGCCGCGCGACAGAACAGGTCGCCGTGACGCGGGCTGCGCACCGTGATGACGCCCTTGCCGCGCAGCCGGAACACCTTGCCGGACTGGGTACCCGGCGGAATCTTCAGGGAGACCTGGCCGTCCAGGGTGGGCAGGTCCACCGAGCCGCCCAGCGCCGCGGTGGCGAAACTGATGGGGACGTCGCAGTGCAGGTCGGCTCCGTCGCGCTCGAACAGCTTGTGGGGCTTGATGTGGATTTCCACGTAGAGGTCGCCCGGGGGGCCACCGTTGCGCCCCGCCTCGCCCTCGCCGGAGAGCCGGATGCGGTCGCCCTCGTCGACGCCGGGCGGTATCGTCACCGAGAGGCTGCGCTCGGTCATGACCCGGCCGCGCCCCTGACAGTCCTCGCAGGGATCGGTGATCCTGGTGCCCTCGCCGCGGCAGGAGGGACAGGTCTGCTGTACCGAGAAGAAGCCCTGCTGCATGCGCACCTGACCCACGCCGCCGCAGGTATCGCAGGTCTCCGGTGTGGAACCGGGGGCCGAACCGCTGCCGCCGCAGGTCTCGCAGCCGGTCAGCGAGGCCACGTCGATCTCCACGGTGTCGCCGGCCACGGCCCGCTCGAGTTCGAGCTCCAGGTCGTAGCGCAGGTCCGCGCCGCGGAACACCTGGCTGCGCCCGCCCCGGCGCCCGCCGCCGAAGATGTCGCCGAAAACGTCGCCGAAGATATCGCCGAATGCGTCCGCCGGGTTGAAACCGCCGCCGCCCATACCGCCGCCGGCGCCGCTGACACCGGCGTGGCCGAACTGGTCATAGGCGGACTTCTTACGGGGGTCGGAGAGGATCTCGTAGGCCTCCTTGGCCTCCTTGAACCGGATCTCCGCGTCCGCGTCGTCCCTGTTGCGGTCGGGGTGGTACTTCATCGCCAGACGCCGGTAGGCCTTCTTGATCTCGACCGCCGAGGCGTCCCGGCCGACGTTCAGTACCTCGTAGTAATCGCGTTTCGACATGCGCAGGTCCGTCACGGACGCGGCTCCCGGCGCAGCGCCGGGAGCCGCATTTCACTCATCCCCGTGCCCGCCCGGCGGCGGGCACCCCCATCGGCCATTCGCCGACCTATGGCCGACTTACGCCGACTGCTCGACGACCGCTCTGCGATCAGGCGGACTTCTTGTTGTCGTCGTCCACTTCCTCGAAATCGGCGTCGACCACGTCCTCGGAGTCGGCCGACTCGCCGCCCTGCCCGCTCGCCTGGCCCTCGGCGCCGGCTTCCTCGCCGGCCTGGGACTGCTCGTAGGCGCGCTGGGCGACGGCGGCCGAGGCTTCGGCCAGCGCCTTGGAGCGGGCCTCGATGGCATCCTTGTCGTCGCCCTCGAGCGCCTTCTTCAGGTCGCTGATGGCCGACTCCACGTTGTGGCGCTCATCGCCGCTGGCCTTCTCGCCGAGGTCCTCCAGCGCCTTCTCGGCACCGTGGATCAGGGCGTCGGCCTGGTTGCGCACGTCCACCAGCTCGCGGAACTTCCTGTCCTCCTCGGCGTGGGCCTCGGCTTCACCGACCATCCGGTCGATCTCCTCGTCGGTCAGGCCGCTGGAGGCCTTGATGACGATGTTCTGGCTCTTGCCCGTGGCCTTGTCCTTGGCCGAGACGTTCAGGATGCCGTTCGCGTCGATGTCGAACGTGACCTCGATCTGCGGCATGCCGCGGGGTGCCGGCGGGATGTCCGCCAGGTCGAAGCGGCCCAGCGACTTGTTGTCCGCGGCCCGCTCGCGCTCGCCCTGCAGCACGTGGATGGTCACGGCGGTCTGGTTGTCGTCCGCCGTGGAGAACGTCTGCTGTGCGTTCGCCGGGATGGTCGTGTTCTTCTCGATCAGCTTGGTCATGACGCCGCCCAGGGTCTCGATGCCAAGGGAAAGCGGAGTCACGTCGAGCAGCAGCACGTCCTTGACCTCGCCGGAGAGCACGCCGCCCTGGATGGCCGCACCGAGTGCCACGGCCTCGTCCGGGTTCACGTCCTTGCGCGGCTCCTTGCCGAAGAAGTTCTTCACCTCTTCCTGCACCTTGGGCATGCGGGTCTGGCCGCCGACCAGGATGACGTCGTCGATCTCGGAGACCTTGAGACCCGCATCGGACAGCGCCGTCTTGCACGGCCCGATGGTGCGGCCGATCAGCTCCTCCACCAGCGACTCGAGCTTGGCCCGGGTCAGCTTGATGTTGAGATGCTTCGGCCCGCTGGCGTCCGCCGTGATGTAAGGCAGGTTCACCTCGGTCTGCTGCCCCGCGGACAGCTCGATCTTGGCCTTCTCGCCGGCCTCCTTCAGGCGCTGCATCGCGAGCGGATCCTTGCGGATATCGACACCGCTCTCCTTCTCGAACTGGGAGGCGAGATACTCGATGATCCTGAGATCGAAGTCCTCACCGCCGAGGAAGGTATCGCCATTGGTGGCCAGCACCTCGAACTGGTGCTCGCCGTCCACCTCGGCAATCTCGATGATGGAGATATCGAAGGTGCCGCCGCCCAGGTCGTACACCGCGATCTTGCGGTCGCCGCGCTTCTTGTCCATGCCGTAGGCCAGCGCGGCCGCAGTGGGCTCGTTGATGATGCGGCGCACTTCCAGCCCGGCGATCTTGCCGGCGTCCTTGGTGGCCTGACGCTGGGAGTCGTTGAAGTAGGCCGGGACGGTGATCACCGCCTCGGTCACCTCTTCACCGAGATAGTCCTCGGCGGTCTTCTTCATCTTCATCAGCACCCGCGCCGAAACCTCCGGCGGTGCCATCTTCTTGTCGCCGACCTTCACCCAGGCGTCGCCGTTGTCCGCCTCCACGATCTCGTAGGAGACCATGTCGATGTCGCGCTGCACGACGTCGTCCTTGAAGCGACGGCCGATGAGGCGCTTGACGGCGAACAGCGTGTTCGCCGGGTTCGTGACGGCCTGGCGCTTGGCGGACTGGCCGACCAGCACCTCGTCGTCCTTGGTGAAGGCGACGATGGACGGCGTCGTCCGGTCGCCCTCGCTGTTCTCGATGACCTTGGCCTGGTCGCCTTCCATGACGGCGACACAGGAATTTGTCGTACCCAGGTCTATGCCGATTACCTTACCCATGAATAACTCCCCGTAATGTGGTGTCAAAAACTGCGTTGCCGTCTAGATGGGGCCCGCGCGCCGGGCTTTCAAGCCTCGCCGCTCTGCGGTTCCGCGGCGACGATGACCCGGGCCGGGCGCAGCAGCCGGCCGTTGATGCGATAGCCCTTCTGGATCACCGTGAGCACGCTGCCCGGCTCCGCCTCGGCGGAGGGCTGCATGGTCATGGCCTCGTGGTATTCCGGGTCGAAGCGCTCGCCGACGGGGTCGATCTCCTCCACGCCGAAATCGCCCAGCACCTTGCGCAGCTGCTTCAGCGTGGCCTGTTTGCCTTCCAGCAGGCTCGCGGCGTCGGCCGCTTCGCCCGCGGCGATGCCCATCTCGAGGCTGTCCGCCACGCCGAGAAGCTCGCCGGCAAAGCGCTCGATGGCGTACTTGCGGGTATTCTCCACGTCCCTCGCGGCCCGTTTGCGGAAGTTCTCCAGCTCGGCCACCGCGCGCAGGTATTTCTCCCAGTTCTCGTCGGCGCGCCGCCGCTCGGCCTCCAGCGGGTCGTCGTCACCGTCGCCGGCACCGCCCCCGCCTTCCAGCACCTGGGTCTCGGCGAACTCGTCCGCCGGCTCGCCCGTCGCCTCTTCCCGGTCTTCCCGGACCGGCTCGTCGCTGCGTTCGGGATCTTTGCTCATAAACCGCTACTCCGCTGCAAATGCCGACGCCGCCGCGGGGCGGCGCCTGAAACTTCTAGAGTCCTGTGTGAGGCCTAGGTCCGGGAATTCAAGGCCGATCCCAGCAACTTCGCCGTGATATCGACGATGGGGATGACCCGGTCGTAGGCCATGCGGGAGGGGCCGATGACGCCGAGCACGCCGATGACCTCCTCGTCCACCACGTAGGGGGCCGCCACCACGCTGCAGTCGTCCAGGATGCCGTAGCCCGACTCCTCACCGATGAAGATCTGCACCCCCTCGGCCCGGATGCTGCGGTCGAGCAGATCCAGCATGAAGCGGCGCTCGTTGAAGGCCTCGAACAGGCGCCGCAGCTTCTCCAGGTCGGAGAGCTCCGCGAAGTCCATGAGATTCGTCTCGCCCGCCAGCACGTAGTCGCTGCGATGCTCGCCCGCCCCCTCGAAGGCGTGATGAGCCATGGCCACCATGTCCAGCATGGTCTGGTTCATGGAATCCCGGGTCTGTTCCAGTTCGTCCACCAGCTGGCTGCGGATGGTCTCCAGGTCGCTGCCGGCGTAGCGGTCGTTCAGGAAGTTGGCGGCCCGGCGCAGCTCCGACTCGCTGTAGGTGCGCGAGGTGTGCAGGATGCGGTTCTGCACCTCCCGCTCGTTCACCACCAGGATGGCCAGCACCCGGTTGTCCGAAAGGGGCAGGAACTCGATCTGACGCAGCGTCACGCGCTCCGCCCGGGGCACGGAGACCACACCGGCCATGCGCGTGATATGAGACAGCAGACTCGAGGTGGAGGAGATCAGCGTATCCGGATCGTCCCTCAGCGTGTCGAGTTCCTGACGCAGCCGGACCACCTCGGATTCCTTCAGCGGGCGCAGCTTCAGCAGCGTGTCCACGAAGAAGCGGTAACCCAGCG
>CAYRZI010000079.1:0-12892 GCA_964428605.1 uncultured Woeseiaceae bacterium
CGTCGATCTCCTTGGTGACCGCCTTGTAGTCGTCGACCAGGCTGCGTGTCTGCTGCACCACGCGGTCTATCCGCTGCTGCGCCTCGCGGTTCTGGGCCAACCGCTGCTGCTCGGCGCGCAGGACGGAATCGACGGTCTGCGCGACAGCAACACCGCCCCCGGCGATCAACGCTGTCGACACGATCGCGACGGCCAGATGCCGTGCTCCCGAATTCCACGGTTTCATGAACGCTCCTTGGTTAAGTCCGGACAACAATTCTAGTAATTATTCGTGACGGTTCTGTGTGGCCGTATGCGCTCGCTCACTCCAGCAAGCCGGCACCCGGCCGGCAACATCACGGCCCCGCCACCACCGGCCATACACCATACTACAGAACGGGAGGTGTGCATAAACACAGCAGGGGACCCCTGCCGCAAGCGGTCCGCCCTGCTGATGCCTGCAGCACTCTCCCCTGCTGCCGTTGTACAGGCCGCCGGTCGCGAACCGGCATCCGCATCCCCGCCGCCGGCGCGATCGGCCGTAGCCGACGCGCGCCGGGCGTCCCGGCCTTGCGGGGGGACACGCTGGCGCGAAGGATAACATACGGTACCCGGCGTGCCAGTCCCGCTCCGGGACGCGGCTTCATGCGCCCCGCAGGCTGCGCTGTCTGCCGAGTTCGAGCTTCGCCAGGCTGTTCCTGTGCACTTCGTCGGGACCGTCCGCCATCCTCAGCGTGCGCAGGTTCGCCCAGCTGCGGGCCAGGCTGAAGTCCTGGCAGACACCGCCGCCGCCGTGGACCTGGATGGCGCGGTCGAGTACGTTCAGCGCCATCGTCGGGGCCACGACCTTGATCATGGCGATCTCGGCACGGGCCACCTTGTTGCCCACCTTGTCCATCATGTCCGCCGCCTTCAGCGTCAGGAGCCGGGCCTGATCGATCTCGATGCGGGAGTCGGCGATCGCCTCGCGGACCACGCCCTGATTCGCCAGCGGACGGCCGAACGCAACCCGTTCGTCGGCCCGCTTGCACATGGCCTCCAGCGCCCGCTCGGCCGCGCCGATGCAGCGCATGCAGTGGTGTATGCGGCCCGGACCGAGCCGGCCCTGGGCGATCTCGAAGCCGCGGCCCTCGCCCAGCAGCAGGTTCGAGACGGGGACGCGGACGTCCTCGAACGCGACCTCGGCGTGGCCGTGGGGCGCATCGTCGTAGCCGTAGACCGTGAGCGGCCGCACGATCGTGACCCCCGGCGTGTCCCGGGGCACGAGGATCATCGACTGCTGGGAGTGGCGGTCCGCATCCGGGTTGGTCTTGCCCATGAAGATGAAGATCTCGCAGCGCGGGTCCATGGCGCCGGAGGTCCACCATTTGCGTCCGTTGATGACGTATTCGTCACCGTCACGCACGATGGAGGCCTCGATATTGGTGGCATCCGAGGAGGCGACCGCCGGCTCGGTCATGGCGAAGGCCGAGCGGATGCGGCCCTCCAGCAGCGGCTCCAGCCATTGCTTGCGCTGCTCCTCGTTGCCGTAGCGCACCAGCACCTCCATGTTGCCGGTATCGGGCGCGGCGCAGTTGAACGCCTCGGAGGCGATGGGCGAGCGGCCCATGATCTCCGCCAGCGGCGCGTACTCAAGGTTGGTCAGTCCCGCACCGTATTCGCTCTCCGGCAGGAACAGGTTCCACAGACCCGCCTCCTTCGCCTTCGCCTTCAGCTCTTCCATGATGGGCGGTATGACCCAGCGATCCTCGCTCGCGTCGATGTACTCCTCGTACGCCGCCTCGTTCGGGTAGACGTACTCGTTCATGAACTCGGTGACGCGCTCGCGCAGCCGGCTCACCTTGTCGGAATATTCGAAATTCATGCGGACCCCGCTGTGGCTGAAGGGAAACGAGACGACGCCGGGGACGACTTCGGCAGACGGCACCCGGCGCGCGGCCCGGAGAGCATAACGCGGGGTCCTGCGCCGTGCCAGCAGCCCCGCCCGCCCTTCCCCGGCAACGATGCTAGACTCTCGCGCGGCAGGGCGCTGCGCCCGCCCGCGCCAGGACAGACACCGCCGCCGTCGGAGGAATCGTGAAAGCAGCACTATGTAAAGAGTACGGACCGCCACGCAGCCTGGTGGTCGAGGAGGTCGAGTCACCGGAGCCGGGCCCGGGCGAGGTCAAGTTGCGGGTACACGCCTGCGGCGTGAACTTCCCAGACATCCTGATGATGGCGGGCAAGTACCAGTCGAAGCCGGACATGCCCTTCTCGCCCGGCGGCGAGGTCTCCGGCGAGGTGGTCGCCGTCGGCGAGGGGGTGGACCGGCTGCGGCCCGGCCAGCGTGTCCTCGGCATGGCCGGACACGGCGGCATGGCCGAGGAGATCTGCCTGCCGGCAGTTGCGGTGGTACCGATCCCGGACAGCATGGACTACGAGACCGCCGCCGGCTTCATACTGACCTACGGCACCTCCTACCACGCGCTGAAACAGCGCGCCCGCCTGCAGGAGGGAGAGACGCTGCTCGTGCTGGGTGCCGCCGGCGGTGTGGGCCTCGCCGCGGTCGAGCTGGGCCGACTCATGGGCGCCCGCGTCATCGCGGCCGCCAGCAGCGCGGAGAAGCTGGAACTCGCCGGCGAGTACGGCGCGAGCGAGTTCATCAACTACGCCGAGGAGAATCTGAAGGAGCGGGTGAAGGAGCTCACCGGCGGCCGCGGCGCGGACGTCATCTACGATCCGGTTGGCGGCGAACTGTTCGACCAGTGCATGCGCTCGGTGGCGTGGAAAGGCCGGGTCCTGGTCATCGGCTTCGCCTCGGGAGAGATACCGAAGGTGCCGGTCAACCTGGCGCTGCTGAAGGGCTGTGAAATCGTGGGCGTGTTCTGGGGCGCGTTCACCCAGCGCGAACCGCAGGCGCACGAGGAGAACACACGGGAACTGCTGCAATACGTGAGCGAGGGCAAACTGAAGCCGCATATCTCGGCCACGTTCCCTCTGGAGGAGGCCGGCGAGGCGCTGGCGATGCTGGCCGAGCGCAAGGCCCTCGGCAAGGTGATCGTCACGGTGGAATGAACGCCGGCGACCGGGCCGGTTAGTGACAGCCGCAACTATTCGAACGAAAACAAGTACCTGGCAGTTGACACCCGGCCATGCTTGCAACATTATCGCCGCGATGACCGACGCAGCCCGCAAGACCGGATACCTGCCAGCCCGCGCAGCGCGCGTCGCGCTGCTGTCCGGCCTGCTTCTGCTTCCCGGCCTCCTCGGGAGGATGCGCGGGTAGCCGACGGGCAAGGCGAACGAGAAGGCAAACCCCGCATCCGAAAGGTCGCGGGGTTTTTTTTTGACGGAGAGAGCAATGAGCATCGAGAACGGCGACCGGGTCAGGATCTTCGATACGACGCTGCGCGACGGCGAACAGGCGCCGGGCTGCAGCATGACGCTGCGCGAGAAACTCAGGGTCGCCGCCGCCCTCGCGGAACTGCGGGTCGACGTCATCGAGGCCGGTTTCGCCGCCGCCTCCCCCGGCGACTTCGAGTCCGTGCGGGCAATTGCCAGCGAGATCGAGGGGCCGGCGGTCTGCAGCCTGGCGCGCTGTAACCCGGAGGACATCGAGAAGGCCTGGAAGGCGGTGGAACCCGCCGCGAAGCCGCGGATCCACGTCTTCGTGGCCACCAGCGAGATCCACCGCACCCACAAGCTGAACATGGCCAAGGAGGAGATCATCCAGAGCGCTGCCGGCGCCATCCGGATGGCCCGGGAGTTCTGCGACGACGTGGAGTTCTCGCCCGAGGACGCCTCGCGCACGGAACTGCCCTATCTCGCCGAAGTGGTCACGGCGGCGGTGGAGGCGGGCGCGCGCACCGTCAACATACCCGACACGGTCGGCTATACCGTACCCGGCGAGTTCTACGAACTGTTCCGCTACCTGAAGGAGCACGTGCCGGGCATCGATGACGTGGTGCTCTCGGTGCACTGCCACGACGACCTGGGCATGGCGGTGGCGAACAGCCTGGCGGCGGTGCGCGGCGGCGCCCGCCAGGTGGAGTGCACCATCAACGGCATCGGCGAGCGCGCCGGCAACTGCTCGCTCGAGGAGGTGGTCATGGCGCTGAAGACCCGCTCGGAGTACTTCGGCGCGGATACCGGCCTGGACACCACCCGCCTCTATCCGACCTCCCGGCTCGTCTCCAGCATCACGGGCATCCACATTCCCCGCAACAAGGCCATCGTCGGGGAGAACGCCTTCGCCCACGAGGCCGGCATCCACCAGCACGGCATGCTGAAGCACGCCTCCACCTACGAGATCATGCGGCCCGAGGACGTGGGCATCAGCCGCTCCAACCTGGTGCTCGGCAAGCACAGCGGCCGGCACGCCTTCCGCGACCGGGTACGCGAACTCGGCTTCGAGCTGGACGACTTCGAGCTGAACCGCGCCTTCCAGGAGTTCAAGAAGCTGGCCGACCGCAAGAAGGAACTCTACGATGCCGATATCGAGGCGCTGATCCTGAACGCCGAAGGCGCGGCGCCGGGCCCATGGAGTCTGGACGTGCTGAACGTGAACTCCGGCACGAGCTCCACCGCCACCGCCTCGGTGCGCCTGCGCCACGAGAACGGCGAGTGCCCCGAGGAGGCCGCGGTCGGCGACGGGCCCATCGCCGCTGCCTGCCAGGCGGTGGAGCGCATCACCGGCATCCACCTGGTGCTCAGAAACTTCGACCTGCGCAGCGTCACCATGGGCGAGGACGCGCAGGGTGAGGCGACGGTCACGGTCGAATATAATGGGGTCACCTTCCGCGGCCACGGCGTCAGCACCGACATCGTCGAAGCCGGCGCCCTGGCCTGGCTGGAAGTCACCAACAGGATCATCCGCCGCCAGCAATCGGGGCTGGAGATCACCCCTGCGCCGGATGCCGGCGAGATCGCGACCATTTAACGGCCCGGCCGTCAGGAGTTTCGTATGACCATCCATGCGAGCAAGTACATCTGGTTCAACGGCGAGATGGTGCCGTGGGACCAGGCCAAGGTGCATGTCCTCGCCCACGCCCTGCACTACGGGTCCTCCGTGTTCGAGGGTATCCGCGTCTACAAGACGCCCGCCGGCAGCCGGGTGTTCCGGCTGCACGACCACATCCGGCGGATGTACGACTCGGCGAAGATCTACCGCATGCGCATCCCGTATGCGTTCGACGAGGTCATGCAGGTGTGCCACCGGGTGGTGATCGAGAACGAACTGGACAACGGCGCCTACATCCGGCCCGTGGCCCTGCGCGGCTACGGCGAGGTGGGGCTGTCGCCGAAAGACGACCATCCGGTGGACGTGGCCGTGGCCGCCTGGGAATGGGGCGCCTACCTGGGCGCCGAGGGGCTGGAACAGGGCGTCGACGTCTGCATCTCATCCTGGCAGCGGGTGGCACCGAACACGATGCCGGCCATGGCCAAGGCCGGCGGCAACTACCTGTCCAGCCAGCTCATCAGCATGGAGGCGAAGCGCCTCGGCTTCGCCGAAGGCATCGCGCTGTCCACCGACGGCCTGGTCAGCGAGGGCGCGGGCGAGAACCTGTTCCTGGTGCGCGACGGCACGCTGTACACGCCGCCGGTCTCCTCTTCCATCCTGAACGGCATCACGCGTCACACCGTGATCTGCCTGGCCGAGGACATGGGCCTGCCCGTCGTCTACCAGGGCATCCCCCGCGAGATGCTCTACCTGGCCGACGAGCTCTTCTTCACCGGCACGGCCGCCGAGGTAACCCCCATCCGTTCGGTCGACCGCATCCAGATCGGCGAGGGCCGCCGAGGTCCGGTCACCGCCCGCCTGCAGGAGGCCTTCTTCGGCCTGTTCAGCGGCGAGACGGAGGACACCCGGGGCTGGCTGGAGCCCGTGGAGGCCGACACGAAGGCGGGAGCCGCCAGCGCATGAGCAGCATCGACGTGAACGGCCCGCAGACGATGTTCGAGAAGGTGTGGAACCAGCACGTCGTCGTGCCGGAGACGGACGAGACGCCGGCGGTGCTCTACATCGACCTGCACCTGATCCACGAGGTCACCACGCCGCAGGCCTTCAGCGTGCTGCGCGAGCGCGGCCTGCCGGTGCGGCGGCCCGATCTGACGCTGGCGACCATGGATCACTCCACGCCTACGACGCCGGTGCGCACGCTCAAGGATATCGAGGTGGTCGGCGAGAGCGCGGCCAACCAGATCCGGCGGATGGAGGCCAACTGCCAGGAGTTCGGCATCGACCTGCTGGGCTTCGACAGCGACGCCCGCGGCATCGTGCACGTCATCGGCCCGGAACTCGGCGCCACCCAGCCCGGCAAGACCATCGTCTGCGGCGACAGCCACACTTCCACGCACGGCGCTTTCGGCGCGCTGGCCTTCGGCATCGGCACCACCGAGGTGGGCCACGTGCTCGCCACCCAGTGCCTGCTGCAGCGCCGGCCGAAGACGCTGGCCATCGAGGTGACCGGCCGGCTCGGGCCGGGGGTCTCGGCCAAGGACATCATTCTCGCCATCATCGGCGAGATCGGCGTCGACGGCGGCACCGGCCACGTCATCGAATACCGTGGCGAGGCCATCCGCGCGCTGGACATGGAAGCGCGCATGACCATCTGCAACATGTCCATCGAGGCCGGGGCGCGCGCCGGCATGATCGCGCCGGACGACACCACCTTCGAGTATCTGTGGGGCCGTCCCCGTGTCCCTCAGGGCGAGGAATGGGAGCGCGCGCTGGCCCGCTGGCGGGCGCTGGCAAGCGACGCCGACGGCACCTTCGACCGCCAGGTCACCATCGACGCCTCGAGGCTGGCGCCCATGGTCACCTTCGGCACCAACCCGGGCATGGTCGTGCCGGTGACGGATACCATCCCGGAGGGTCCCGGCCCGGCCTTCGCCAAGGCGCTGGATTACATGGGGCTGGAAAGCGGCCGGCCCATCGCCGGTACGCCGGTGGACGTCGTCTTCGTCGGCAGCTGCACCAACTCCCGCCTCTCCGATCTCGAGCAGGTGGCCCGTATCCTGCGCGGCCGGCGCGTCGCGGACAACGTGCGCATGCTGGTCGTGCCGGGCTCCCAGCAGGTGAAGAGGCAGGCCGAGGAGCGGGGCCTGGACGACGTATTCCGGACGGCGGGCGCCGAGTGGCGCGAGTCCGGCTGCTCGATGTGTCTCGGCATGAACGGCGATACGGTGCCGCGGGGCAAGCTCTCCGTCAGCACCAGCAACCGCAACTTCGAGGGCCGCCAGGGCGCGGGCGCACGCACGGTGCTTGCGAGCCCGCTCACGGCCGCCGCCGCCGCCGTCGAGGGCCGCATCACCGACCCGCGGCCGATGCTGGAAGGAGCCTGACCCATGGAACCCGTCAAGCGCATCGAATCGGCGACGGTGGTCATCGACCAGAGCGACATCGACACCGACCAGATCATCCCCGCCCGCTTCCTGACCACCACCAGCAAGGAGGGCCTCGGCCAGGCCCTTTTCGCCGACTGGCGCTACCGCGGGGACGGCAGCCGGGACCCGGATTTCGCGCTGAACCGTGCCGAGAACGCCGGCCGGACGATACTGGTTGCCGGCAATAACTTCGGCTGCGGCTCGTCCCGCGAGCACGCGGCCTGGGCGCTGGCCGATTACGGCATTCGCGCGGTCATCAGCACCGAGATCGCGGACATCTTCCGCAGCAATGCGCTAAAGAACGGCCTGCTGCCGGTGGACGTTCCCGCCGAGCTGCACCGCTGGCTGCTTGACAACCCCGGCGCACGGGTCGTACTCGACCTGGAGACCAGCACACTCACCCTGCCCGACGGCCGGGAGCACCGCTTCCGCATCGAGGCGTTCGCACGCTACTGCCTGATGCAGGGCACCGACCAGCTCGGCTTCCTGCTCGCCCAGGAAGACGCCATCGAGCGTTTCGAGACGACCCGCCCGTGGAAGCCCTGATCGCACTGCTGCCCGGCGACGGCATCGGCCCCGAGGTCACCGCGGCCGGCCGCAGCGTCCTGGAAGCCGTGGCGTCGCGCCACGGCCACCGCTTCGAGATGCACGAGGCGCTCGTCGGCGGTGCCGCCATCGATGCCCGGGGCAGCGCCCTGCCCCGGGACACGCTGGATCTCTGCGACCGGGCCGACGCAGTGCTGCTGGGCGCCGTGGGCGGCCCGAAATGGTCCGACCCGGAAGCCGCCGTCCGCCCGGAGCAGGGGCTGCTGGATCTGCGCTCGGCGCTCGGTGTCTTCGCCAACCTGCGCCCCGTGCGGCCGCTGCCGGAACTGTTCGACGCCTCCGCCATCCGCGCCGAGCGCCTCGAGGGCACGGACCTGATGGTGGTGCGCGAACTGACGGGTGGAATCTATTTCGGCGACAAGCACCGCGACGCCGACAGCGCCTCCGATCTGTGCCGCTATACCCGGGCCGAGATCGAACGCATTGTGCGGGTCGCGGCCGGGCTGGCGCGGGACCGGCGCGGACGCCTGGTCTCGGTGGACAAGGCCAACGTGCTGGAAACCTCCCGCCTGTGGCGGCGCGTGACCGGCGAGATCGTCGCCGCGGAGTTCCCGGAAGTGGAACTCGAACACATGCTGGTGGATGCCGCCGCCATGCACCTGATCAGCCGGCCGGCGCATTTCGACGTCATCGTCACCGAGAACATGTTCGGCGACATACTCACCGACGAGGCGTCGATGCTCTCGGCCTCGCTCGGCATGCTGCCCTCCGCCTCGCTCGGCGCCGGTACGCGGGGCCTGTACGAGCCCATCCACGGCTCGGCGCCGGATATCGCCGGGAAAGACGCCGCCAATCCCTGTGCCGCCATCGCCAGCGTGGCGCTGCTGCTGCGCTACAGCCTCGGCCTGCACGACGAGGCGGCCAAGGTCGAGCGCGCCGTGGCCGCGGCCGTCGCTGGCGGCGCGAGGACTGCGGACATCGCGGCACCGGGCCACGCCTTCCTCGGCACCCGGGGCATGACCGCCGCCGTGATCGAACGCCTCGGCGAGGACTGACAGGCAGCGCCCGTCAGCCCGCGGCCACCGCCCGCGGGGCGTCCAGCCCGCGGCGGAATGCGCGCACCATCTCTCCCAGCTCGTCCAGGTCGATCAGGAAGCCGTCGTGGCCGTGGGGGGTGTCCAGCTCCTCGTAACGGGCATTCGCCAGATGCTCCGCCAGGTAGCGCTGCTCGCGGGGCGGGTACAGCACGTCGGAACTCACCGAGACCACCAGCGCGGGCTGGCGGATGGCGGCCAGCACCGCTTCCAGCTCGCCGCGGCCACGGCCGAGATCGTGGCTGTCCATGGCCTGGGTCAGCCGCACGTAGGAGGCCGCATCGAAGCGGTCCACCAGCTTGTCACCCTGGTAGCGCAGGTACGACTCCACCTGAAAGAGTTCCGGCTTCGCCTGCTCCCGCCCGAACCGGCTCTCGAAGTTCTCCCAGCTGCGGTAACTGACCATCGCGATCATGCGGGCCACGGACATGCCCTGCCGGGGCGGCGCCTCGTCCGGATAACGGCCGTCGCGCCACAGCGGGTCGCGCCAGATGGCCTGACGCTGGGCCTCGCTGATGCCGATGCACCAGGCACTGTGCCGGGCCGAGATACCGATGGGCGCAATGGCGGCCACGCGCTCCGGATAACAGGCCGCCCACTCCAGCACCTGCATGCCGCCCAGGGAGGGACCGATCACGAGGGCCAGGCGGCCGACGCCCAGGGCGTCCAGCAGCCTGCGCTGCAGGTGCACCATGTCGCGCACCGTCACCCGCGGGAAATCGCCCCCCTGCCGCCGCGCGCCGTCCGGTGCTGGCGACAGGGGGCCGGAGGTGCCGTAACAGCCGCCGAGCACGTTGCTGCAGACGATGAAGTCCCGTTCCGGGTCGAGCGCCCTGCCCGGCCCGAACATGCCCGCCCACCAGTCGTCCGCGTCGGCGGAGCCGGTCAGCGCATGGCAGACGAGTACCGCGTTCGTGCCGTCCCGGTTCAGTGTGCCCCAGGTCCGGTAGGCAACCACAGGGTCGTCCACGCTTTGCCCGCTTTCCAGCCGGAAGGGACCGGGCAGCTCCAGGTAACGGGTCTCGGGCGACAGCCATCGGGCAATGGCGGGTGGTAGCGTCATGCGGCGTCCCGGCTCCGGGCCCGATCGAAGGCCTGCTCGAAGTCTGCCTTGATGTCGTCGATGTGCTCGATGCCCACCGACACCCGGATCATGTCCGGCGTGACGCCCGCCGAGCGCTGCTCGGCCTCGCTCAGCTGCTGGTGGGTGGTGGTGGCCGGATGGATCACCAGCGTCTTGGCGTCGCCCACGTTGGCGAGATGGCTGGCCAGCTCCACCGACTCGATGAAGCGCCGGCCCGCCTCCGCGCCGCCCCGGATGCCGAAGGTGAGCACCGCGCCGTAGCCGTTCGTGAAGTAGTGCTTCGCACGCTCGTGATAGGGATGGGACTCGAGCCCGGGATAGTTCACGAAGGAGACGTCCGGCCGCTCGCCCAGCCAGCGGGCCAGTTCCAGCGAGTTGTCGGCATGGCGCTGCGCCCGCAGCGACAGCGTCTCGAGTCCCTGCAGCAGCAGGAAGGAATTGAACGGGCTCAGCGCGGGGCCGAAGTCACGCAGTCCCTCCACCCGGGCCCGGATGATGAAGGCGATGTTGCCGAACGGCCCCTCCGGTCCGAACACCTCGGCGAACTTCAGGCCGTGGTAACCGGGTGACGGCTCGGTGAATACCGGGAACTTGCCGTTGGACCAGTCGAAGCGGCCGGAGTCGACGATGACGCCGCCGATGGTCGTGCCGTGGCCGCCGATCCACTTGGTGGCCGACTGCACGACGATGTCCGCACCGTGGTCGATGGGCCGAACGATGTAGCCGCAGCAGCCCAGCGTGTTGTCCACGATCAGCGGGATGCCGTTGTCGTGGGCGAGGTCGGCCAGCGCCCGGAAATCCGGCACGTCGAAACCCGGATTGCCGATGGACTCCACATACAGCGCCTTCGTGTTCTCGTCGATGGCGGCGGCGTAGTCCTCCAGTGCGTCCCCCTCCACGAAGCGCACGTCGATGCCGAGCCGGGGCAGCGAGACCTTGAACTGGTTGTAGGTGCCGCCGTACAGCGAGCTGCGCGCAACGATGTTCTCGCCCGCACCGGCCAGCGTGCTGATGGCGAGGAACTGGGCCGCCTGGCCGCTGCCCGTGGCGAGCGCGGCCACGCCGCCTTCCAGTGCGGCGACCCGCTGCTCGAAGACGTCGTTGGTGGGGTTCATGATGCGGGAATAGATGTTGCCGAACTCCTCCAGCCCGAACAGCCGCGCCCCGTGCGCCGTGTCGTCGAACGTGTAGGACGTGGTCTGGTAGATCGGGACCGCCCTCGAGTTGGTGCCCGGCGCCGGCTCCTGGCCGGCATGAATCTGCAGCGTCTCGTAGTGAAGCTTGGTCTTGTCCAGTGCCATTGCTTTCTCCTCTCTCCCTCGTGAGGTTTCGTCGAATCGTCGCGGGTCGCGCCCGGCTCAGCCGGCCACGGCCCTCAGGTCGCCGCGCCCACCCAGCGCATCCAGCGCGCGGCCGAGATCGGCGATCAGATCGTCGGGCGCCTCGATGCCGACGCTCAGCCGGATCAGGCCGTCGCTGATGCCCGCCGCGGTACGCGCCTCCGGCGTCATCGGCGCATGGGTCATCGTGGCCGGGTGGCAGACCAGACTCTCCACGCCGCCCAGGGATTCCGCCAGCGAGAAATGGGCCAGTCCCTCGGCGATGCGCCGCGCGTCCTCGCTGCCGCCGCGGAGCTCGAAGCTGATCATGCCGCCGAAGCCACACTGCTGGCGGGCAGCGATCAGATGCCGGGGATGACTCTCCAGCCCCGGGTAATACACCCGCGCCACCTGCTCGTGGTCCGCCAGAAACGTCGCCAGCGCGGCCGCGTTCTCCTCGTGCTGGCGCATGCGCGCGTAGAGCGTGCGTACGCCCCGCAGGGTGAGGTAGCTGTCGAACGGCGCTCCCGTGATGCCGATACAGTTCGCCCAGTCGGCCAGTTCCGATGCCAGCGCATCGTCGGCGGCCACGACGGCCCCACCGACCACGTCGCTGTGGCCGTTCAGATACTTGGTGGTGGAGTGGACGACGATGTCCGCGCCCAGCTGTAGCGGCTGCTGCAGCGCCGGCGAAAGGAATGTGTTGTCGACGGCCACCAGCGCACCGCACTGCTCCGCCTCCGTCACCACCCGGGCGATGTCCGTGATGCGCAGCAGCGGGTTGCTGGGCGTCTCCACCCAGATCAGCCGGGGTCTGCGCCGGCACGCCTCGGCCAATGCCCTCGGGTCCGTCTGATCGACGAATTCCACCTCGAAGGCGCCCCGCTCGGCGAGGTTGCGGAACAGCCGGAAGCTGCCGCCGTAGCAGTCGTGGGGCGCCACCAGGAGATCGCCGGGCCTGAGCAACTGGCAGACCAGCGTGATGGCCGACATGCCCGAGGCCGTCACCACGGCCCCGGCCCCGCCCTCGAGTTCGGTCAGCGCCCGGCCCAGGGCATCGCGGGTGGGATTGCCGCTGCGCGTGTAGTCGTATTGCCGCGGCCGGCCGTAACCCTCGAACGTGTAGTTGGAAGACAGGTGCAACGGTGGCACCACGGCGCCGTACTGGGCGTCGGATTCAAGCGCCGCACGTACCACCCGGGTCGCGCTCTGGGACACATGTGTCATGGATGTTCTCCGTCCTGATCACGGGCCCGGCACTCAGGCGGCCAGTCTGCGGAGAACTCAAGGAAGGTGCCTCGCCCATCGGTATCGCTACCGCTGCTCGGACACTCATCTCTCGCCCAGCACCCTTTGCGTGCTGCCGCAGGAGTTGGCACCTTTTCAGGCTGGTTAGGCCTGAAGGTTGCCCCGGCGTCGTCGGGCCCTTCCCTCAGCCGGTCTCGATGAGTAGCCGCGAATATAGTGTCCGCTCGCGGCCGCCGTCAACCACCGTTTGGTTACAG
>CAYRZI010000080.1:0-12699 GCA_964428605.1 uncultured Woeseiaceae bacterium
GAGCAGGCTGTAGGCGAACATGGACAGCATGATATGGGTGCGCAGCTGCCAGGTCAGGCTGGAGGTGACGTTGGCCTCGCTGGTGAGGGCCGTGCCCAGAGCCGCCACGCCCGCCACCAGGAAGAGCATCGCCGACAGGCCCCGCAGCGGCTGGCGCAGCGCGGCGAGCGTCGCCAGGATGGCCACCTGCCAGCCGGCTAGCGAGGTCATGCTGAAGATGCTGAGCCTTAGCGCGTCGCCCACCAGGATCTCGCGCGCCAGCAGCTGCTCGTGTGCCAGCAGGCCGGCCAGCGCGAGGGGCAGTGAAATCCAGAACAGCAGTTCGTGCCGGTGCTCGTACCTGGGCACCTGCCCGGCGGCCAGCAGCAGGCCTGCCCCGGCGTACAACACGAGAACTGTGATTTGAAACACGGAAACCCTGGGAGGCGTCAAATAGGTTTAGAAGCACCGAAATCATCGCACATGGTGTCCCTGTTTAGAACCCTGTCATCCCGATGCCAGCGTGCGCGGCCGGCCAGGGACGGGCTAGCTTGAAGCAGAGACTGCAGTGGGTCGGAAACGTATGCGGATCAGGATCATGGGATGCAGCGGAGGAATAGGTGCGGGCACGCGCACCTCCGCGATGCTCATCGACGACGACGTGCTGCTGGATGCCGGCACCGGCGTCGGCGACCTGCAGCTCGACGAACTCGCCCGCATCCGTCACGTCTTCCTCACCCACTCGCACCTGGACCACATCGCGGGCCTGCCGCTGTTCCTGGACAGCGTGTTCGACAGCCGCGACGGCGAGCAGATCACGGTGTACGGCCGCAGAGAGACCCTGGATGCGGTGCAGGCACATCTGTTCAACTGGGTGATCTGGCCCGACTTCTCCGTGCTGCCCACCGCCGAGGATCCCGTGCTGCGCTACCACGTCTGCAACCCGGGAGACACCGTGGCCATCGGGGAGCGGGAGTTCACGGCGGTGGACGTGGCCCACAGCGTGCCGGCGCAGGGCTACACCATCAACGATGCCGGCAAGGGATTCGCGGTCAGCGGCGATACCGGCACCAACCGCACGCTGTGGCCGATACTGAACTCGCTGCCGGAACTGCGCGCCCTGGTCATCGAGGTATCCTTCCCCAATGCCCAGGAGAACCTGGCGAAGGAATCCGGCCATTACACGCCGATCACCATGGCGCGGGACATCGCCCAGCTCAGGCACGCGCCGGACATCTGGCTGACGGCGATGAAACCGGGCGAGGAAGAGGTGATCCTGCACCAGGTGAAGGAGGCGCTGCCCCAGCGCCGGGTGGAGATGCTGTCCCGGGGCGCCGTGCTCGACATCTGAACCCCGGTTTTCCGCGCCGGGGCCGAACCGCTAGAATAAGCCGCTGTCAGAGGACTCCAGGATGCCGGGCCACCGAACCCGGCCGGCGATGTCAGCATGTTCGATAATCTCAGCGACCGACTGAGTGGCGCGGCGCGCTCCCTCACGGGCAAGGGCCGCATCACGGAAGAAAACATCAGGGACACCCTGCGGCAGGTGCGCATGGCGCTGCTGGAGGCCGATGTGGCCCTGCCCGTGGTCAAGGACTTCATCGGCCGGGTGCGCGAGCGCGCACTGGGCGAGGAGGTCTCGCGCAGCCTCACGCCGGGCCAGGCCTTCGTCAAGATCATCCAGGCGGAGCTGGAGCGGGTGCTGGGCGGCGAGACCGAGGCCCTGGACCTGCGCGCGCAGCCGCCGGTGGTCATTCTGCTGGCCGGCCTGCAGGGTGCCGGCAAAACCACCACGGCCGCGAAGCTCGCCCGGCGTCTCATCGAGAAGGAGAAGAAATCCGTGGCGCTGGTCAGCGTGGACGTGCATCGGCCGGCCGCCATCCTGCAGCTCCAGCGCCTGGCCGGAGAGGTGGGGGCCGAGTGGATTCCGTCCGAGGCCTCGGAGTCGCCCACGGCCATCATGGAGCGGGCGCTGGAGACGGCGCGGCGGGGTTTCGCCGACGTGCTCATCGTGGACACAGCGGGCCGGTTGCATGTCGACGACGAGATGATGGGCGAGGTCCGCGCCGTGCACGAGGCGGCTTCACCGCACGAGACCCTGTTCGTCATCGACGCCATGGCGGGCCAGGATGCCGTGAACGCGGCCCGGGCCTTCTCCGAGGCGCTGCCGCTGACCGGCGCCATCCTCACCAAGGCGGATGGCGACGCCCGCGGCGGCGTGGCCCTGTCGGTGCGCGAGATCACCGGCAGGCCCATCCGTTTCATGGGCGTCGGCGAGAAGACGGACGCGCTGGAGGTCTTCCACCCGGGCCGCATGGCCACCCGCATCCTCGGCATGGGCGACGTGCTCTCGCTGGTGGAGGAGGTCGAGCAGAAGGTCGACCGCAGAAAGGCCGAGAAGCTGGCCGGCAAGATCGCGAAGGGCAAGGGCTTCACGCTGGCGGACATGCGCGATCAGTTCCAGCAGATGCTGGAGATGGGCGGGCTCGAGTCGCTGCTCGACAAGCTGCCCGGCATGGGCAAGATCAATCCGGCAGCGCTGAAGGGCCAGGCCGACGACAGCCAGCTGCGCCGCCAGATCGCCATCATCAATTCCATGACGCCGGGCGAGCGGCGGTTCCCGAAGACCATCAACGGCTCGCGCAAGCGGCGCATCGCCGCCGGCAGCGGCGTGCAGGTGCAGGACGTGAACCGGCTGCTGAAGCAGTACACCCAGATGGAGAAGATGATGAAGCGCTTCTCGAAGGGCGGCATGAAGAAGATGATGCGGGGCATGCCCGGCGGCGGGATGCTGCCTCCCGGCCGGTGACACCGGCCGCTGACGAGTGTCGCCGACCGGGCAGGCGGCGCCCGGAGCTTCTTCACTTTAGTCCTTCACTTTTTCGGGCATTGCAGTAAAATGGCGTGTTTTCTCGGGCGCCGGGCCGAGTGCCTGCCCGTGCCCGCGTCCAGTGATTTCAGTTTTTAGAATGGCGAGGTCCATCAGTTCATGGTCAGCATCCGCTTAACCCGTGGAGGGGCGAAGAAGAAGCCCTTCTATCATGTCATCGTGACCGACAGCCGGAACCGTCGCGACGGCCGCTACATCGAGCGGCTGGGCTTCTTCGACCCCCAGGCCAGGGAGGGCGAAGAAGGTCTGCGCCTGGACGTGGCCCGGGTCGAACACTGGATCGGCCAGGGAGCCCGGCCGTCGGAGCGGGTGGCTTCGTTGCTGAAGCAGGCCCGCAAGGCCGCTGCCAGCGCCTGAGTGCGGGCCCGGCGGGGCCGTGGAAGAACGCAACCCGGCGGGCAGCGTCGATCCGGATGCCCTCGTCGCTGTGGGTCGGATCAGCGGCGTGCACGGGGTCCGGGGCCTGGTGAAGGTGTTCTCCTACACCGATCCCCGGGAAAACGTGCTGAGCTACCCGGAGTGGTGGCTGACCAGAGGCCGCGAGCGCCGCCGGTTCCGGGTGCGGGACGGGCACTTCGGCGGCAGGACGATCGTCGCGGCGCTGGAGTCCATCGAGGACCGTGACGCGGCGCAAGCATGGATCGGGGCCGAGATCGCCGTAGAGCGCTCGAGCCTGCCGGATCCGGGAGAAGGACAGTATTACTGGGCCGACCTCGTCGGCCTCGAGGTGCGCGACAGCCGGGGTGAGCGGCTCGGCAGGGTTGAACGGATGCTGGAGACCGGCGCGCACGACGTGATGGTGGTCCGCCGCGAGGAGGGTGAGGAGTTGCTGATCCCCTTCGTAGTAGACGATACAGTGCGGGCGGTGTGCCTGGAGGAAGGCCGCATCGTCGTGGACTGGGAGTGGAGCTGACCGCGTGCGGATCGAGGTGGTCAGCCTGTTCCCGGACGAGGTCCTGGCGGTCGGGCGCTTCGGCGTCGTCGGCCGTGCCGTGGCCGGCGGACTCGTGTCGCTGGGGGCGGTGAATCCGCGGGATTTCACCGCGGACCTGCACCGGACCGTGGACGATCGGCCCTACGGCGGCGGTCCGGGTATGGTGATGAAGTTCGCGCCGCTCGCCGCGGCCATCGACGCGGCCAGGCGGCGGAGCGCAGACGGGGCCCGGGTGGTGCACCTGAGCCCACAGGGCAGGCGCTTCGACCAGGCGCTGGCGCGCGAATACGCCGCGCTGCCCGCCCTGGTGCTGGTGGCCGGACGCTACGAGGGCGTCGACGAGCGCCTCGTCGAGGCGCGGGTGGACGAGGAGGTCTCCCTGGGAGACTTCGTCCTGAGCGGCGGTGAGATCGCCGCCATGGCGGTGATCGACGCGACGGTGCGGTTGCTGCCGGGAGTGCTGGGCGACGCGGAGTCGGCCGTGCAGGAATCCCACGAGACGGGCCTGCTCGACTGCCCGCATTATACCCGGCCCGAGGTGGTGGACGGCCGGCGGGTGCCGGCGGTGCTGACCTCGGGCGACCACCGGGCCATCGCCCGCTGGCGGCTGAAGCAGTCGCTGGGGCGCACATGGTCGCGGCGGCCGGACCTGCTGGAGGCACGGCCGCTGACGGACGAAGAGCGCGAGCTGCTCGCGGAATACAGGGCCGAGGCCGGACAGCGATAACCGGGCCCGGCCGGACGACGAAGACATTATTTGCAACACTCTAGCGAGAGAGCAGGAACAAGCCATGAGTAAGGTCATCGACGCTTTGGAGCAGGAACAGATGCAGCGCGAACTGCCCGACTTCGCCCCGGGCGACACGGTCGCGGTGCAGGTGCGCGTGAAGGAGGGTGAGCGCGAGCGCCTCCAGTCCTACGAGGGCGTGGTGATCGCCAAGCGCAACCGCGGCCTGAACTCGTCGTTCACCGTGCGCAAGATGTCCCACGGCGAGGGCGTGGAACGGGTGTTCCAGACCTACAGTCCCTCCATCGGCGACATCATCGTCAAGCGCAAGGGCGACGTTCGCCGCGCCAAGCTGTACTACCTGCGCGGGCGGACGGGCAAGGCCGCCAGGATCCGCGAGAAGATCTGACGGCGACGCCCTGGCATCGGCCGGGAGGAACGAAGCCTGCCGGCCGGAGTCACAGCATCCATGACGGAACGCTGCCCCAAATACACCCGCGCGGGCATCATCGCCCTTGCGGCAGCGGCGCTCGCCTCCACGGGCTGCGCCTCCCTGGTGTCCTCCGCCGCTTCCGGCTTCGCGGACAACCTGAGTTCGGCCGTCCTGAACCAGACCGACCCGGAGACGGTACGGGACGGGGCTCCGGCCTACCTGCTGCTGCTGGACAGCCTGGTGGAGGGCAACCCGGACGATCCGGCCGTGCTGCAGGCCGCCGCCGAGCTGTACGCCTCCTACGGCGCAGTGTTCGCCGACGACCCCGCGCGGGCGAAGCGCCTCACTGCACGGGCCCGCCGCTACGGCACGCGCTCGCTGTGCATCGAATACCGTCCCGCCTGCCGCTGGGACGAGCAGGACTACTCGGCCTTCGAGGATACCCTGGACGGGCTCGGGCCCCGCGATGCCGACGCGCTCTACAGCTACGCGTTGTCCTCGCTGGCCTACATCCGCGCCCACAGTGACGACTGGAACTCGCTGGCCGAGCTGCCGCGCATGGAGGCGGTGCTCGAGCGCCTGCTCGCGCTGGACGAGGGCGGGTACGACGCGCAGGCTTACACCTATCTCGCCATCCTGGCGACGCTGCGGCCTCCCTCGCTCGGCGGCGAACCGGAGCTCGCGCGAAACTATTTCGAGAAAGCCATCGAACTCACGGAGGGCAGGGACCTGTCGGTGAAGGTCGAGTATGCCCGCGGTTATGCGCGGTTGCTCTACGAGCGGGACCTGCACGACCGGCTGCTGAACGAGGTGCTCGAGGCCGACCCGGTCGTGCCCGGTTACACGCTGACGAACACGCTGGCCCAGCGCGACGCCGAGGCACTGCTCGACAGCGCCGATACCTATTTCTGAACCCTGCGCGCAGCGCAGGGCCACTCACAGGGAGTGCATCAGCCATGAATTCCAGAATCGTCACCCTCGCAGCGCTGCTGCTCCTCGCCGGCCCGGCGGCGGCGGTGGATCTGAAGATCGCCACCATCGCGCCCGAGGGCTCCACCTGGATGAAGGACATGCGCGGTGCGGCCGCCGAGATCGCCGAACGCACCGACGGCCGAGTGAACATCAAGCTCTACGGCGGCGGCGTCATGGGCGACGACAAGAAGGTGCTGCGCAAGATCCGCATCGGCCAGCTGCACGGCGGCGTGTTCACTGCGAACAGCATGGAGCAGTACTACCCGGACCTGAACATCTACGGCCTGCCGCTGCTGTTCGAGACACCGGCCGAGGTGGACTACGTACGCGAACGCATCGATCCGCAGCTCGAGGAGGGCCTGGAGGAGGCCGGCTTCGTCAGCTTCGGCTTCGCGGGGGGCGGCTTCGCCCGCTTCCTGTCGGGTATGCCCGTGCGCTCGGTCGACGACCTGAAGGGCAAGAAGGTCTGGGTGCCCGAGGGGGACCAGATCAGCTACCGCGCCATGGAGGCGCTGGACCTCTCGCCGGTGACCCTGCCGGTCACCGACGTGCTGACCGGTCTCCAGACCGGGCTGATCGACATCGTCGCCTCGCCGCCGGTGGCGGTGCTGGTGCTGCAGTGGCACACCAAGGTGGACTATCTCACTGAATTGCCGCTGCTCTACACGCTGGGTTATCTCGCCATCGACAAGCGTGCCTTCTCCCGTCTGTCGGAGGCGGATCAGGCCGTCGTCGACGAGGTCATGAACCGGGTCTACGAGAATTTCGACCGCGTTAACCAGGCCGACAACGAGGACGCCCTGGCGGCACTGGCGAACACCGGCGTGGATTTCGTCGAGCCGGTGGCCGGCGCCATCGACCGCTGGCGCGAGCCGGTGATGGCCGCCAACCGCAGCCTGGCGGAAGAGGGCTACCTCTCGCCGGAGCTGCTCGACGAGGTGCTGGCGCTGCTCGCCGAATACCGCGCGCAGGCCGCTCCGACGGCGCAGGCGGACGGCGACAGCCCGTGACCGAGGCGCCCGGGCGTCTCGGCGGGCGTCTGAGCGAGCGCCTCGAGCGCATCGGCCGGGGGCTGGAGGACCTGGTCCTCATCGTGCTGCTGTCGGCCATGATTCTCCTGGCCACGACCCAGATCATCCTCCGTAACGCTTTCGACTTCAGTTTCATCTGGGCGGACGAGGTGCTGAAGCTGATGGTGCTGTGGGTGGCCCTGTTCGGCGCCGTCGCGGCCAGCCGCGCGAACAAGCACATCAGCATCGACGTGGTCTCCCGCTTCCTGTCGCCGGGACTGCGGGCGGCCTCCGAGACCCTGGTCAACGCCTTCACCACGGCCGTCTGCGCCCTGCTGGCCTGGCACTCCGGGCGCTTCGTCTACACCGCCTGGGAGTTCGGCGACCGCCTCGTCGGCGGCCTGCCGGCCTGGTGGTTCCAGATCGTGATGCCCGTCGCCTTCGGCCTGATGGCCTGGCGCTACCTGCTGTTCACCGGCGCGAGTGCGCTGCGTCTCGCCAACCGCTGGCGCTACCGGGAGCCGTGATGATACTGGTCGGCATCATCCTGCTCGTGCTGGCCCTGCTCGGGGCGCCGCTGTTCGCCGTGATCGCCGCGAGCGCCATGTGGGGCTACTACCGGGCGGACATCGATCTCTCCGCCGTGGCCATCGAGTTCTTCAGTGTCGGCACCATGCCGTTCCTGCTGGCGATACCCCTGTTCACCTTCGCCGGTTTCGTCCTGAGCGAGAGCGGCGCGCCCCGCCGCCTGGTGCGTATCACCCGGGCCCTGCTCGGCTGGATGCCCGGCGGTCTGGCCATCGTCTCGCTGGCCGCCTGCGCTTTCTTCACTGCCTTCACGGGTGCCTCGGGCGTTACCATCATCGCCCTCGGTGCCATCCTGTATCCGGCGCTGACTCAGGCCGGCTATCCGGAGCGCTTCAACCTGGGGCTGGTGACCAGCGCGGGCAGCCTGGGCCTGCTGTTCGCGCCCTCGCTGCCGCTGATCCTCTACGGCGTCGTCGCCCAGCAGTCCATCGACGAGCTGTTCCGCGCCGGCGTGCTGCCCGGTCTGCTGATGCTGCTCATGCTCTCGGGCTGGAGCCTGTGGGTGAACCGCCGCGAGCGCCAGCCGCTGTCGGAGTTCTCCTGGCGGGAAGTGGCGGGCGCCGTGCGCGAGTCGGCCTGGGAGATACCGCTGCCCGTGGTGGTGCTCGGCGGTATCTACTCCGGGCTGATCGGCGTCTCGGAGGCGGCCGCGGTGACGGCGCTGTACGTGGTATTCGTCGAGGTCGTGGTGCTGCGGGAGATCCCGCTGCGCGAGCTGCCCCGCATCATGCGCGAGTCCATGCTGCTGGTCGGCGGCATCCTGGTGATTCTCGGCGTCTCGCTCGCGTCCACCAATATCATGATCGACGCCGGGGTGCCGCAGAAGCTGCTGGCCGTCGTCGAGCAGTTCGTCAGCGGGCCGCTGACCTTCCTGCTGCTGCTGCTGGTGTTCCTGCTGATCCTCGGCGCCATCCTGGACATCTTCTCGGCGCTGGTGCTGGTGGTGCCGCTGATCCTGCCGGTGGCAGCCCAATACGACATCCACCCCATCCACCTCGGCATAATCTTCCTGGCCGCCATGCAGCTCGGTTATCTGACGCCGCCGGTGGGGTTGAACCTGTTCATCGCCAGCTACCGCTTCGAGGAGCCGATCGTCCGCGTCTACCTGGCCACACTGCCTTTCCTGTTGATTCTGCTGATCTCGGTCATCATCATCACGTACGTGCCGGCGCTGTCCCTGTGGCTGCTGCCGGCCACCTGAGCGCAGCCGGCGGGCGGTGAGCACGCCGGCGTCGCCTGGCGGATTCGATATCATGGCGCAGGCGCGCCGGACGAGGAGTGAGAACATGGCCCTGGGAAGAGCCCTGATGAGAGTCCTGCGCGCGCTGTGGCAGGGGCTGGACGGCATCCGCAAGATCCTGCACCTGCTGGTGCTGCTGTTCCTGTTCGCCCTGCTGGTGACGGCGCTGTCGCCGCCGGTGCCCGAACTGCCGCGCCAGGCGGCGCTGGTGATCGCCCCCGAGGGCTATCTGGTGGAAGAGTACGAGGGCGATCCCGTGGACCGGGCCCTGGCAGAGGCCATGGGCGACGGCGTCGGCCAGACCCGGCTGCGCGACATCCAGGATGCGCTCGAATGGGCCGCGGAGGACGAGCGTATCCCGGCCGTGGTTCTGGAACTGGACGGCCTGCTCGGCGGCGGGCTGACCAAGCTGCAGGCCGTCGCCGCCGCCGTCGAAGCCTTCAGGGCCTCCGGCAAGCCCGTGATCGCCATGGGCAACGTCTACACCCAGGCTGCCTACTACGTCGCCGCCCACGCCGACGAGGTGTGGCTGCAGGATCGCGGCTTCCTGTTCCTGCAGGGCTACGGCATCTATCGCAACTACTTCCGTGACGCCATCGACGAGCTCGGCATCGACTGGAACGTGTTCACTGCCGGCACCTACAAGT
Organism: uncultured Woeseiaceae bacterium; assembly: GCA_964428605.1. Lineage (GTDB taxonomy): Bacteria > Pseudomonadota > Gammaproteobacteria > Steroidobacterales > Woeseiaceae > Lentisalinibacter. The sequence continues at coordinate 9,421 of CAYRZI010000080.1, forward strand.
CCGCGGCCGAGCCCTTCACCCGCAACGATATGTCGGAGCCCGCGAAGGCGGCCAATCGGGAACTGCTGGACCAGCTCTGGCAGGCCTGGCTCGGCGGCGTCTCCGCGGCCCGCGGCCTGGATGCCGCGCGGCTGCAGGCCGCCGTCGACAACCTGCCGGAGGAGCTGGAGGCGAGCGAGGGACGCTTCGCGGACATGGCCGTGCGGGTGGGCCTGGCGGACCGGGTGGCCACCCGGGCCGAGTTCCGTGAGCACATGATCGGTATCGCCGGCGCCAACGGGGGGCAGGAGGACAGCTACCGGTCCATCGGCATGGACGATTACGTGGGCGCCCGGCGCCTGCTGCGCGGCGACCCGGCGGGCGAGCGCAACGTGGCCGTGATCGTCGCATCGGGGCCGGTGGTGGAGGGCGATGCGCCGGCCGGCAGCATCGGCGGCGAATCCACCAGCAACCTGATCCGCCGGGCCATCGAAGACGACTCGGTGGCGGCGCTGGTGCTGCGCGTGGACAGCGGCGGCGGCAGCACCTTCGCCTCGGAGCTGGTGTTCGACGAGATCCAGGCCTTCAAGGCGACCGAGCGGCCCGTGATCGTCTCCATGGGCAGCGTGGCGGCTTCCGCCGGCTACTGGATCTCCGCGGCGGGCGACGAGATCCTGGCCCGGCCCACCACCATCACGGGGTCCATCGGCGTAGTCGGCATGTTCCCCACCTTCCAGCGCACGCTGGAGAAGATCGGCATCAACACCGACGGCGTCGGCACCACCGCCCTGGCGGGCGCGCTGCGCCCGGACCGGGCGCTGGATGACAAGGCGCGGCGGGTTATCGAGATCACCGTGGACTCGATCTACCGGGATTTCGTGGCCGGCATCGCCGAGCAGCGCGGCATGGATCGCGAGGAGGTTGCTCGTGTCGCGGAGGGCCGGGTCTGGACCGGCCGGGACGCGCTGGAGTTCGGCCTGATCGACCGCTTCGGCGGTCTGGACGATGCCATCGCCGCAGCGGCGGAGCGGGCCGGACTGGCCGAGGATGAGTACGGCGTGAAATACGTCGAGCGGCCGCTCACGCCGGGCCAGGAATTCCTGCTGCAACTGCTGAACTCCCGCATCGGGCCGACGGTGGCGGAACTCGGTTTCGCCGGCGGCGGCTCGCCGCTGGCCCCGCTGGTGACGGCGCTGGAGGAGGCCTGGCAGGGCATCGCCCGGTTCAACGACCGCCGCGGCGTATACGCCGACTGCTTCTGCGACGTGCTGCGCTAGGGGGCGTCGCGCCAGGGGTCGCGCCAGGGGTCGCGCCAAGGGCCGGGGGCCGCTCCGCCAGCGGCACGGCAGGGAGTGGCCCGGGCCTCGGGCGCCGGCCTCAGGCGTGCCAGTCCAGCACGACCTTGCCGGAGCGCCCGGAGCACATCGTCTCGAATGCCTCGCCGTAATCGGCGAGCGCGAAGTGATGGGTGATGATCGGGCGCACGTCGAGCCCGCTCTGCAGCATGCTGGCCATCTTGTACCAGGTCTCGAACATCTCGCGGCCGTAGATGCCCTTCACCACCAGGCCCTTGAAGATGATCTGGTTCCAGTCGACGGCGGTGTCCTCCGGCGGGATGCCGAGCAGCGCCACGCGGCCGCCGTGATGCATGACCCGGAGCAGCTCGCGCAGCGCGGAGGGCTGTCCGGACATCTCCATGCCGACGTCGAAGCCCTCGGTCATGCCCAGTGACTCCATGGCGTCGTCGATGGAATCCCGGGTGACGTTGAGGGTCATCGAGGCGCCCATCTGCCGGGCCAGATCCAGGCGGTAGTCGTTCACGTCGGTGATGACCACGTGGCGGGCACCGGCGTAGCGGCAGATGGCCACCGCCATGATGCCGATGGGTCCGGCGCCGGTGATGATGACGTCCTCGCCCACCAGGTCGAAGGACAGCGCGGTATGGGTGGCATTACCGAGCGGGTCGAGGATGGCCGCCATGTCGTCGGTGATTGCATCGGGCAGCTTGAAGACGTTGAAGGCGGGCACTGCGATGTACTCGGCGAAGGCGCCGGGGCGGTTCACGCCGACGCCCGCGGTGTTGATGCACAGGTGGCGGCGGCCTGCGCGGCAGTTGCGGCACACGCCGCAGGTGATGTGGCCTTCGGCGGACACCCGGTCGCCGGGCTCGAGGCCCCGCACCTCGCTGCCCACCTCGACGATGCGGCCGCTGAACTCGTGACCCACGGCCATGGGCACCGGGATGGTCTGCTTCGCCCAGTCGTCCCACTGGTAGATGTGGATGTCGGTGCCGCAGATGGCGGTCTTGGCCACCTCGATGAGGACGTCGTTGTGGCCCACCTCGGGCTCCCGGATGTCCTCGAGCCAGATGCCCGGTTCCGCGTGCTTCTTCACCAGTGCCTTCATAGCGTCCGTCCTTGCTGCCTAGCCGATGACCCCGAGTTCCCGGCCCACGGCCGCGAAGGCGTCGATGGCGCGGTCGAGGTGTTCGCGGTCGTGGCCCGCCGACATCTGGGTGCGGATGCGCGCCTTGCCGTGGGGCACCACGGGATAGGAGAAACCGATTACGTAGATGCCGTGCTCGAGCAGCCGGTCGGCCATCTGCCCCGCCAGGCGGGCGTCGCCCAGCATGACGGGGATGATGGGATGCTCTCCCGGCAGCAGGTCGAAGCCCAGCGCCTCCATGCGGTTGCGGAAGTATTCCGCGTTCGCGGCCAGCTTGTCCCGCAGTCCGCTGTCGGATTCCAGCAGGTTCACCACCTCGATGGAAGCGGCGGCGATCACCGGCGCCAGCGTGTTGGAGAACAGATAGGGGCGGGAGCGCTGGCGCAGCCAGGCCACGATCTCGCGGCGCGCGGCCGTGAATCCGCCGGAGGCGCCGCCGAGCGCCTTGCCGAGCGTGCTCGTGATGATGTCCACCCGCCCCATGACGTCGCGGTACTCGTGGGTGCCGCGGCCCTCCTCGCCGAGGAAACCGGTGGCGTGGCAGTCGTCGATCATCACCAGCGCGTCGTACTCCTCTGCTAGGTCGCAGATGCGGCGGAGGTCGGCGATGGTGCCGTCCATGGAGAAGACGCCGTCGGTGGCGATGAGCCGTACCCGCGCGTCCTTCGCCGCCTGCAGCTGCTTCTCCAGGTCCGCCATGTCGTCGTGGCGGTAGCGGTGGCGCTGCGCCTTGCACAGGCGGATGCCGTCGATGATGCTCGCGTGGTTCAGCTCGTCGCTGATCACCGCGTCCTCCGGGCCCAGCAGCGTCTCGAACAGGCCGCCGTTGGCGTCGAAGCAGGAGGGGTAGAGGAT
>CAYRZI010000081.1:0-12640 GCA_964428605.1 uncultured Woeseiaceae bacterium
GGGGCGGGACGCTGCTTGTCGAGACACGGCCCGGCGAGGCCCTGCTGGAGTTCGACGGCCGCCGCTATACCCTGCCGGAGGTGACCGCCGAGGAAGGGCGCCGCTGGCGCTCGGGCGACGTCCTGCTGTGGCTGCGCGGCGACGAGGCCTCCGTCACCATCGGCGATCAGGTGGTGGCCTGGGGCTGCCGCCGGCGCTGAATTCCGGGGAGGCCGGCTCTGCGACGGGGCCGCCACAACGCCTTTACAACCGACGCCGTTTCACTAGCATGAGCATTGCCCGCGGCCGACGGTGGCCGCCATGACCCGACAATCACGGTAGACCGACATGATCATCGTCCTCTCGCCAGCCAAGACCCTGGATTTCGAATCGCCGCTGCCGACGGACAAGCACACGAAACCGCGCTTCCAGAGCGAGGCCCGCCAACTGGTGGAGATCCTGCGCGGCAAGTCGGAGAAGGAGATCTCGAAGCTGATGAACCTGTCGCCGAAGCTCACGAAACTGAACGTGGAGCGCTACCGGAATTTCTCCGGGCGTGCGACGACGAACAACGCCCGCCCGGCGCTGCTCGCCTTCAAGGGCGACGTCTACCAGGGTCTGCAGGCGGACGAGTTCGATGCCCGGGATCTGAACTACGCCCAGGACCATCTGCGCATCCTCTCCGGGCTCTACGGCGTGCTGCGCCCGCTGGACCTCATGCAGCCCTACCGGCTGGAGATGGGCACGTCACTATCCAACGAAGCGGGCAGGGACCTGTACACCTTCTGGGGCGACCGCATCACCCGCGCCCTGAACGAGGAACTGGCGAACCAGAAGCCGAAGGCGCTGATCAATCTCGCCTCCAATGAGTACTTCGGCGCCGTGAACGAGGACCTGCTGGACGGGCGTATCGTCACACCGGTGTTCAAGGACCGGGCGAAGAGCGGCGACTACCGGGTGCTGGCCTTCTTCGCCAAGCGGGCGCGGGGCATGATGGCGTCCTGGATCATCCGCGAGCGCGTCGATACGCTGAAGGGCCTGACCGGGTTCGCCGAGGAAGGCTACCGCTACAGCGCGGAGCAGTCGGAGCCGGACCGGCCCGTATTCCTGCGCGACAAGGGCTGAGCCGCCCGGACTCCTAGCCCGTCGCCGTGGTACCGAGCCGCGCCCGTTCCAGGCGCGCCGTCTCCTCCTGCACCATCTCGCGGATCGTGCGCAGGCTCGACTGCTCGCCCACGAAGGCGGGCGGGTTGCGCCTGAGCAGCCGCCATCGGCCTGTCTCCAGGATGGAGTGCAGGAACGCGAGGTTCGCCTCGACGGCCTCCATATACGGGTTGTGGCCCTCGAACAGCGCCTCGAAGTAGCGGTAGACGCCGCCGAAGGTTTCCTCCAGGCGCGGCTTCGCCGAATGCTCGAAGAAACCGGGCGTCTGGCGCAGCAGGTCCTCGCCGGAGGCGTAGCGCACCATGAACTCCCCCGGCCGCGCGTGTTCGACGGCGATGCCGCCCAGCAGGAACTCGCTGTAGAGGCGGTCGCGGCATTTCTCGAGATAGCAGCGGTCGGCCATCTGGGCCACCAGGTCCGCGGTGCCCAGCAGGTGACCCAGCAGCGTGTCCTTCGGGTCGTCCATGCCGATCTCTTCCGGCCCGACCTCGTAGCCCGTGAAATGCACCAGCTTGCTGGCTGCCGGCGCCAGGTGCTCGAGGCCGATGCCGGGCAGGTAGCGGCGCAGGAAGTCGGCGCTGCGGCTGACGTGGTAGAGCGTGAACTCGGCGCCGTTGCGGTACTCCCGGTCGCGCAGCTCGTGGCGGATGTAGCCGGCGTCGTGGAACAGGGCCGCGAGGATGCCGAGCAGGGCGCGCTCCGGCCCCAGCCCTTCGCCGCTGCGGCAGGCCGCCTCGTAGCCGGCAATCAGCCGCGCCATCGCCAGCGTGATGTCCAGGGTGTGCTGGATGTCGTGGTAGCTGGTGTCGCAGCCGAGGTAGCCGGGCATGCGGCCGGTGAACAGCCGCTCGAAGTCGTAGAAGGCCAGCCAGATCTTGTCGAAGCCCGCGTCCGGATAGGTCTGCTCGAGCAGCTCGCGCACGGCGTCGCGTACGGCGGCGGGGTTGCTGACCTGCACCGTGTTGGTGACGTCGAAGTCGTTGCGCCGGTCCTGCAGCATCTTCTTGTACTTCCCGGCGCCGCCGGCGCCCTCCCCGCTGCGGTCCGGCTGCCGGTTCCGTCCGTGAACTCCGCCGTCCGGATTCACGCCACTCCCCCCGTCCGCGGCAGCAGACCATCGTGTCTTCTGCGCGCAGCATACACGCCGGCCGGCGGTGCGAGCGGCGGGTTTGACCTAACGCCGCGGATCGCGCGGCGGCTCATTCCTCGAACTCCGCCCATACCGGGGCGTGGTCGGAGGGACGCTCCCAGCCACGCGGTTCCGGGTCCACGGCACTGGCGATGCAGCGCTCGGCCATGGCATGGCTGCCCAGGATGAGGTCGATGCGCAGCCCCCGGTTGCGCCGGAACGCCGCGGCCCGGTAGTCCCACCAGCTGAACGCGTCCTCCGGCTGGTCGAACTGGCGGAACAGATCCACCAGGCCCAGCTCCAGCAGGTGCGCCAGCGCCTCGTGTTCCCGCTCGCTGAACAGCACCCGTCCGCGCCACAGTTCGGGGTCGTGCACGTCCCGGTCCTCGGGCGCGATGTTGAAGTCGCCCAGTACGATCAGTTTCTCGTGGGCCTTCAGCTCGTCGGCCAGGTAGTCCCGCAGCCGCTCCAGCCATTCGAGCTTGTATTGGTACTTGTCCGAGTCCACCGACTGGCCGTTTGGCACGTAGAGGTTGACGATGCGCACGCCGGCTATGGTGGCAGCCAGCACCCGGCGCTGCGGATCCTCGGAGCCGGGCAGCGCGCGCACCGGATCGGCGGGCGGCTGGCGGGACAGCAGCGCCACGCCGTTGTAGGTGCGCTGCCCGTTGGAGATGCCGTGATAGCCGGCCGCCTGCAGCGCCTCCGCCGGGAAGTCCTCGTCCGGCTGCTTGATCTCCTGCAGCGCGAGCACGTCCGGCCCGGCCTCCGCCACCCAGGCCAGCACCTGGGGCAGGCGGACTTTCAGGGAGTTCACGTTCCAGGTGGCGACTTTCACGCTGCCCGGCTGATCCCGCTGCTGGCGAGCAGGGCCTCCAGCCGCGGGCCCCGCCCGCGGAAGGCGACGAAGGCGTCCATGATGTCGCGGCTGCCGCCCACCTCCAGGATGTGGCTGCGGAAGCTCTGCGCCGTGGCCGGGTCGAAGATGCCCGCCTCCTCGAAGGCGCTGAACGCATCGGCCGCCAGCACCTCCGCCCACTTGTAACTGTAATAGCCCGCCGCGTAGCCGCCGGCGAAGATGTGGGCGAAGCCGTTGGGGAACCGGTTCCAGGACGGCGGCCGCACCAGGGTCACCCGCTCCCGCACCTCCTCCAGGATCTCGGCCGCTCGGGAGCCCCGGCCGGGCACGTACTCGGCGTGCAGGCGGAAGTCGAACAGCGCGAACTCGAGCTGGCGCAGCATCTGCAGCCCGGCGTTGAAGTTGCGGCTGCCGCGCAGGCGCTCGAACAGCTCCGGCGGCAGCGGCTCGCCCGTGTCCACGTGGCCCGACGCGTGGGCCAGCACCTCGTAATGCCAGGCGAAGTTCTCCATGAACTGGCTGGGCAGCTCCACCGCGTCCCAGGGCACGCCGTTGATGCCCGCGATGCTGGGGTAGTCCACCCGGGTCAGCAGGTGGTGCAGCATGTGGCCGAACTCGTGGAACAGCGTGACCACGTCGCTGTGGAGCAGCAGCGAGGGCTCGTCGCCGTGGGGCGGGGTGAAGTTGCACACCAGGTAGCCCACCGGCGCGGCCTTCTGCCCGCCCACGCCCTTGCGCACCACGCATTCGTCGATCCAGGCACCGCCCCGCTTGCCGGGCCGGGCGTACAGATCGGCGTAGAAACCGCCCACCGGGGTGCCGTCGGCGTCGCGCACGTCGTAGTAGTGCACGCTGTCGTGCCAGACGGGCACGCCCTCGCGCAAGCCGATGTCCAGCCCGTAGAGCTCCCGGGCCAGCCGGAACAGGCCCTCGATCACCTTCGGCGCCGGCAGGTAGCGGCGGAGCTCCTCGTCGGAGACGGCGTGGCGTTCCTGCTTCAGCTTCTCGGAGTAGTAGGCGAGGTCCCAGGGCTCGATCGTCCGGCCCGCGAAGGCCTCCACCGCGGCCAGTTCCTGCTTCGCCGTCGGCAGGCTGCGCTCCGCCAGCTCCTGGAGGAACTCCAGCACCTCGTCGACGCCCGGCGCCATCTTGCTGGCCAGGGAGTACGCCGCGTAATTGTCGAAGCCCGTGAGGCCGGCGGCCTCGTGGCGCAGTGCCAGGATCTCCTCGATCAGCGGGGCGTTGTCGTGGGCGGGATCGTGGGGGCCGGTGTCGGAGGCCCGCGTGACCCAGGCCTCGTAGTAGGTGCGGCGCAGATCCTCGTCGTCGGCGTGGGTCAGCACTGCCTGGTAGGTGGGCTGGTCGAGAGTGAACTTCCAGCCGGCCAGCCCGGCCTCTTCCGCCGCGCTGCGGGCCCGGCGCAGGGTGCCGGCCGGCAGGCCCGCCAGCCGGGCGTCGTCCTCGACGTGCAGGCTCCAGGCGTCGGTGGAGTCCTGCAGGTTCTGCTCGAAGCGGGTGGCGGCCTTCGCCATGGCCTGGCGCAGCTCGCGGAAGCGGCGCTTGTCGTCCGCGGCGAGGCCGACGCCCGCGAGGCGGAAGTCCCGCAGCGCATGTTCCAGCAGTTTGGCGAGGCCCGGGTCGGCGTCCGCCGGCAGCCGTTCGGCGAGGTCCTGGAACCGCCGGTACAGGGTCTCGTTCTGCGTGAGTTCGGTCGCGTACTCGGTCAGCAGCGGCAGTGCCTCGGCATAGGCCTCGCGCCAGGCGGGGTCCGCGGTGACCATGTGCAGGTGGCTCACCGGCGACCACAGCCGGGAGAGCCGATGGCTCATCTCCTCCAGCGGGACCACCAGCGATTCCGCGCCGGGGGATTCGTCCGCCAGCAATTCGGCGAGGCGCCGGCGGTTCTCGTCGAGCACGGTGCGTACGGCCGGCAGCACGTGGGCAGCCTCGAGCTCCGGGAATGGGGGAAGTTCCGTGTTTTCCAGCAGCGGATTGGACATGGCGAACCCGACCTCGGTCTTGCATTTCCCTGACCGGCCCGCATGTTAGCATGCGCGTCCCGCCGGGAGCCCTGCCGATAACGGGCTTCGCGCCGGGAAATGGACGACGACAACCGGAGAGTGACCGTGGCACACCACTTCGATCTGATCGCGATAGGCGGCGGCAGCGGCGGACTGGCCCATGCGCAGCGCGCGGCGGAATACGGCGCCCGGGCGGCGGTGGTGGAGAGTGGCCGCCTCGGCGGCACCTGCGTGAACGTGGGCTGCGTGCCGAAGAAGGTCATGTGGTACGCCGCCGCCATGGCCCATCACACCGAGCAGGCGAAGGACTACGGTTTCGACGTGGCCGTGAACGGGCACGACTGGCCCGGACTGAAGGCTGCGCGGGATGCCTACGTGGCCCGGCTGAACAGGATCTATGCGGGCAACCTCGACAAGCGCCACGTCACCCACATCGCCGGCCGGGCGCAGTTCATCGACGAGCACACGGTGGAGGTGGGCGGAGAGCGCTACACCGCCGACCACATCACCGTTGCCACCGGCGGCTACCCCGTGGTGCCCGACCTGCCCGGCGCCGAGCTGGGCATCACCTCCGACGGCTTCTTCGAGCTGGAGGAGAAGCCGGAGCGCGTGGCCGTGGTCGGCAGCGGCTACATCGGCGTGGAGCTCGCCGGCATGCTGAACTCACTGGGCGCCGACGTGACCCAGTTCGTGCGCTACGACGGCGTGCTCAGGAGCTTCGACGAGATGCTGCGCGCCGAGGTCATGCAGGCCATGGACGACGACGGCATCATCATCGAGCGCCACTTCATCCCGAAGAGTCTGGAGAAGACCGACAACGGCCTGTGCCTCCTCAGCGAGGACGGCCGGCGCTTCGACGGCTACGACTGCCTGATCTGGGCCGTGGGCCGCGCGCCGGCGACGGGCGACCTGGACCCGGCGGCGGCCGGCATCGAGACCGACGAGCGGGGCTTCATCCCGGTGGACGACTACCAGGTCACCAACGTCCCCAACGTCTACGCCATCGGCGACGTCACCGGCGCCGCGGCGCTGACGCCGGTGGCCATCGCGGCCGGCCGGCGGCTCGCCGACCGGGTATTCGGCGGCATGACCGACCGCCACCTGGACTACGCGAACATCCCCACCGTGGTGTTCAGCCATCCCCCCATGGGCACGGTGGGGCTGACCGAGCACGAGGCCCTGGATCTCTACGGCGAGGAGGTGGGCTGTTTCACCAGCCGCTTCAATCCCATGCTCTACGCGCTGAGCGAGTTCAAGCGGCCGAGCTCCATGAAGCTGGTCACCGTGGGCGACGACGAGCGCATCGTCGGCTGCCACATCTTCGGCGACGGGGCGGACGAGATGCTGCAGGGCTTCGCGGTGGCCATCCGCATGGGGGCGAAGAAGAAGGACTTCGACGACACGGTGGCCATCCACCCGACCAGCGCGGAAGAACTGGTCACCATGCGCTGAGCTTGAGCCCGGGCCTCAGCGCGGCAGGCGCTTCAGCACGCCCTTCGTGTCCGGCCGCACGCCCCGCCAGAGATAGAACGACTCCGCCGCCTGCTCCACCAGCATGCCCCAGCCGACGATGGCACTGGCTGCGCCCCGGCCCTTCGCCCAGCGGGTGAAGGGCGTGTCGCCGGTGGCGTAGGAGAGGTCGTAGCAGACACTGTTCCCGGTGACGATGCCGTCGGGGAAGGGCAGCGCCTCGCCGCGCACCCCGGCGGAGGTGGCGTTGATAACCAGGTCGTAGTCGACGTCCAGCACGATGTCGTCGAACCGGCAGGCCAGCACCTCGCCCAGGCTGCCGAAGTGGTTGGCCAGGGCCTGCGCCTTGGACACCGTACGGTTGGCCAGCGTGACGGTGGTGGGCTGCTCCTCCAGCAGCGGCGCCATGATGCCCCGGGTGGCGCCGCCCGCCCCGAGTATCAGTATGCGTGCGCCCTCGATCGGCACGCGGTAGTTCCGGCGCAGGTCGCGCACCAGGCCTACGCCGTCGGTGTTGTCTCCGTGGATGGAGCCCGGCGTGATGGTCAGCGTGTTCACGGCGCCCGCGATGCTGGCCGCATCGGAGAGCTCGTCCACCAGCCGTACCGCCTCGCTCTTGTGCGGCACCGTGATGTTCAGGCCCCGGCCGCCCTGCCGCTGGAACGCCCGGATGGCGGCCTCCAGCTCCGGGGGCGGCACCTCGAAGAGCTCGTAACTTATATTCTGCCCGGTCTGCTGCGCGAACACCCGGTGGATGATCGGCGACCGGCTGTGGCTGACGGGATATCCCATCACCCCGTAGCGGTCCGGCTTGTCCTGCTCGCTCACGTCCCTGTCCCCCGCCTGATCGTTGTTGTTCTCGATCCGCTCAGTCGTCCCTGAGCCAGCGCGCCGCGTCCGGCGCGAAGTAGGTGAGAATGGCGCTGGCGCCCGCCCGGCGTATGGACAGCAGCGCCTCCAGCACCGTCTCGCGTTCGTCCAGCCAGCCGTTCGCCGCCGCCGCCTTCAGCATGGCGTACTCGCCGCTCACCTGGTAGGCCATGGTCGGTACGCCGTACTCGTCGCGCACACGGCGGATGATGTCGAGATACGGCAGGCCCGGCTTCACCATCACCATGTCGGCGCCCTCGGCGATGTCCATGCCCACCTCGCGCAGTGCCTCGTCGCTGTTGGCCGGGTCCATCTGGTAGCTGTGCTTGCCGCCGCCGCCCAGGTTGCCCGCCGAGCAGACCGCGTCGCGGAACGGGCCGTAGAAGCTGGAGGCGTACTTCGCGGCATAGGCAAGGATCATGGTGTGCACGTGGCCGCCCTCCTCCAGCGCCCTGCGGATGGCACCGATGCGGCCGTCCATCATGTCGGACGGAGCCACCACGTCGGCGCCCGCCTCGGCGTGGGAGACGGCCTGGCGCACCAGCATGTCGACGGTCTCGTCGTTCAGCACGTAGCCGGTATCGTCGATGATGCCGTCCTGGCCGTGGGTCGTGTAGGGGTCGAGCGCGACGTCGGTCATGACGCCGAGATCCGGGTAGCGTTCCTTGATGGCCCGCACGGCCTGCTGCGCGAGACCGTCGGAGTCGGCGCACACCGCGCCGTCCGGCGTCTTGGCCGCCGGGTCGATGATGGGGAACAGCGCCACCATGGGGATGCCGAGTTCGTGTACTCCGGCCAGGTGCTCGAGCAGCAGGTCGACGGAGCGCCGCTCGATGCCCGGCATGGACGGCACCTCCTCGCGCCGGCCCTCGCCCTCGAGCACGAACACCGGATAGATGAAATCCGCCGGCGTCAGCCGGTTCTCCGCCACCAGCGATCGTGCCCAGGCCGTGCGGCGGGTGCGGCGGAGTCGGGTGGCGGGAAACCTTGTATCCGGGCGCCTGGTCATATTTACTCTCGGGTCATCCGGGAAAAAGCGGATTCTCCCCCGATTCCGTTTTCGTGTCCAAGGACGGGCCTCCCGCAGCAGGCGCCGCGAAATAAATCCCGGGGGCCGCAGGTCTCTATCCATGACAGGAACATCCGAGGACAGCCGGCGCCGCCACCGCTTCGAGCGGCTGGTGGGCGAACTGCGCCGGGACATGTACCGCTACGCGTTCTGGCTCAGCCGGGACGGGGCAATGGCGGAGGATGTGGTGCAGGAGGCGATGGTGAGAGCCTGGCGCAGCCTGGACAGCCTGCGCGAGGACGGTGCGGCGAAGCAGTGGCTGCTGACGATAGTGAGGCGCGAGAACGCGCGGCAGTTCGAGAGGAAACGACTGGAGACGGTGGACGTGGATGATCTCAGCGGCAGGGAAGAGGGCATGCTCGCGAGTTCCCACGATACGGACGTGGACGACCTCAGGGCACAGCTGCTGGAACTGCCCGACGAGTACCGCGAGCCGCTGGTGCTGCAGGTGCTGATGGGCTACAGCACCGACGAGATCGCAGAGGTGATGGAACTGAAGCAGGCCACCGTGCTCACCCGGTTGCACCGGGCGCGCAACCAGCTGAAGGAAAGATTCGCGGCCGAGGGGCGGCATTTTGACGAGTAACGATCATGCGGTGTGAGGAATTCAGACAGACACTGGACAGCGATCCGGGAGCGGATTTCCCCGGCCGCGCGGCGCATGCCGCCGCCTGCGCCGACTGCGCCCGCTACGCCGCCGAGTCCGCCGTGTTCGAACGCCGTCTCGCTGCCGCGCTGGCGGTGGAGGTGCCGGACTTCGAGATCGACCTGCCCGACGACGGCCGCGACGGCCATGGCGCCGGGGACAAGGTGGTCTCCCTCGAGAAGCACAGGCGTGCCGGCGGCGCGCGCTGGCGCGGACTGCCGGCCTGGGCTGGCGTTGCGGCCGCGCTGGCGCTGGCCGTCGGCCTGGCGCTGCAGTTCGGCAGTGCACCGCGCACGCTGGACGGCCCGGCCCTGGCCGCCGAGGTGATCGAGCACATGCACCACGAGCCCTGGTCGCGGGTGGCCACTGACCAGGCGGTGGCGGACGCCGAGCTGGGCGGCGTGCTTGCGCCCGCCGTATCCCGGCTTGACGCCGGCCGGGTCGGACTGGTCACCTATGCGAAAACCTGCCCGATAAATGGGCGCGACGTGCCGCACCTGGTGGTCCAGGGCGCGGACGGCCCGGTCACGCTGCTGCTGATGGCCGGCGAGAAGCTGGACGCGCCGGTGCCCCTGGAGGGCGACGGTTTCCACGGCGTGATCCTGCCGGTGGGCGACGGCAGCATCGCCGTCGTCGGCGAGAAGGGCCAGTCGGTGGACGACGTGACGGAGAACATCCGCAACGCCGTGGACTGGCAGATCTGAGCACACGCAAAACGAGTTTTTCATCCTGCCGGGGCGGCACGGCCGCCCTCAGGGAATCGACGGCCCGACAGGGCCACCACAACAGCGAGGAGAGAGATCATGAGTGATAAGGACGTGAAAAAGCCGATTGCGATCGCCGTCAGCGCGGCACTGGCCGCCACTTTCGGTGCCGTGGGCGTGACCCAGGCCGACAACGCTGCCGGCAGCCCGTTCGAGATGACGTCGCTGTCCAGCGGCTACGAGACTTCGGGCGGTGAAGGCAGCTGCGGCGAAGGCAAGTGCGGCGGCGGCAAGGAAGGCGACAAGGAAGGCGAAGGCGCCTGCGGCGAAGGCAAGTGCGGCAGCTCCGGCGACAAGGGCGGCGAAGGCGCCTGCGGCGAAGGCAAGTGCGGCGGCGACAAGGGTGGCGAAGGCTCCTGTGGCGGCGACAAGGGCGGCGAAGGCGCCTGCGGCGAGGGCAAGTGCGGCGGCTCCGTCTGATCGCATCCGCCGATCGACGACGGAAAGAGGCTCGCGGCTCCGGCCGCGGGCCTTTTTTCGTTGCGGTGGGCCGATTCGCCGATTGCCCCCGTGCGCGCCCGGCCGGACAATCCGCGCTCCGATGAGAGCAGCAGAGGAGCGGGGCCATGAACGGAGAGCCGCTGCGTTGCGCCTGGTCACTCGGGGTGAACCAGGCCTATGTCGACTACCACGACACGGAGTGGGGCGTGCCGGTGCGTAACGACCGGCGCCAGTTCGAGTTCCTGGTGCTGGAGGGCGCCCAGGCCGGCCTGTCCTGGTCCACGGTACTGAACAAGCGGGCGGGCTACCGCCGGGCGTTCGCGGACTTCGATCCGCAGAAGGTCGCCCGCTTCACAGAGGCGCGGATCGCGAGGATACTGGCCGACCCGTCGGTGATCCGCAACCGGCTGAAGGTGCGCTCGGCGGTGACCAATGCCCGCGCCTTCCTGGCCGTGCAGGAGGAGTTCGACGGCTTCTGCAACTACATCTGGCGTTTCGTCGACGGCGCGCCCAAGCAGAACCGCTGGGCCAGCGACGCGGAGGTGCCCGCCACCTCGGCGGAGTCCGATGCGCTGGCGAAGGACCTGAAACGGCGCGGCTTCCGCTTCGTCGGTTCCACCATCATATATGCCCACATGCAGGCCACCGGCATGGTGAACGACCACGTCACGGGTTGCTTCCGGCACGCCGAGTGCGCGCGCCTGGCGGCGTGAGGCCGGTCAGTTCCGGATATTGACTCCGGTCAGTTCCGGATATTGACGATAGTGAGCGCGATCAGCCCGTTCGGCGTGACGTGTGATATCGCCCCCAGGTAGCGCCGGTCGGCGGCCAGGCCGGACCAGCTCACCTGCAGCGTCTCGGTACTGCCTGCGGTGACGCTCGACGGCGCCGACACCGTCATGTTGCCTGCGTCGTCCACCAGCCCGAACGCCCAGGCGAACAGCTGGTAGTTGGCGCCGGGGCCGCCCGCCACCTGGTCGGTCTCGAAGCCGTGGATCAGCACCGCGTAGCGGCCGGCCGGCGGCGTGACCAGACTGTACTCCTCCTCGGAGGTCTCCGAGCCGCTCTCGCCGATGCGGCTGCAGATGTCGTTCGGGCAGTAGTAGACGTACAGGTCCAGGTCGTCGTCGCCGTCGGTGGCCTCGTCGAACAGGGCGAAGCGCAGATACGCCTGATTCGGCGGCACGTCGATCACGTGGGTGGTGACGCCGTCGCCGTCGCGGAAGGTGAAGGTCTTGGTGGGGTCGTTGTCCACGAAGCCGTCGATCACCACTGCCTCGTTCAGGCCGTGCACGCCCGCGCCGTAGCTGCCGGTGTAGCCGAACTCCACGTCGAAGCCGAGGCTGCCGCTGCCGCCGGCGTCCCGGACCTCCTCGGGCGCGGACAGGGATACCGGCCGGATGGCCACGGGCGTGCGCACGGCGGTCTCGCCCGCGCGCCAGGTAACGGCGCCGAAGTACCACAGGTCCAGCCCGGCGCCGACGAATTCCAGCTCGACGGTATAGGTGGCACTCTCGCCCGGGTTCAGCGACAGCGTCGCGGGCGTGACGGACACCACCGTGCCCGGCGGCGGCTCGATCTCCGCCTGCCACGTGGCCGCGCTGTCACCCGTGGCCGTCACCGTGCGCGTGATGCTGCGCCGGCCGGTCAGCTGCTCGATGGCGATGGAGGCCTGGTTGAACTGCGCAGCGTCGAAACTCCCGCCGGCGGCGGCCAGCTCGTCGCAGCGGGCGGGCTCCGGAATGGGCTCCTCCAGGCCGCAGCCGAAGGCGTCGTAGTCGTCGGCGCCGGCGTCGAACAGCAGGCCCGGCTTGCCGGCCCCGTTCGGGCGGAGGTGGCCGGCGCCGAAGTCGAACGGATTGGCGGGGGTCTCGCCGTCCTGCTGCACCACGTCCTGATAGGCGCTGGTCATCATGGCGGAGCGCAGGGCCGCCGGCGACCAGTCCGGGTTCGCCTCCAGCAGCAGCGCGGCGACGCCGGCCACGTGGGGCGTGGACATGGAGGTGCCGGAGAGGTAGCCGAAGAACTCCCCCTGCTCCGCGTTGGCCGCGTCGGGGGTGAAGCCGGCCAGGATGCTGACGCCCGGCGCGGTGAGATCGGGCTTCAGGATGTCCGGCGCGCCGCTGGACGGTCCCCGGGACGAGAAGCTCGCCATGACGTTGCCGTTCTGCTGTTCGGTCAGGAACAGGCCCGCTGCCAGGCGCACCTCGACGATCTCCTCGTCCACG
>CAYRZI010000082.1:0-12292 GCA_964428605.1 uncultured Woeseiaceae bacterium
GACACGGCTTCGAGCTGAAGGAGACCTACGGGCGCTCGAAGCCCGGCGAATATCTCGCGCTCGTGAACTCTTTCGGCGTGCTGGAGATCGCCCGGGCGGAGGGTAACGCGGCCATGGGGCTCGGCCTCGACCGGGGCGCACCGGTACGCGTGACCGAGGCCGGCTGAGGCTTCAACCATCGCTTCACGGAGCAGGCCTTACTGAGCGGTGGTCCTCACATTCAGCTGCGATAGCCCGCGAAACAGGAAACCTTCCCGCCAGCGGGGGTTGCCGGTGTCGACCTCGATCCGCGGCATCTTCGCTGCGAGCTGCTCGAACGTGACCTTTCCCTCCAGGCGTGCAAGGGCAGCGCCGATGCAGAAATGGATGCCGCCACCGAAACCCAGTGTTTTGACGTCCGCGCGCCGGATATCGAAGCGATCCGGGTCCCGGAAAACGTCCGGATCCCGGTTGGCGGCCGCCAGCAGCAACAGCACGCGCTGTCCGGCCTGCACGGGCTGGCCGCCGACCTCGTTGTCCTTCAGCGCCGTACGATAGGTGGCCTGCAGCGAGGAGTCGTAACGAAGTATCTCTTCCGTGGCGCTGGCCGCAAGCGACGGATCGTCGACGAGCCGGCGCCACTGTTCCGGATGCTGATGCAGGGCGAGCAGCCCGTTGCCGATCATGTGCGCAGTGGTTTCGAAACCGGCCCCGAACATGCCAATGGTGCTGGTCACCATCTCCTCGTGGGTAAGCTGGTCATTGCCCTCGCGGGAGCTGACCAGCGCGGTCGCAAGATCCTCGCGGGGCTCCCGGCGTCGCCTCTCGAACAGCTCGCCGAAGTAGTCGTTCAGCAACTCGATCTGCCGGTTCGCGCGGTCGAGTTCGGCAGGCTCGAGCGCCCGGGTTTCGAACACCAGGAACGAGTCCGCGATGGCCTGATTCAGTTCCGCCAGCTTCTCGTCGGAGTATTCATCGGCGGTGAGACCGAGCATGTCGCACATCACCAGTGTGGGCAGCTTATAGGCGAACTCGTGGACGAAGTCGGCCTCTTCCCGGCCGGCCAGGTCGTCCAGCAACCGGGAGCATATCTCCCCGATGCGTGGCTCCATGGCGGCCACTCGCTTCGCGCTCAGGGCCTTGGTGATGAGACCGCGCAGCCGCGTGTGGTCGGGGGGGTCCTGCATCACGAATATCTTCGATAACCAGCGATAGGCGGGCTGGGCCATGACGTCGAAGTCGTCGCCATAGAAGATTCGGATGTTGTTGATGAACTCGCCCTGACCGAAGCTGCGGTCACGGAACAGCGCGGCGATGTCGTTGTAGCGGCTCGCCACCCAGAAGCCGAGATCGCACCAGTACACGGGTGCCTCGGACTGCAGCCTCCGGTAGACGCTGTAGGGATCGCTATGCAGCGCCGGATCGGCCGGATCGAAGAGTACCGACGGACTCATCATTGTCCCCCTCCCCTGAACGCCGCCACCCGCCGGGCGAACTCGCCGCTGGTGAGACAGAGGACCTGCTGGCGGTCCTCGATCGCCACCGCAGCTTCGAGACTCGGTGCGGCCATGTTGGCGTTCAGTGCTTCCTTGGTAAGTTGCAGCGCCATCGGCGCCGATTCGAGCAGTTCGGCGACGATGGTCTCGCCCGCGCCCCCAAGCTGCCCCGGCTCCACTACCTCGCTGACGATACCGCGGGCCAGCGCGCGCTCCGCGCCCAGGAAGCGACCGGTCAGCAGCAGTTCGGCGGCGAGTGCGCCGCCGGCGAGGCGCGGCAGGTGGTAGCTCACGCCGACGTCACAGCCGGTAAGTCCCACCTTGATGAATGCCGCGTTCATGCGCGCATCCGAGCTCGCGATGCGGATATCCGCGGCCAGGGCCAGGGCGAAGCCGCCCCCGCTGGCTGCCCCGTGCAGCAGGCAGACGATCGGCGGCGGACAGCGGCGCATGACGAGGATCAGCCGGGAGAGGCGCCGCTGGAGCGGCAGGGCCTCCTCGGCGCTGGCGAGATCCTCGACCCCCGCCATGTCGTTCAGATCGAGGCCGGCACAGAAGCCACGCCCCGCACCGCGCAGTACCACGACCCGGACCTCGCTTCGGGACTCCAGGCCGGAGAAGTAGTGGAGCAGCTCGTCGATCATCTCGCCGTTCATCGCATTCAGCGATTCCGGACGATCGAGTGTAAGCCACTCCGCTCCTTCTCTCGGCTCTACCGTGAGCGTGCGGTATACGTCCCGCAATGGGTCCTCCGACGTCAGAAATTGACGGAGAAGGTCGCCCCGTAGGTACGCGGCGGATACAGCGCGCCCACCTGCGGGAAGGCGAACAGCGGCGCCGCGATGATATTGTTGGCCTTGATGTCCTCGTCGGCGAGATTCTTGCCCCAGACCTCTATATTCCAGGCGCCGCTGGCCGGCGTGTAGCGCACGCTGGCGTTCGTCATGGCGTAGCTCTCCTGGAAGGCATCGTCGTTGTTGAACTCCGTGAAGTAGATGTCGTCCACCCAGGCGATCTCGCCGCGGAAGCGCAGGTCTCCGCCGGCGAGCGGCAGGGTGTAATTGGCGCCGATGAACCAGGTGAGTTCGGGCGCGTTCGGCAGGGCATTGCCTGACAGATCCTTCTCGCCCTCGCCCGGCCGATTCGGTTCGAAGGTATCGAACTCGTCGAACTCCGCGTTCAGGTAGGTGGCGTAGAAGTCGACGCTGAGCGCGTCCGTTAGCATCGCGTTGCCCTCGACCTCGATGCCGGTGTTCTGCGCCTCCGCCGCGTTCTCGGTGACCGGCGTACTGGTCTCGTCGACACGGCCTACCTGCAGGTCCGTGTAGTCGTAGTAGAAGGCAGAAGCGGCGAGCTGCACCCGGTTATCCATGAGCTGGGTCTTGACGCCCACCTCGTAGTTCCACACGAACTCCGGGTCCACCGCCGGGTTGATGGCGCCGATGTTGATGACGCCGCTCTTGAACCCGCGCTCGATATTGCCGTAGATCATCGTGGACGGCGTCAGCTGGTAGTCCACCACCAGCTTCGGTGTAACCGCGTCCCAGCTGTCGGACTTGTCTGTGGGAACGCCCAGAATGCCGAGTGCGGAGAAGGTGAAGCTGCCTTCGTGATCACGGTCTTCTTCACTGTAGCGTACGCCCAGCGTGGCCGACAGCCGGTCGGTGAAGTTGTACGTGCCCTGCACGAACAGGCCGATCGCCTCGATGTCCACCGTACCCTTCTGGTCGAAAATGCCTCCGGGCAGCGCGCCAGGGACGATCAGCTCGATGTTGTTCAGCGGCACGAAGGTACTGCCGAACAGGTCTTCCTCGAAGTACATCGCGCCGAACAGCAGGTCCCAGTTTTCCTCGGTGTAGGTGACCAGCAGTTCCTGGCTCAGTGTCTCGCTGTCTTCGGTATAGGTGATGCGGCCGAAAGCATCGAAGCTCGTGGAATCCAGGTCGGCGACGTTCTGCCGGTAGAAGTCCCGGTAGCTCGTAATCGACCGCAGGCTCCACTTGCCCCGCTCCCAGCGGATATTCGCGATGCCTCCCTTACCCTCGCGGTCGTTCTTCGGATCCACGTCGGAATAGATGTCCCAGGGATCCGGGTCGGCGACGGCATCGAAGATGGTCTGCCCGCCCAGCAGCTGGCCGAACAGGGGATCGATGGTCGTCGGACCGAAGAACTGGTAGGCGTAATTGGTATCGTCTTCTTCGTAGTAGTCGCCGCTCACCGTGATCTCGAGTTCGTCCGTGGGACGCCATTCGAGCGTGCCGCGCAGCGCCTGGTGATCCCGGGTATTGATCTCGGTGCCCGTGAACAGGTTCTCGCCGTAGCCGTCCCGGTCGACGGTCTTCGCCGCGAGGCGGAAGAACAGCTTGTCCTCCACCAGGGGGCCGCCGATGCCGCCTTCCGCGGCGACGAGTCCGTAATTCCCTGCGGTGATACTGCCGTTGCCGGAGAAAGTATCGGTGGGCTTGCGGGTCACCACGTTGATGGCGCCGGCGGTAGCACCGCGGCCATACAGCGTGCCCTGGGGACCACGCAGCACTTCCACCCGCTCCAGGTCGAAGTAGCTGGCGAGCTGGGCTGCCGGGCGCGCGACAAGAGCGCCGTCAACATGGAAGGCCACCGCGCCATCGGCGCCCAGCTCGATGCTGGTGAGGCCGATGCCGCGGATGAAGGCCCGGTTGACACCGAACTGGTTCGCCACCGAGAGGTTCGGGATCTGGTATTGGAGATCGCCCACGTCCTCGACGGCACCGAGGCCCAGTTTCTCGGCCGGCACGGCGCTGATCGCTGCCGGCGTATCCGCAAGCGTCGTCTCCTTGCGCGTAGCCGTGACGATGACTTCCTCGATGGCCTGATCGTCCTGCGCGGCCGCCGGCAATGGCACGGCGAAGGACCCGAGGCTCAGTACGATCGCGGCTACCGTCAGCCGCACACCTGACGTCGGTGATGACATAGCAACTCCCCCTCTGCTTTTGACTCCGGCGGGCGCTCGCATCGCCTTCGAACCGGGTATAGATCTAATCTACTCCTGGGTAGATTATAATAGTATTGAGAAAACTAAAAGACCTTTCGGTAAGAAAGGTCTTGCGATGGGTCGACGGAGGCTGGCGGGAAACGTCAGATTTTCTCTCTGCGCACCTTGATGCCCGCGGCCTCCCGGTCCCAGACATCTTCGGCGGTGCCCGCCTCCCGGAGCAGGTGCTTGCGCACCTTCTCCGTCGGCGTCTTCGGCAGGTCGTCCATCACGCGGATATAGCGGGGCAGCATGAAGTGAGGCAGCCGCTCCTGCAGGAAGCCGAACAGGTCTCCGGGCTCGATCGCGCGGCCCTCCACGGGCGAGACGACCACAAGCACCTCGTCCTCGGAGAATTCGCTGGGAACGCCGACGGCCGCGGCCTCGCGCACGTCCTGGTGAGCGATCACCTCCGCCTCCACCTCGAAGGACGAGATATTCTCACCGCGGCGGCGGATGGCATCCTTCACCCGGTCGACGAAGTAGAAGTAGCCGTCGGCATCCTGTCGGAAGGCGTCGCCGGTATGGAACCAGCCGTTGCGCCAGGCCTTTGCGGTGGCCTCCGGATTCTTGTAATAGCCGTGGTTCATCGCCCAGGGCCGGTCGGTGCGCACGATCATTTCGCCGACCTCGCCCACGGCCACCTCGCAATCATTCTCGTCCACCAGCCGCACATCCACTCCCGGACGAACCTTGCCGCAGGTACCCGGCTTCTCCGGATTGGGGTCGGAGACGATGGGGGAAGAGACCTCCGTCATGTTGAAGATGGTGTAAATATCGATACCGAAACGCTCCGCCACCTCCCGGTGGTTGCTGGTGAGCGGCACGAGGAAGGCGAGCCGCACCTTGTGCTGACGTTCCGCCTCCGAGACCGGCTGCTTCAGGAGGAAAGTCGCCATCGCACCCAGCAGGAAGATGGTGGTGCACTCCGTGCGCGCCACGAACGGCCAGAACGATTCAGTGGAGAAATTCTCCATCATCGCGATGGACCCGCCCCGCGCCAGCATGGCGAAAGACAGACCCATGCCCCCGATATGGAACATCGGCATATTGACCAGGAAGCGATCCTCGCCGGTCACGAAATGCCAGGCCTCCGGCCCCGGGTTCGTATACATGTGCAGGTAGCTGGACAGCACCCCCTTCGAGGGTCCCGTCGTACCGGAGGTATAGATGATCGACTGGGTGTCCCAGGGTTCGATGGGGCGCTGGAGTTCGGGCAGTTCGCTCTCCGCGGCACCGAGCTCCGCGAATGCCATGGTGTCCAGCCGGCCGGCCCCGCCGTCGCCGACAAGCACCGCGGTCTTCAGGCGCGACGTGTCGATCTCGGCGAGCCGAGCCGCCAGCTGGCCGTGCGCAATGATCACCTCGGCATCCGAGTTCTCCACGACGTGCTCGAGGATGCGGCCCTTGTAGGCCGTATTGAACGGCACGTAGACCGCACCGATATAGTTGATGGCAAAGAACGACAGCAGCGACTCACGGCCGTTCGGCAGCCACATGGCCACATGGTCGCCCTGGCACACTCCCAGTCGGGACAGTCCCGCCGCGAGCCGGACGGTGCGCTCCCGCACGTCGGCAAAGCTCCAGCTCTCGCCGTCCTCGAAGACGACGAAGGTCTCGCCGGGCTTCTCCGCCGCCCACTTGTCCAGCACGTAGCGAAGCACGCAGGTGGTGCGATCCGGCACCCGGGGGTCCGAGTGCTGCGTCGAGACGTTGTCAGCTGTGCTCATTGCATTGCCTCCGTCATCGTCTGTTCAGTTCCCGCGCCGCGCGCTCAGACGGGGCGCACCATCTTCTGGATGAGTCGGACGGTATAGAGGGTGATCTCGCCCGCGGTAAGCCGTCCGGTCGGTTGATACCAGCTGGGCAGCCAGCTCAACACACCGCCGATGGTCGTCGCCGTTACCGAGAGATCCTCCACGCCGAAGTCCCCGCTCTCGACGCCCTCGCGCAGCAGTCCTGCCATGCGCTGGTCGAAACTCTTCCTGAGCTCGCGGATCTCCCGGGCCTTCTCCGGGGGCAGATTCATCTCCTCGCGCATGTAGACCACGATGTACTCGCGCTTCTCGATGACGATCTGGGCCACCCGCTCCACTGCCGCTTTCAGACGGCTGCCGGGCGAGCCCTCCAGGGCCAGCGCTTCATCCAGGGCCGCGAGGGACTTGCGGATACCCGTCTGGCATACCTCGAAGAGAATGTCGCCCTTGTTGCGGAAATAGGAGTACAGATACGGCTTGGTCACCTGCAGCCGTTCGGCGATGGTGTCCAGGGTGGTGCCCTCGTAGCCATGCTCGAAGAACAGATGCGCTGCCTCCTCGAGGATGCGCCGGCGCTTGAAGGCAACGACTTCGGTCTTGAGTTCGCTGGATCTGGTCATGGAGCCTCCCTTCTCTGAAACCCGCAGAGTATGCCCGATCCCCGCTCTCATCCCACGGCCATCCGCAGGATCTCCATCACGTCGGCCGGCTTCTCTATCGGGCGCGGGTTCGTCCGGGCCCAGAAGTCCTCCATCGTGTACTCGGCCACCTGGGGGAGATCACTTTCCGTCACGCCCACCGCGGCCAGCGAGCGCGGCATGCCGAGACCGCCGATGAACTCGTCCGCCAGCTCCGAGGCCGGCCGTTCCGCGGCGCCGAAGGCCGCGCTGATGCGTTGCTGGCGGTGCCCGTTGACCGGCCGATTGAACTCCAGCACGAAAGGCGCCATGACGCATGAGGTGTATCCGTGAGGCACGTCGCAGGTGCCGCCCAGCACATGGCCGATGGCATGGCTCGCACCCATGGGCACGCCGCCGACGACCGGCACCATCGACTGCCACGCGCCGATCTGGCAGCGCAGGCGCGCCTCGAGGTCTGCGGGATCAGCCTTCACCCGGGGCAGGCCATCGGTCAACAGCCGTATGGCGCTCTCGGCCATGCCGTCGCAGAAATCGTTGGAGAGGTGAGAGCCCAGTGTCTCCATGGCGTGGTCGAGAGAACGGACACCGGTCGACATCCACAGCCATTCCGGCGTATGTACGGTCAGGGCCGGATCCAGGATCACGCTGACGGGTACCAGCAGGCGTTGCTCGTAGCCCTGCTTCAGCTTGCGCTTCTCGTCGGTGGCGCCTCCAAGCGGGTTGAATTCGCCGCCGGACAGGGTGGTGGGAACGGCGATCATCCGCAGATCGGGCGCCTCGAACTCAGGCTTGATGACGTTGCCCTCGTCATCCACGTAGACGTGGTAGGGCTCGAGTTCGTCGTGCTCCCGGATGTTGTATTTAAGACAGATCAGCATGATCTTGCCGGCATCGGTCAGCGTGCCGCCGCCGATGGTGACGATCAGATCCGTCTGCGCCTCGCGGGCGGCGTTCGCCGCCTCGATGATGGCGCTGCGCGGGCCATGAGGCGGGATACCCTTGAACTGACCCGCATAGCGGTTGCCGAGTGCTTCGCGAACCCGGGCGATCTCGTCGGTCTGCTCATCCAGGCTCTGACTCACCACCAGGAAGACATTGCTCGCGCCGAGCCGCTCTGCCTCGGCCGCCACCGCCTGAGCGGTCCGCTGGCCGTAGATGACCTTCTCGATCGCCGTGCAGATAACTTCGCCTGCAGGTAATTCCATGGTGCTCCCCTCGCTTACTGATGAGTATATAATTTTTACTCAAAGAATGATATTCTTCAAGCGTAGTAGAACAACTGACGTTACGCGGGAGGAGGCATGAGCGAGTCGGACCAGGAGCGCTGGTCGAAGAAGCAGTGGAATACGTTTTCCGGGATACCCCTGAAATCCCATTACGGTCCCGAAGACGTACCCGATGCCTATCGTCCCCAGACCGGGTTCAGCCCCGGCCAGGCGCCTTTCCTTCGGGGTGCCTACCCCAAGGGTTACCGGACGAAACCCTGGCGCATCTTCCAGTTGAGCGGCTTCGGCAAGCCGGAGGACGAGAACGAGCGCATCAAGTTCCTGCTGTCCCACGGCGAAACGGGCTTCCTGATGGAACACGACCGCAACACCGCGGACCACATGTATAACGTGGATCATCCCGACGTGGTGGCACGCAAGGAGGACGTCGGCCTCACCGGCGCCGTCATGCAGAGCGTCCGGGATATCCATATCTGTCTCGACGGCATCCCCATCGAATCCACCTACGGCCATGCCGGCGGCGCAGTGGTGCAGCACGCCCCTTTTGCGCTGGCCGGCTACTGGACGGTGGCGAAACGACGGGGCATCGACCTACAGCGCCTGCCGGGTACCGGCCAGAGTGACTTCTTCCTGACCTATCTCGGCTGCGTGACGAAACAACAGGTGCCCACCGATGCAGGGCTCCGTTTCAATGTGGACATCATGGAGTTCTGTGACCGGCATCTGCCCCGGTGGGTGCCGGTCTCCATCGCAGCCTACAACGGCGCCGATACGGGTTTGAATGCATACCAGGAACTCGGCGTATTGTTCGCCAACGCAGTGGAATATCTGGATGAGGCGCAGCGCCGTGGCTCCATGCCCATGGAGGCGGCAGCCCGTGCGGTGGGCGGCGTCAGTTTCCGCCTCACGCTGGACGTCATCGAGGAGGCATGCAAACTGCGAGCGGCACGGAAGATGTGGTACGACCTGCTGCGCGATCGCTACGGCGTCAGCAACGAGAAGGTGATGAACCTGCGCATCCACTGCGTGACGTCGGGCTCGATGATGACCTACCAGCAGCCGCTGAACAACATCGTGCGCGGCACGCTCATGGGTCTCGCCGGCGTACTGGGCGGCGTCCAGTCGCTCGGTGTGTCGGGTTACGATGAGGCGCTCTCCGTGCCTTCCGAGCATGCCCACCAGATGTCGGTGCGCATCCAGCAGATCCTGCAGCACGAGAGCAACCTCTGTGCAGTGGTCGATCCACTGGGGGGCTCTTACTACGCAGAGGCGCTGACCGCTGAACTGATCGAGCGCGCATGGGAGTTCTTCGAGGAAATACAGGAGAACGGGGGCTTTCTGGCCTGCCTGGATTCGGGCTGGCTGCATGCACGGGCCCACGAAAATCAGAACGCCGACCTGGACGCCCAGGCCAGCGGCGAGCGCACAATCGTTGGTGTAACGGACTTCACCCATGACGATACGCCGTTCGAGATCGACGGCTTCACGGGCGTGGACGACGCCTTCGAGGTCGCCACGGAGAGGCTGCAGGACGTGCGTCGGACCCGCGACGGTAAGACGGCCGCAGCAGCATTGCGGAACCTGGAGAAGACCTGCCGTTCTGATGCCAACATCATGCCAGCCATGATGGAGGCGCTCGACTCGGAGGTGACGCTCGGCGAGATCGGCGACTGCTTCCGTGAGGTCTTCGGCGACTGGGATACGCCGATCACGGCTTGAGGGTGGCAGCGATGAGCAATCAGCGTCGTATTCTGCTGGCGAAGACCGGCCTGGACGGGCACTGGCGCGGCGTCTCGGTGGTCGCCCGTGCGCTGCGGGACGCCGGCTTCGAGGTGGTGATGATCGGGATGGCGAATGTGGATGAAATCGTCCAGGCCGCCATCGACGAGGACGTCGATCTCATCGGCCTGTCCATCGGCGGTCACGTGCAGGTGGCCGAACGTGCAGTCGAAGCGCTGCGTGTAGAAGGCATCGAGAAGCCGGTCTTCGCCGGCGGGGTAATACCGCCTCACGCGAAACGCCGGCTGGAAGGCAAGGGTGTGGAGGTCTATCCGCCCGGCTCACAGTTGCCGGACATCGTCGCCGCCGCCGAGCGGCTGACGGGTATGGCGCCGGCGGCAGACGCCTGAAGACCTAGTCGCGCCGCTCGGTATCCATCGCCACAAGGAGCCGTTCGACGGCGTCCGGGATAACGCCCTCACCGCCGGCCACGCGGCGCACTTCTTTGCCGAAAACCTCGCTTTCGTACACGGCCTGCAACCGACGCTCCACCTCTGCCCGCATGCCGAGCCGCACCATCTGGCCGATGCGCCCGGCTTGCCGCGCCGCCAGATCGCCCGAGACAGCCAGTTCCTCGTGGCGCGCCACGATGGCGTCCGCCAACGCCGCGATGCCCCGCTCTTCGGTGGCCACAGTCTCCAGGATGGGCGGAGTCTCACCCTCCCGCTGCGCGAGCAGGCTCAGCAGATCCTTGCGGGTATCGGCGCAGCCCGGCCGATCCGCCTTGTTGATCACGAAGACGTCGCCGATCTCCATCAGGCCCGCCTTGTTGGCCTGCACTGCATCGCCCCAGCCGGGGTTCAATACCAGCACCGTGCTGTCTGCCATGGCGGCGATGTCGACCTCCACCTGGCCGACACCCACGGTCTCGATGAGCACCCAGGGCCAGCCGCTGCATTGCAGCGTAAGGCTGGCGGCCTGGGTGGCCGCTGCAAGCCCGCCCTGCTGGCCGCGGCTGGCCATGGAGCGGATGAACACGCCGTCGTCCCGCGTACCGCCACTCATACGCAGACGGTCGCCGAGGAGGGCACCGCGGGAGAAAGGAGACGAGGGATCGACGGCGAGCACGGCCATTTTCCGGCCACGGCGCCGCAGCTCCTTCAGCAGGGCGCCGACCAGCGTGGACTTGCCGGCGCCCGGTGCGCCGGTGACCCCTATCACGTATCCGTCCGACGGCGCGCTGCCGAGTGCCCGCTGAACTTCGGCTGCGTCCTTGCCGCCCCGCTCGACCAGCGAAAGCACTCTGGCCAAAGCCCGGCGCTCGCCGGCCGCCGCAGCCGCCACGAGCCCCGGGATGTCGGTGGCCTCACTCAAGAGGCGTTCTTGCCGGCGGCAGCGGCGAAGAGTTTCGCCATCTCGGCCATCGCGACCTGATCGCCCCCGAGGGACCAGCCCCCATCCACCGGAATCACCGCACCGCTGACATAGTCACCGAGCGGCGAAGCCAGGAACATCGCCACGTTGGCGATATCATCCACCGTACCCAGCCGGCGGGTGGGCACGGTGAGTCTTATCGCCTCCAGCGCCTGCTCGCCGGGCGCGAGACGGCGCATGCCCTCCGTATTCTCGATGGGCCCCGGTAGAATCGAGTTGACACGTATCCCCTCGGGACCCCACTCCAGAGCCAGCACGCGGGTCAGCATATCTACGCCCGCCTTCGCGGCGCACACGTGGGCCTGAGCCGCCATCGGCGCCTCCGCCTGGGGTGCCGATATGTTGATGATGCTGGCACCGGGTCGACGCAGATGGGGATAGACGGCCTTCAACACGTGAAAGCTGCCCTGCACGTCTATATCCAGGACGGTGCGAAAACCATTGGCAGAGAGGTCTTTCGCGAGCGCCGGGAAATTGCCGGCCGCACCGGAGACAACGATGTCCAGCTCGCCGAACTTCCCCGTGTGCCCATCGACCGCCTCCCGGACGGCCTCCATGTCACGGACGTCTGCCGCATAGCCCGCGGCGCCTGCCGCGCCGGCCGACTCCAGCGACTCTACCGCGGCGGATACCTTGTCCGCTGAGCGGCTGAGCACCCCGACGGTGGCGCCCGCACCGGCGAACGCAAGCGCGATACCCAGGTTGATACCGCTGGTACCGCCGGCGACGAATACATTGCGGCCGGTGAAATCCGGCGCCGCCTCACCCATGAAGCCTCCTCGAATTCTCTGCCTCGACACAGCCATCCGCATATACGGGCATCGGCATGGTAGCGCAGCACTGACGACTGCGCGATCGCCACCGAATACGGTAAAGAATCGTGAACCCCGGGCACCGCTTACGCGGCACCGGTACGCGTGACCGAGGCCGGCTGAGGCTCAGCCGGCCTGCTGCATCGCCTGCTTCTCGAGCTTCGCCCAGGAATCGCGCAGCGTCACGATACGGTTGAATACCGGCGATTCGGCGTTCG
>CAYRZI010000083.1:0-12283 GCA_964428605.1 uncultured Woeseiaceae bacterium
GCGCCGGTCTTCTTGCCGTAGACCACGTTGGAGGTGATCGTCAGCACCGACTGGGTGTGCTCGGCGTCCCGGTAGGTGGGGTTGCAGCGCACCTTCTTCATGAACGACTCGACGATGCCCACCGCCAGATCGTCGGCGCGCGGGTCGTCGTTGCCGTAGGTCGGGATGTCGTCGCCCTCGATCTCGTAGTCCACGGCGAGACCCGCCTCGTTGCGGATGATGCGGACGGTGCCGTGACGGATGGCGGCCAGGCTGTCGGTTACCACGGAGAGCCCGGCGATGCCGCAGGCCATGGTGCGATGGACGTCGCGGTCGTGCAGCGCCATCTCCAGGCGTTCGTAATTATACTTGTCGTGCATGTAATGGATGGTGTTCAGCGCCTGGACGTAGACGCGGGCCAGCCATTCCAGGAACCGCTCGTACTTGGCGCTCACCTCCGCGTAGTCCAGGACGTCGCCGGTCACCGGTTCCATGGCCGGCCCGACCTGCTCGCCCGTTATCTCGTCCCGGCCGCCGTTGATCGCGTAGAGCAGCGCCTTGGCGAGATTGACCCGGGCGCCGAAGAACTGCATCTGCTTGCCGATGCGCATTGCCGAGACGCAGCACGCGATACCGTAGTCGTCGCCCCAGTAGCGGCGCATCAGGTCGTCGTTCTCGTACTGGATGGACGAGGTGTCGATCGACGCCCTGGCGCAGAAGTCCTTGAAACCCTCGGGCAGGTCGCGGGCCCACAGCACCGTCAGGTTCGGCTCCGGCGCCGGGCCCAGGTTGTAGAGCGTCTGCAGGAAGCGGAAGCTGGTCCGCGTCACGAGCGGTCGCCCGTCTTCGCCCATGCCGCCGATGCTCTCGGTGGCCCAGACGGGGTCGCCGGTGAACAGGTCGTTGTAGTCCGGCGTGCGCAGGAAGCGCACCAGCCGCAGCTTGATCACGAGGTCGTCGATGAGCTCCTGGGCGGCCGCCTCGGTAAGCCGGCCGGCAGCGAGGTCCCGTTCGACGTAGATATCGAGGAAGTTCGATATCCGCCCGACGGACATGGCGGCGCCGTTCTGATCCTTCAGCGCGCCCAGGTAGCCGAAATAGGTCCACTGAACGGCCTGGCCGGCATCCTCCGCTGGGGCGGCGATGTCGATGCCGTAGCCCGCCGCCATCGCCTTCAGCTCGTGCAGGGCCCGGATCTGGTCGCTCAGCTCCTCGCGCAGGCGGATGGCGTCTTCGGAGAGCACCTCCGGCTCGAGTGTCGCGAGCTGGGCCTCCTTGTCGGCGATGAGCCGGTCGACGCCGTAGAGGGCCACGCGGCGGTAGTCGCCGATGATGCGCCCGCGCCCGTAGGCATCCGGCAGCCCGGTGACCACCCCGGAGCGCCGCGCGGCGCGGATCTCCGGCGTATAGACGTCGAACACACCCTGGTTGTGCGTCTTGCGGTATTCGGTGAAGAAGCGGCTGATGGCGGGGTCCGGCGAGTAGCCGTAGGCTTCCAGTGCCGCATCCACCATGCGGATGCCGCCGTTGGGGAAGATGGCGCGTTTCAGCGGCGCATCCGTCTGCAGGCCCACGATCTTCTCGTTGGCCCGGTCGATGTAGCCCGGACCGAAGGCGGTGAGCCCGCTCGGCACCGAGGGGTCCACGTCGAGCACGCCCCGTTCCCGTTCCGCTTCGTAGAGTTCCAGCACCCGTTGCCAGAGCGACGCCGTCCGCGGCGTCGGGCCCGCCAGGAAGCCGCCGTCGCCCTCATAGGGACGGTAATTGCGCTGGATGAAATCCCTGACGTCGATCGTGGTGGTCCACTCGCCCGCCACGAACTCCGTCCAGGCCCCCTCGGAGATTTTCTCGGAGGGCGATACGCGTCTCAACATCTCGGGTCTCCCGGTATGGCCTCGTTCTGTGTGTTTCGTCGCTCGTCGCCAAGCCGATGATGCTAGCGGCGTCTGCGGGGTGATGACCAGCAAGAACCGGCTGATCGAGGATCAGCCGGCTCCGCAGTCAGCGACTGGAGGACGCGGTCTCCAGTCCGGCTCCGGCCTGGCCCGGCTGCGCCGGCTCAGTCGTCCTGGTCGGCGTGAAACGTGCGCAGATAGGCCACCACCTGCCAGGTCTCCTGCTCGCTCAGGTAGTAGCGGTGCGCACGCATCGCCGTGGCCCGGTCGCGGCGGCCGGGCCGCTCGACGTCGGCGAAGCCCGGCTCGTCGCCCATGAAGCTCGATCCTTCCCGGGTAATCCAGAACAGTTGCCCGTCCGGCACGTCCCGGTAGAAGTCGCAGGTGAAATTGGAGGGAGTCGGCTCGAGGTGGCGTGCCAGCGGCCCGTTGCCGGTGCCGTCGACGCCGTGACATTGGGCGCAGGCCACCGGGTTCGCCGCCTCCTCGTAGAGCCGGCGGCCGGCCGCGACGGTCTCGGGCGTGATGGTCAGCGGATTGGACAGGGTACGGAGTTCCTCCGGCGCCTGCGGCGTGCCGCGGTCCTCGTTGCAGGCGGCCTCCGCCAGGCCGGTCTCCGGGGTCTCGGGCGTCCGTGCGCAGCCGCCGAGCGCCACGGCCAGGCCGAGCGCGGCAGCCGCCGCCGTGAGTCGATAATGGATCGCGCGCATTCGTGTTCCTCCCGTGGACGTCATAGGGTCACGCCGAGCCGGATGGCCACGGCCAGGTGATCGTCGATGGCCGGATCCGTATCCGGGTTCATGGTGTACTGCACGGACGGCTGCAGGCTGAGCCAGGGCAGCACCCGCGCGTGATAGGTCAGCTCGACCACTGTCTCGCTACGCTCGATAAGCCCGCCTCCGGTGCGCACGGCATCGACGAAATCATCGCCATTATCCACCGACGAGATGCCCAGGCCGAGCACGTCTTCGTCGCGGCCCGGCAGCAGGCCGGTGTAGACCAGTCCCGCGGCCTGGTAGGCGCCGAAGCGGTTGACCGTCTCGTCGGCGCGCCCGAGGCGCAGGAATCCGCTGAGTCCCTGCTCGTCGCTGCCCGCTTCGCTGAAGATCACGCCCTCGACGAACCCGTAGACGCCCGCCGAGGCGTTGTCGATGCCCTGGCCGTCCAGGCGCTCGAAGTCGGTCGTATAGCGCCAGGCGCCGAGCCCGACGCGAAGAAACTCGAAACCGACCGGTTGCCAGTCGGCTTCGGCGATCATGAAGACGCCCTCGTCGTCGTAGTCGAAGTCCCACTGGAACGAGGCGGTGGGGTCGTCCAGGTCGCCGGCGCGCCCTCGACCACCGCGGCGCGCAGGCCGAACTCCGGCGTCACCTGGAAGCGTGCCCGCAGGGCCAGGCCGGTGACCGCGAAGATGGAGGGGCCATTGAGGCCCGTCTCGGACAGGTCAAGGCCGGTGCCGAAGCCGCCGTTCAGGAAGACGCCGGCCGTCTCCTTGGCGTCGAACTCCGAGTCCACCGCATAGAAGCCGAACAGCAGGCCGGCGCGGTCGGCCAGCAACGATTGCTCGTACCAGAACTCGAGGACGCGCCAGGCGTCGTCGGCGGCGAGGTTGCTCGGGGCATGCACCGTGCCGGAGGACGAGCCCGGGTCGTCGCCGTGGGTGCCGAGGCCCAGGAAGAACAGCGTACCGCCCGACAGGCCCGCGACGGCGCCCATGTCGGCGGTCACCGCCAACTCGAACAGGTTGGAGACGGTGGAGTCGTCGCTGGCGCCGCCGTCGACGCTGGCGAAGAAATCGGTGGTGTTGGCCGCCTCCAGCAGCACGCCGCGATCGAGCAGCGAGGTCCGCGCGCCGCCCCAGTCGCCGATCAGCGTATCGGAGTACGGCTCCTCGGCCGAGACATTGCCGGCGGCCAGCGCACACCCTGCGACGAGCGCCGGCCAGTGAAGAGCCCCTGGTACAAGTTTCATTCAACCTCCCTTCGAGCAGGGCGGACGTGCAGCCGACCTCTCTCGAGCGTGTCGTACTGAATCGGAGCATCCATTCAACCCTCAATGCGAATGATTTGCATTACGTATTAGTACCTGTACATACTTCGGGCTCTATGTACTGCCCGGTGGACAGTACGAATATGAATCATTCTCATCGGTGTTAGCCTCTGCAGCCATGAACCGAGATGTGGAACAGCCCCGGAAGGAGACCGCCTGATGGCTGCGCTGGAGAGATCCGGTGAAAAAGCGTTTCCGCTGGCCATGGCCGGCGAGGGCGACCGGGTCCGCATCCACCTGCTGCGCGGCGGCAAGGGGCTGGAGATGCGCCTCACGTCGCTGGGACTCAACGTCGGCAGTGAGCTGAGGGTGTCCCAGCACCAGGGCGGCAAGATGGTGGTGCTGCGCGGCGAGACCCGCCTCGCGCTGGGCGCGGGCATGGCACAGAAAATCATGGTGGTGCCCGCGTAGCGGGGCCCTTCACCGAGGCAACTGCAATGTCGATGAACCTGAAACAGCTGTCAGTGGGCGACTCGGGTCGTGTCGTGGGCTTCGGCGAGGGCAGCAAGACCTATCGCCGCAAGCTCCTGTCGCTGGGCCTGACCCCAGGCACGGAACTGACCGTTACCCGCTATGCCCCCATGGGCGACCCGGTGGAGATCCGGGTACGCGGATTCTCCCTGAGCCTCCGCAAGGACGAGGCAGCGACTCTGCTGGTGGAAAAGAACTAGCGGAAATACACAGTAGTGCAGGACAACTGATGAGCGAGCAATACACCGTCGGCGTCGTCGGCAACCCCAACTGCGGCAAGACCACTCTGTTCAACGCGCTGACCGGCGCCAAACAGCGGGTGGGTAACTGGCCCGGCGTCACGGTGGAGCGCAAGGTCGGACGCTACGTCTTCGACGGCGTCGACTTCGAGCTGGTGGACCTGCCCGGTACCTATTCCCTGGAAGTCTCCGACGACAGCGTCTCGGTCGACGAGGCCATCGCGCGGGACTACGTGGCGGGGCGCGAAGCCGATCTCGTCCTGAACATCGTCGACGCCTCCAACCTGGAGCGCAATCTCTACCTGACCTCGCAGCTTCTCGAGATGAAGGTGCCGATGGTCGTGGCGCTGAACATGATGGACGTGGCCGGGGAGCGCGGCATCGAGATCGACGTCACCGCGCTGTCGGAGCGCCTGGGCTGCCCGGTGGTGCCGGTGGTTGCCGCCAGCGGCAAGGGTGTGGACGAACTCAGGAAGGCCCTGCTGGAGGCGGCCCGGGCGGAGCGGCGGCCCACCGCGGAGGTGGCGTATCCCGCCGCGCTGGAGACAGCGGTGGCCTCGCTCCTGCCGCGCATCGAGGAGGCGGCCCGCACGAACGGCGCTGACCCTCGCTGGCTCGCGGTACAGCTGCTCGAAGGCGATACGCTGGCCCGCCACATGGCAGGTCCGGAAATCGGCGAGGAGCTGGAGGGAATCCGGGAGGAGACCGAGGAGGCGCTGGGCGACGACATCGACATCAGCCTGGCCGATGCCCGCTACGGTTTCGTCAACGAGGTCACCCGGGGCACCGTCAAACGCAAGGGCGAGGTGACGCGCAGCCTCTCCGACCGCATCGACCGGGTCGTACTGAACCGCGCACTGGGCATCCCGATTTTCCTGCTGGCCATGCACCTGATGTTCATGTTCACCATCAACATCGGCGGCGCCCTCATCGACGCCTTCGATATCGTCAGCGGCGCGATCTTCGTGGACGGCTTCGCCGGGGTGCTGGCGGGCATCGGTTCGCCGGAGTGGCTGACCGTGCTGCTGGCCAACGGCATCGGCGGCGGCATCCAGGTGGTGGCCACCTTCGTTCCCATCGTGGCGTTCCTGTTCCTGTTCCTGTCCGTACTCGAGGACTCGGGCTACATGGCCCGGGCCGCCTTCGTCATGGACCGTTTCCTGCGCAGCATCGGGCTGCCGGGCAAGTCGTTCGTGCCGATGATCGTCGGCTTCGGCTGCACCGTGCCGGCCATCATGGCCACCCGCACGCTGGAGAACGAGCGCGACCGGCTGATGACCATGACCATGTCGCACTTCATGTCCTGCGGTGCCCGCCTGCCCGTGTACGCACTGTTCGCGGCCGCGTTCTTCGCTGCCTGGGGGCAGCACCTGGTGTTCCTGCTCTATGTCATCGGCCTCGGCGCCGCCATTCTCACCGGCCTGGTGCTGAAGAACACGCTGCTGCGCGGCGAGGTCACGCCCTTCGTTATGGAGCTGCCGCCCTATCATCTGCCCACGGTAAAGGGCATCGGCCTGCGCACCTGGGATCGGACCAAGGGCTTCATGTTCCGCGCGGGCAAGGTCATCGTGCCGATGGTGCTGGTGCTGAACGTGCTGAACAGCGTCGGTACCGACGGGAGTTTCAACAATGAGGACAGCGAGCGGTCGGTGCTGTCCGAGGTGGGACGCACGATCTCTCCGGCTTTCTCGCCTTTCGGCCTGACTGAGGAGAACTGGCCCGCGTCGGTGGGCATCTTCACCGGCCTGATGGCCAAGGAAGCCGTCGTCGGTACCCTGGACTCGCTGTACACCACGCTGGGCGAGGAGGCCGAGAGGGAGCTGCGCAGCCAGACCATGCCAAAGCCGCTCAGCTGGCGCGCCGACAAGACCGAGGAGGCGCTGCCTCCCGACGAGCCGGAGGCCGGCGAGGGCTTCGACCTCGTCGGCACCGTCGGCGAGGGTCTGGCGACCATACCGGCGAACCTGGCCGACGCCCTCGGCAGCTGGCTGGACCCGCTGGGGCTGAACATCGGCGATGTCAGCGACCAGACCGCGGCGGCCGAGGCCCAGGAGATCGGCGTCGGCACCTTCGGCGCCATGGCGCAGCGCTTCGACGGCCAGGTCGGTGCGTTCGCCTATCTGCTGTTCGTGCTGCTGTACTTCCCCTGCATCGCCGCGATCGCCGCCGTGTACCGCGAAGCCGGCATGCGCTGGGCCCTGTTCGTGGCCGGCTGGACCACCGGCCTGGCCTATGGCGTGGCCACCATCTTCTACCAGGCCGCCACGTTCGCACAGCACCCGGCCTCCTCGGCGGCCTGGATCGGCGGCATGCTGACGGCCTTCGCCGTCGTGATCGCCGCGATGCGAGTCCGGGGGCAGCGCCGCTCGCGCAGGACGACAATCCCGCTGGAAGCCGCCCAGGAGGCGTGAGCTGCGCGGCGCTCGCTGCGAATACAAGGCAGAAGAGACGACGGAACCACGAGGTAACAGGGAATGATCCTCTCCGAACTCCGGGACTATCTGCAGGAACAGCGCCGCGCTTCGCTGGCCGACATGGCGACCCGTTTCCGCTGCGATCCCGATGCGCTGCGCCCCATGCTGCACAAGTGGGTGGCGAAGGGCCGGGTGAGAAAGCTGCCGGACGGTGCGACCTGCGGCACCTGCTGCCAGTGTGAACCGGAGCGCGTTGAAGTCTACGAGTGGACCGGATGAACACCGAACCGCCGGCCGGGGGCTGAGCGATGACTGCCGAGACGGTGCTGGTCACGGGAGTTCACCGCGAGGAACTCGCCTTCGGCGACCGGGTTACCGATCGGCTTGATGGCCGGGGGATCGACCTGCTGCGCATTCCGGAGGGCGTCTCGCAGCGCTGCCCGGACGTCAGCCAGCAGTTCTACTACGAGGCACGGCAGCGTGAGCTCTACCTGCAGCTTCATCAGCAGGTGAAGGGGCGGTACGGTCTGCTCATCGACCTGCACAGCGGCCTCGACGAGCAGGGTGCGAGTGCCGATGTCTACTGCCATGAATCGGCACTGCTGGACTGCGTCGGGTCCGGCCTGGAGGACACCCGCTTCGCCGGCTCCGTGCGCCTGATACGCATCGTCGCGCCCGGAGAGCCGGCCGACGCGCAGGCACAGCCTGGCCGGGTGGAGGCCGGCGCGCGGACCTGCATCCCGCCGGTGATCTGGGAGGGCGGCCGGCCGCTGTACGTGGGCCTGGAGGTCTATCTGCCCGAAGACCGCGAGGGTGTTCGCGAAGCCGTTGCGCTGGCGCGGCATCTGATCGATCGTATCCGGGGCTGCGGGAACGAGCGCTGAGGCGGCGACCGCCTCCGGTGCCGCTCGCTGCACGGCCCGGCGCGGGCGGCTGCACCGACTTCAGTTCTGCATCGGAATGCGTTGGTCCCACCGGAAACCGATACCGCCCGCCTGCCAGACGCCTTCGCCGAACGGGCTTGGCCCCGCAATGTTGATACGGCTCGGCAATCCGTAACGAGGCGCGAGATCGCTGACGCCGCGAACCGTGCTGCGATGCATGATGCGCAGACCCTGATCCTCGGCAGGCAGGTGGGCCTGAGGCGACGCGCGATGGGCTACGGCCAGGTTGTCGATGAAGATGCAGTCGTTCTCCTCGTACTCGTAGGCGATGGCGTAACCGTCTTCGAGGCCGGCATCCAGCACGTCCCTGTACTCGTGGCAGAGCCGCCGCAGTTCTTCGGAATCGAGCAGGCGAAAGCCATCCTCGTCGCGGAGCTTTTCGATCACCGCCCCGGTCATGCCCAGATGCAGCCACAGACTCTTCTGCCCGGAGATGGGGTGTTCATGCACTGCAGGGTGGACGACGCCCGAGGCGGAATTGACCGAGGACAGGCGGCCCCAGAATTCCTGCCGCTGCTCCGGGAGAGCATCATAGGCCGCCCCCTGGTGAGCGAAATAGGTGCCCCCGCCTTTCTCCGCCGGGCGGACGATGTGGTAGCCCGAATGGGAGAAAGTGTCGGTGTTGAAGCTGCCGTCGTTGTGCCACTGGGGACCCACGCCGGGGATTCCGTGACGCCGATCGTTCGACAGACGGAAAATGTGTCTGTTCCTGCCCGGCGTCGCCGGGTGAACCCCGTGCGTGCTATGGAGCTCTTTCCCGCCCCACCAGCAGCTGGCGCGGAGAAAATCGTCGATCTCCAGTGCCCGACGGGACCTGAACACGAGGAACCCCCGCGCGGCCATTTCCCGTTCCAGCGCCTCGGTCACCCCGGGGGGTGGGGGCTCCGGGGACGACAGGTCGAGATTCAATACCTCGGCGCCGATCGGATCGAGTGGCAGGATCCTGGCTCCGGCCCTCTCGATCGTCTCGACGCTTGCCGGATCGAGGGGCGGGATCTTCGATGGCGCGTCTGCTGGTGCGGGATTCGCCGTGTCCATGGCCCTGAGGGTAACGCAACGACACCCGGGGGGAGCAACGTCGATTGGCCGGGCGCGGTGCGTGGAGCAGCCACGTCATCCGCCCCGGACACTCCATGCCCAACCGGAAAGTCCGCATTTCCGCGGACCCGGGTATCGAGAGGCATGGATGATTGTGTGGTGGAGGCGGCGGGAATCGAACCCGCGTCCGCAAGCCCTCTGCCCTGAGCTCTACATGCTTATTCCACCTTTGTTCTCACTACGGGCAACCCGGTGGAAAGGGCAAACCCGCAGCCAGTCCGGAATTGGGTTTTAACGGTCGGAGCCCGGACGACTCCTCGCGCGATCCTGTGTGGATGACTCCCGGGACCGGACGCACAGGCACGTGCCGGGCGGAAGGCTTCGAGCCGGTTTTTAAGCGGCTAAAGCGTAGTTGTCGTCGTTGGCAACTATAAGGTTTGCAGATGGTTTAACGAGGTACTCTGCACCTCGGCATGCACCCAGGGGTTCGCGACCCACGTCGAAGCCATGTCGCCCCCAAGTCTTACCTATGATAACGGATGTGGGGTGGAAGTTCCGTGATTCAATGCCGGATGGACGCATTGATCAGGCACTTTTCTGGGTGAGACAACGTCACCGGGCGGTGGGTGCATCCGCCAGGACCACCTCGCCGTAGCGGTTCATACCGGCCCCGCCGAGGCTCCCCGCATCGTAGACATAGCCGTAGACTGTCGCGCCGTCGGCGCGGCGATAGACGTTGCCGCGCACCCAGGAACCGACGATGCCCTCGACCCGGGCGCTAGGCGGCTCCCAGCCTGCGCCGCGATCGATCGTCGTGTAGAGGCTGCGGTCGGCCTCGTCGATGAAGGCCACCAGCACGCCTGCCTCCCACGCCACCGCATCCGCACCTGCCTGCTGCGAGTCCACCGCATTCTGCACCACCCGGCGCTTTGCTACCGGTACCGGGGGCGACGGCGGCCCGTCGCCGCGGATGCGCCGTTCCCGGAGCCTGCCGTCCGCCAGGCGGTACACCACGACCACGGTCCCTGATTCCGGCATGAGCACCAGTGGCAGCACGGCGCCGATGTCGTCCTCATTCCGGCCGGCGCCGCTGTCAAGCAGGTGCGGTGCGCTGAGTGTGTCGTCCGGCAACAGGCGGCGGTGCCAGATGGTGCCGTCCTCGCGATGGTAGGCCAGATGCACCACGCCGTCGGCGCCCAGCACGGCCTGCGGACCGGAGGTGGCGAACTCGCCGTCATCCAGCCGGACCTCCTCGCCCCATACGCCGTCGGCGGAGCGGACGCTGTAGCCGATAGAATCGCCGACGTGAAACGCCACCATTCCGCCGTCCTCGCGCACCACCAGCGATGCCATCTGCGCGCGGGCCGTCACCGTTGCAACCCGCTCGTCAGTGACCGCCCAGGTGTCGGGGGCACGCGGATGGTCGGCGGTGCGCAACGCGTGGTAGTAGGTGGCCTCCGTCACCTGATGGAGGATATGCAGGGTATCGCCCGCCAGGCGCGCATCCACCGACTCCAGATCGCCGGTGGCCGGCCGGCGGGCGCCGTCGACCTCGTGCCAGCTGCGCCCGCCATCCGAGGACTTCACCACCATGAACAGGTTGTCGCTCTCCGCCGGTTCCATGATGAAGTACAGCGCACCACTGGCGGCTCGCCACGGGCCTATACGCCCCGGGGTTTCGACGAAGGTGCCGCCGAGGTGACCGGCGGCTACGTCGAGCTCGACGACCGCCTGCGGCGCACCCCGGACCGCGCGCCCTTCGGCGTCGGCGAGCCTGAAGGTGAACACATCCCCCGGTTCGTTGGTCACTGCGCCGTCGGCAAAGCGGCGGATGACCAGAGGCCACTCGAGTTCGGTATGGAAACCGGCAGCGAGCGCGACGGATGCGCACTCGGCCAGGTTGACGGCGAAGCCCTCCGCATACGGTGCCGTGGCGCCGGGGAGCAGGTCACCGGCGGGCGCACCGTGCCGATAGGCGTCGGTGGAAACGATGCTCACCCGCGGCGAACTCGGAGGTCCCTCGATGGCGAGGGTCCGGAAATCCGCACGGCCGCCCGGCGGTACATGTAATCCGAGTACCGCGGCCGGTACGGGCCCGTCTGCGGGAACGCGGAACCCGAGCGCGCCGTCGGCGAAATCGATCTCGAGGACGCCACCCTCCAGCTGAATCTCGGCGGTCTGCCATACGCCGGCACGCAGGTCTGCCTCGTGCTCCGCGACGATGCGTGGCACACCCTCCAGGAGCTGCACCACCCGCAGCCGCCCGTTGGCGGCATCGAGCGTCAGGCGCCAGTGGTTGGCCGGGTCCCGGTATCCGAAGACCAGGCTCGCGGCCCGCGGGCCGTCGGCGGCCAGCCGGTATTCGGCAGCAAAGCTGAAGGCGCCCTCGAGACGCCAGGGTGCGGGGTAGAGCGCGATCAGCGCGTTTTCCTCCGCGGAGACCCGCAATACGGCGCCCTCGTCGTCGATGGCGCGATTCGTGCTGGGGTCACTGGCGGGGTCCATAGTGGGATCGATGGCAACGCCGAGTCCGTCGGCTGCCCCGGACGCAACCTGCCAACCCGCCGGCCGGGTGCCGGCAGCGTCGGCGGCGAAGGTGAGTTCGAGTTCGCGCAGCGGATAGGGGAAGTCGTGGGCCTCTATCGGCAACCACTCGCCGGTGTTGCGGCGGTATTGCAGCCGCAGGCAATCCGTATCGAGATCGTCCGGCGGTGCGAGTTCCAGACGAACGCGGAAGGGCGAGTCTGCCGGTACGGTCGCCGGAGCGGATAGCTGCGCGGCCCAATCGCCGTCGGTATCCAGCGGGGCATCCCGGCGGGCGCGCACGCGATAGGCCGTCGCAGGCCGTTCTCCTGCCTCGCGGGTACCCGGCACGGTATCGGGCCCGGCCCTGTCGGAGCAGGCCGCCAACAGCAGGCTGGCCGCCAGCGCCAGCATCCACCTGAAAGAGTTCATGAGTCGTTCCCCGTGTGCGTGTGGCATCGAGCGCGCCCCGGCGCGATCTTCGGCCAGCCGAGAGCCGGCCTGCAACTCAGGGTAAGGTAATCAAGTTGTGTGATGGGCGTGTGAACGGAGGTTGCGGGCCCGGCCTCAATGCCCGGCCGACTTCAGGATCCGGCTTTTCTGCCGCTGCCAGTCCCGCTCCTTCACGGCAGCCCGCTTGTCATGCTTCTTCTTGCCTTTCGCCAGGCCCACCGCAAGCTTGGCCTTGCCCCGTGACCAGTGCAGGTCCAGCGGCACCAGGGTATAGCCCT
>CAYRZI010000084.1:0-11971 GCA_964428605.1 uncultured Woeseiaceae bacterium
ACCCCGGCAAAACGGGCGACATCGACTGCGCCCGCGGGCAACGTGCCCTGGGGAGCGATGCTCGCGGATTTCCAGCGTCGGTTCCCGGAGGCACGAGCGACCTTCATCGACGTCCCCGGCGAAGGCTGGTTTGCACCGGAACTGATCGCCGTGGATGCCGACGGGGAGCGCTTCCGCGTGTTCTTCGACCGCGCCAGCGGCGCCGTGCAGGGCACCGGGCGCTGGCTCAACTGGCAGCGCTTCCTGCGCGAGGCGCATCGCCACCTGGTGATGCCGATCGAGATCGGGCTGACGATCGTCTGTCTACTCAGCATTCCGCTGCTGGTCACGTTCTGGTCGAGCCTGTACGTCTACAAGCGCTGGTGGCGGGGCTTCTTCCGCCTGCCCCGGCGCGCAGTTGCAGGCCAACGGACCAACGTCAAATCAAGGCGCCGCTTCTGGGGCGACCTGCACCGTCTGGCCGGCGTCTGGAGTCTCTGGTTCGTGCTGCTGATGGCGGTTACGGGCATCTGGTATCTCGTGGAGCATCTCGGACTGAACGCCACCCTGCCGGCGCTGGAGGAAGAACCTGCGGCGTCCGCCGAGGCTCCGCGACTGCTCGAGCGAAACCCCCTCGTACTGGACGAGCTGGTCAGCCGCGCGGCCCGCGAGTATCCGGGTCTGCGCGTACGCTCCGTGTTCCTGGATATCTATGACGGTGCGGTGGTGGTACAGGGGCAGGCGGACGCGGTGCTGGTCAGGGACCGCGCCAACCACGTGGCTTTCGACGGCGTCTCCGGCCGCCTGCTCGACATCCGGCAGGGCGAGACGCTCGACTGGCACAACCGGATCTCCGAGGCAGCCGACCCGCTGCACTTCGGCGACTTCGCCGGCGCCGCCACCCGATACCTCTGGGCGGTGTTCGGAGCATTCATGACCCTTCTGTCGCTGAGCGGCGTCTATCTCTACGGGCTGCGCAGCGTCGCGACACTCCGTCGGCCGGCCGAACGCATCGCAGGCGTCTGGCGGACGGCCCTCGCGGGAATCGCGCGCCGCTATCTCCTGCCGCAGGGCTTGCTGGTCGCAGCCTGCCTCGTGCTCGCGGGGCTGCGCTACCTCATCCTCTAGCCGAAAGCGTGGCGCCAGGAAGCCGGCCGCGGCCGGGACGCCTCTTCCCCGCGCAGCCAGGTGAGCACCGTGTCGGCATCCGGCGCCTCGCAGCATTCCGCCGGGCAGGTGCAGGCGGGCCCCTTGTCGACGAACAGGCGCTCGATTCGCCGGTCATCGACGACCGCGGCGTACGAACAGGTGGTGGCGAAAGGCTGCCCCGTCCGGTCGCGCGCCAGCATCCCCATCCCCCGGGTAAACGCCCCGTCGCTGTCCGGCAGCATCAGCACGTTCCAGATGTCCAGGCTGTAGGCCCACTGGAAGACGAGCGGCGCCTCGTTCACCGAGACGCAGTACAGCTCGTCGATGCCTGCCTCGAGGAACCGGCCGTAGCAAGCCTCGTAGTGCAGCAGCTGGTTTGCCGTGCACCCCGGGTGGATGGCACCGGGGGCGGCGAAGACCACGACGCGGCGGCCGCCGAACAATTCCGCGGTATCGGTAGGCTCCCAGCGGAAGGGATTCTCCCGGCCGAGATCCTCGGCGGGCAGCCGCAGGTCGAAAGTGACCTGAGGGACGGTTGTCGCAATCATGGCAGCTCCACCACTGATGTTTTGACTTTGCATGCTGAAAGCGTATCATGAAGATGAGAATGATTCGCATTTCGGTTTATACTGACGAGGGACATCATGCAGACACGCTACGACCGGGCCGCATACTGGACCGCAGGCCTCATCGCTTTCTTCCTGGCAGCGCAGCCGTTCAATCCCGCCGCCGCGCACGGCGAGATGGATGCCGAACACCTCGAGGAATTCCATCTGCACCTGGACGACTACGAAGAAGAAGTCCAGGAGCTCGTCGGCGAGATCCGCGCCGTCACGGATGCCCGCGCGCAGGGAGACGACACCGCCCCGGCCATGGACGAGCTCATGGAGCACTGGGAGGAAGCGGGCGTGCATGCCGCCATCGAGACGAAGGCATCCGTGACCTATCCCGACATCTGGCAGACCCTGGCGGCTTTCAGGCAGGCGGTCGGGGAGGAGCGCGGCGTGGAGGCCGTCCGGGCCGCGGCGAGTGACCTCGAGGCCGCGCTCTGGCAGGGCTACGGAGCGCTCCGGCTCGCCGCCTCCCGGGTCGGCAATTGACCGGGAAACCGCAGCACACGACTAGAACACCGAAACCGGGAGCATGATCTTGAATCGAAACTCCAGCCACGTGATCCGGCAGCGAGCCTCTTCCGATCGCTACCCCACCCGCTTGTTCGTCTACACCTCGCGCCGGTATCTCGGTCACCGGCGGGGCGCGTGCCCGCATCATGCGCGGCTGGCGACCTTCGCGGATCTGTTCGGCTGCGAAGAGAAGCGGCTGCTTCCTCCCCTGGCCAAGGTCTGGGAGTGGATGCTCGTCCTGTCGGACTCCGCCATCGCCCTGCACGAGCTCGACTGCGACGGCCACTCTTTGCACGAGCAAGTCATCGTGACGGCTGCCCGCTACCTGCAGAACGGCGACGCCCCGGCGGCCGCCTCCACGCTTGCCGCTGTACTGCCGGCCGCCGGGGTGCGCCTGATCCGCCCGGACATGACCGATCTGGCAGGGGCAATGCGTGGACTCGTCACTACCACCTGCGGGTGCTCCCAGCGGCCCGCGCAGCAATCGCCGCCGCCTGCCCGGGCCGCAGCGCGCGGCGTCCGGCGGCTCCATTAGGAAGCGGACTCTCCCGCCCGTCCGCCGTTCCTATTGCCCAGGCCATTAACAACTGCGGTAAGTCCCTATGCACAGGGTCTGCGTGCGTATCTAAGTTACGAATGATAATTATTTAGTTTCCTATTCCTTCTTCCCCAGAACCATCTGTAACCTTCGTAAGGAGTCGCACGAATGCGTCCAGCCATGACTGCCTGCAAGCCACTTTCCATCCTGCTCCGACCACCTCTGAACCTGATCGGGCTCGCACTCTTCCCGGCACTCCTGCAGGCCCAGGCACCCGCGGACACCATCGAAGAGATTGTCGTCACGAGCAAAAAATATGTGGTCGAGGACGCCTCGTCGGGCACGAAGACCCGCACGCCACTGGCCGAGACTCCCCTGACCGTCTCGGTCATCAACGACGACCTGCTGGATATGTGGAATGCGGGCAAACTCACCGAAGCCATGCGCTACGTGCCGGGTATCCAGGCGGAACCGTTCGGCATCGAGCCACGTTTCACGAACATCCGTATCCGTGGTTTCGACGCCGCAACCACGGGTATCTTCCGCGACGGCCTCGCGCTGCGTAATCCCGGCTTCTCGGTGAGCTACAACCTGGAGCCCTGGGGCGCCGAGCGCATCGAGATACCGCGCGGCCCCTCCTCCGTGCTGTATGGCCAGGGCAGCCCGGGCGGCCTCGTGAACTACATCTCCAAGCGGCCGGACACCCGTCCGATCCGTGAGGTGGAGGTCGAAGTGGGTAATTACGACCGGCTGCAGACCCAGTTCGACTTCGGCGGAACCGTGGGCAGCGGCGAGACCTATCAGTACCGGCTCA
Source organism: uncultured Woeseiaceae bacterium (assembly GCA_964428605.1). GTDB lineage: Bacteria > Pseudomonadota > Gammaproteobacteria > Steroidobacterales > Woeseiaceae > Lentisalinibacter. Next base: position 3,605 of record CAYRZI010000084.1, read on the forward strand.
CCGGACTCCTGCGGGACGCGGAAACCCAGATCGACTTCGTCGAGGAAGACCGCATCTACATTGCGCCGGCCTTTACCTGGCAGGCCACGGAGGCGACCCGGCTGACCGTGCTCACCAGCTTCCAGCAGGACAACACGAAGAACTCCCAGGCACTGCCGGGCCCCGGCACACTGACGCCGAATCCGAACGGCACGGTGCCGATCAACCGCTTCACCGGTGAGCCGGACGTGGACGAGGTGGACCGCACCGAGTTCTCGATCGGTTACGAACTCGAGCACGACTTCGATGCCGACCTGAGCTTCCGCCAGAATTTCCGCTACAACAACGTCGACCTCGACGACACGGTGGTCTTCAGCAACGGTATCGAGCCGGACCTGCGCACCATCAACCGTGGCGCCTTCGGCAACTTCGGCCGCCTGGAAGGCTATGCGCTGGATAATCAGCTGCTCTGGACGCTGGGCAACCAGACCATGACCCACACGCTGCTGGCAGGCATCGACTATCAGTACACCGATGCCCGCTCCATCCAGAGCTTCGGCGGTGCGCCGAGCATCGACATCTTCAACCCCGTCTACGGCGCCGCCATCACGCTGCCGCCTCCCTTCAAGGACGACGAGATCGAACTGGAGCAGCTCGGCTTCTACCTGCAGGACCAGATCAGCATCGGCGATCACTGGCGGGTCAATCTGGCGGGGCGCTACGACGAGGCGAGCAGTACGACGAAGAGCCGGCTCTTCGGCACCGAGACGGAGACCGACGACGGCGAGTTCACCTTCCGCGCCGGCGCGGGTTATCGCTTCGAGGCGGGCTTCCTGCCCTACGTGAGCTATTCGGAGTCCTTCCTGCCGGCCTCCGGCACCGATGAGAACGGCGACCCCTTCGAGGCGGAGACCGGGCGCCAGTACGAGGCGGGCATCAAATACGAGCCCGCGGACGGTGACCTGCTGGTCGCCGTCGCCGTCTTCGATCTGGAACGTGACAATATCGTCGAATTCGACCCGGCGACCTTCCTGCCAGTCCAGCGTGGGCGTGCCAGTTCCCGTGGCCTGGAAGCAGAGATCGTCGCCAACCTGGATTTCGGCCTGGATCTGTTCGCCAACTACACCTACCTGGAGACCGAGATCGAGGCAAGCCCGGACGCGACCATCATCGGCAACGAGTTCACCCAGATACCGGACCAGATCGTCTCGCTGTGGGGCGACTACCAGTTCGAGCAGGGACCGCTGCGCGGCCTCGGCCTCGGACTGGGCCTGCGCTACCAGGGCAGCAACTTCGGCGACGCGGCCAACACCGTCGAGGTACCGAGTTTCACGGTGTACGACGCGGCAATCCACTACCAGTGGAACCGCTGGCGGCTCGGCCTGAATCTGCAGAACTTCACGGACGAGGAATACGCCGCCACCTGCTTCCAGCGTGCCGGCGCGAACTTCTGCACCTTCGGCGAGTCTCGCACCGTGCGCGGGACCGTCAACTACCAGTGGTAGGGAGCACCGGCCATCAAGCAGAAACAGCTGAAAACCTGGTACTACGTCCACAAGTGGAGCAGCCTGCTGCCCATGGTGTTCCTGCTGATGCTCTGCATCACGGGGCTGCCGCTGATCTTCGCACACGAGATCGATCACTGGCTGCACGACGTGGAGGCGCCGGAACTCTCCGGCGACGTCGGACCGGCATCGGTGGATGCCATCCTCGCGGATGCGCAGTCGCGCCGCCCCGGGGACGCTGTCCAGTTCCTCGTGGCCGAGCCGGAGGAACCGGATCTCTGGTATGTGCGCATGGGCACCTCGCCGCTGTCCTCCGACATGTCGGCGTTCTACACCTACGACGCGAGGACCGGAGAGTTCCTGTACGACTATCCCCTGGGCCAGGGTTTCATGGACGTGATGCTGCGGCTGCACGTGGACATGTATGCCGGGCTGCCTGGCACGCTGTTTCTCGGCGCCATGGGCGTGCTGCTGCTGGTGTCCATCGTCTCCGGGGTCGTGCTCTACGCACCGTTCATGCGCAAGCTGCCGTTCGGCAGCGTGCGCCGCTCACGCAGCGCCCGGGTCAAATGGCTGGACCTCCATAACCTGCTCGGCATCGCGACACTGGTATGGCTTTTCGTGGTCTCGCTCACCGGCGTGATCAACACCCTGTCCATCCCGATATTCGGACAGTGGCAATCCACCGAACTCGCCGAGATGACGAAGCCCTATCTCGACGAGGAGCCGGCAGCCGGCTACGGCTCGGTGGATGCGGTGCTGGCGACCATCGAGGAGACGGCGTCGGACAAGGCGCTCAGTTTCCTGGCTTTCCCGGGTAACGATTTCGCCAGTCCCGGCCACTATGTCGCATTCATGCAGGGCACCACGGCGCTGAGTTCCCGCCTCCTGACGCCGGTACTCATCGACGCCGGCTCCGCCGCCTTCGTCGAGACCCGGGATCTGCCGTGGTACGTGCAGACGCTGCTGCTCTCGCAGCCGCTTCACTTCGGGGACTATGGCGGCATACCCATGAAGCTGCTATGGGCGCTGCTGAACATCCTGGCCATCATCGTCCTGGGTAGCGGCGTCTATCTGTGGCTGAAGACCCGCAACGTCGGGTTCGAGTCCTGGTTCCGCCGCATGGAAGAGCCCCGGCATGGGGCCCTTGCCCCGCGGAGCACCGCGGAATGAACACCCGTCGGCATCAGTCCGGCTTCCGTATCTGGAGGATGCCCGTGATCCTCGGCGTTTCGACCACCGTCGGCCTCGTGGCGGCGTTGCTGGCCGATGGTGCCGGAGACGTCCTCTCCTGGGTGGCCCTCGGTCTGCCTGCGGCGGTGGCCGTCGCATACGCGCTGAAATCCGGGCCGCAGAGCGGGCGCAGGTAAATCTGCTCCGCCGGCCGGCCGGGCGCCTCGAACAACAGCCGGTTTACGTGGGCTGAACGTCGGGCATTCCGTGTTCCCCGGCGCCAATGGGAGACGGGGCCCGAGGCGCATTGCGAACCACTCTCGTTGCGGGGAATGCGCACATTCCTGTTACCGTTTTGTTGCGAACGGCCCCCTTGCCGCAGCGGGGGAGTTCCAAATCAGGGGCTTGCCGGGGGCACGGCTCGTCACCGTTTCCGAGTCGCAAAAAGTGCATTATCCTCCGCCCGGAATAGCAGCGTAACGATCATGAAGAATCAGAACCCCGAGAGCGGAAACGGAGCCGGATCAGTCACCCCCTACGAGGCTGCGTTCTCTGCCATCGATCTCGTCGATCAGATCCAGCGCGAGGCCTTCCGGGAGCGATTCAACCGGGCCCCCGGGCCGCAGTGGTACCCGTCACTCGACGCGGTGAGACGCGCGATAGCCGAGTCGGATTAGCCGAGCTCATCCACGGCACCGCACGCCGGCACCGACTCAGTACACATCCTGATTAAACCGGCCACGGCGCACCGCTAGAGTGGACGATAAGCCCGCCAGGGCACATTCGAAGCTCAGACGGAGGTGCTGACTCATGCCTAACGGTGACCTCGCAAAAGGATTCGCCCTCGGTCTCGGCGCCGCCGTGGCCATCCCGATGGCACTGGTCGCGGTCGCGGCCGGCGCGCCCCCCATCCGCCGGGCCATCGGCCGGACCGGCCTGATCGTTACCGAGAAGTTCCGGGAGGGGACCGCGGAGATGGTGGAGGTGGTCGAGGACCTCGTCGCAGAGGTCCAGGAGCAGAGGGAGACCTCGATCCGGGCCAGCCAACCGGTGCAGCCGGCAAAGAAGACGACGGCCTCCCGGCCGACCCCGCGCAAGAAGACGACGGGGTCTGCCGGTAAAGCCGCATGATCCCCGAAGCCATCCTCTGCCACCAGACGGGCTCCCGGGCCCGGCTGCGGGTGGAGGCGATGCGCGACGACGCGGACTACTTCCAGAGGGTGCGCACACGCCTCGGTGCCGAGTGCGACGCGGTGCGGGTGAATCCGCGCACCGGCAGCATTCTGCTCGAGGGGCTGCACGTTCCCCTCGCGGAGGCGGTGTCGAAGGCGCAGGACGACGGGCTGTTCGCGATGTCCTCTGCCAGCGCCGAGGCGCTGCAGGCAGGCGAACTCGTACCGGCCGTCGATCGTGCAATGCGGGGTCTTTTCCGCGGACCCCGCCACTGGCCCGCCGAGATGGCGGCGCTGATGCTGGTGCTCACGGTCATCCAGATCGTCCGCGGCAACTTCATGGCGCCTGCCGTATCGCTGCTCTGGTACGCCTCGGAGGCGATGCACTGGGCGGAACTCGAAGCTTCCGAACGTTAGGGCCTTGCCATGGCGTCGGCAGCCACCGACTCGAGCTGGCAGATCCGGGTACGCCACCAGGCGGTGCCCGGGCGGCTGCGCCTCCATGTCCGCGGCCTGCGCCGCCGGCGGGATCTGTGCGAACAGCTGATCGGGCAGCTCGCAGACCGGGAGCCCATCGAACAGGCGCGGATCAACCCGGCAACCGGCTCGCTCCTGCTGATCTACCCGGCGAACGAATCGGCTACCGGCATCGAGGCGCTGGTGGCCGCAGCATTACGCTCCGTCGCCGGCGTCCCTTCCTGCACGAACGAGAGCGAATCCGCCGGGACGCGGCAGGGCCGCGAAAACGACTCGGACGCGCCGCTCTGGCACGCCCTCAGCGCGCGGGAGGTCGTCGAGCGTTTCCGGGCCGAGCCGGTCCGCGGCCTCACCCGGGCGGAAGCCGAGCAGCGCCTCGGTGAGTTCGGCCGCAACCAGCTGCCGGAGCTGCCCGAGGCCTCCGAACTCGAGGTGCTGCTGCGCCAGCTGAAGTCGGTGCCGGTGGAGATCCTGGCCGGCTCCGGCGTGATCGCCATCCTGACCGGCGGCTGGGTGGATGCGATGGCCATCGCGGCGGTAGTCGCGGTGAACTCGGTCATCGGCTACAAGACCGAGTGGGAGTCCGAGCAGACGATACGCTCGCTGGGCATACGTCCGCCGCCGGAAACCGAGGTGGTGCGCGACGGCGAGGTGGTATCGGTGGCCAGTACGGAGATCGTGCCCGGCGATATCCTGCCGCTGCGCCCCGGCAGCTATATCGCCGCGGACGCGCGGGTGGTCAAGCACCGCCATCTGAGCCTGGACGAGTCCTCACTCACCGGGGAGAGCGTGCCGGTGTCGAAGTTCGCCACCGACGACTGCGCCCGCGAGGCGCCCCTCGCCGAGCGTCCCAACGTGGTGTATCAGGGCACCAGCGTCACGGGGGGCAGCGGCCGCGCCGTGGTGGTGGCCACCGGCGAGGAAGCCGAGCTCGGCCGCATCCACCGGGTGAGCGGCGAGATCGAGGCGCGGCCCACCGTGCTGCAGAAGCAGCTCGACGACCTGGGCACCGAGCTCGGCATCGCCAGCATCGCGGCCTGCTTCGGCGTGTTCGCCCTCGAGCTGCTGCGCGGACAGCGCTTCGTCGACGTGGTGAAATCCGCCGTATCGCTCGGCGTCGCGGCGGTGCCGGAAGGGCTGCCCACCGTGGCCACGACCACCCTGGCACTCGGCATCCGCAGCATGCGCCAGCAGCACGTGGCCATCCGGCGCCTGCCGGCCGTGGAGGCACTCGGCTCGGTGCAGGTGCTGTGTCTCGACAAGACCGGCACGCTGACCGAGAACCGCATGAGCGTGGTGGCGGCCCAGGCCGACCTCAGGAAGCTCACCGTCGCGAAGGGCCGCTTCCGCCACCGGGGCCGGCGCATCGACGATGAAGACCAGCGCTCGCTCCGCCGGCTCGTGCAGTTTGCGGCGCTGTGCAGCGAGGCCTACGAGGAACCGGAGACCGCCTCCCCCACCGAAAAGGCCCTGTTCGAACTGGCGGAGGATACCGGCACCGACATCGACCGATTCCGGCAACGCCACCGGCTCCTGTCCACCCATTACCGCTCCGAGCAGCGGCCCTACATGAGCACCTATCATGATTTGCGCCGCGGGCGCGTGCTCGCGCTGGCGAAGGGCCGGCCCGAGGAGATTCTGAAGAAGTGCGACTGGATACGAATGGGCGCGCAGCGTGTGCGCCTGACCCGCAAGATGCGCCAGCGCATCCTCACGCAGAACCGGCGCTGGAGCGAGGAGGCGCTGCGCGTGCTGGGCGTCGCCTACGGCCGCCGCGACGACCGCGACAAGACCCGCTTGCAGGGCCTGACCTGGCTCGGGCTGATCGCCATGACGGACCCCGTGCGGGCCGGCATCCCGGAGCTCATCAAGAGACTGCAGGGGGCGGGCATCCGCACCGTCATGCTCACCGGCGATCAGGCCGTCACGGCCCGGGAGATCGGCAGCCGGATCGGCCTTGCGGCCGACGGCGACGTGCACGTGGTGGACATGGGCGGCCCGGAGGCCGGCTCCTTCGACGAGCTGGTGGGCGAGGCCGACGTCTTCGCGCGGGTGAGCCCGGTGAAGAAGCTCGAGATCGTGCAGGCGCTGCAGCGCCAGGGCTACGTCGTGGCCATGACCGGCGACGGCGTCAACGACGGCCCGGCGCTGCGCGCGGCCGACATCGGCATCGCCATGGGCTCCGCACCCCAGGACGTGGCCCGGCTCGTGGCCGACGTGATCCTGGAGGACGACCGGCTCGGCACGCTGCTGAACGCCGTCTCCCAGGGCCGCACCACCTACGGCAACATCCGCAAGGCACTGCATTACCTGCTCTCCACCAACCTGTCGGAGATCCAGGTGATGCTCGCCGCCGCGGCACTCGGCCTGCCGCCGCCGCTGTATCCGCTGGAGCTCCTCTGGATCAATTTCGTTACCGACGTCTTCCCCGCCCTCGCGCTGGCGGTGGAGCCGCCCGAACCGGACGTGCTGCAGCAGCCGCCGCGCTCGCCCACGGAACCCGTGGTGCGCCGGGAGGACTGGAAGCGGCTGCTGCGCGAGTCCGGCCTGATATCCACGGGGACGCTGGCCAGCTTCGGCTACGCCCTCGCCCGCTACGGCCCCGGCAAGCACGCGAACACGCTGGCCTTCTCGACGCTGACGCTCGCCCAGCTGCTGCATGCCTTCACCTGCCGCTCGGACCGCTACAGCGTGTTCGGCCGCAACGGTCTCGAGCGCAACCCGTATCTGGACGCGGCCATCGGCGCCTCGGTCGTGGCCCAGCTCGGCACCCTGTTCGTGCCGCCGCTGCGCAGGCTGCTGGGCGCCACGCCCATCACCCTCGTGGATGCCGCCGTGATCACCGGCGGCGCCCTGGCGCCGCTGTTCCTGAACGAGTGGATGAAGCCCGGCGGCCAGGACCGTGACCAGAGCGCCACCGGAGGCGGCAGCACGGCCGGTGCGGGAACGGCCGTTATCCCACTGTAACAGTCCCGTGCTTAGCTTCGGCCTCGGAACGACTCCCCGACGAGGCCCGCGATGCCCACTGCCCTCATCCTGCTGCTGCTGGCGGCGATTGGTTATCTGGCTTTGAAACTGCCCGCGCGGCTGCGACTGTCGCGGGCGAAGCACCCTTCCCTGCAGGGTCACGTGCGCCTCGCGCGCCTGGTGGCGGGCCTGGTGCCCTTCTACCGTTACGAGGGAGAAGCTTTCTTCGCCAGTGACGACGCGCCGGCCGAGATCGCGGAGCGGCGGCGGCACGGTTTCGAGCGTCTGGCCGCGCTTCTGGCCGAGCGTGCCCCCAGGACCAACGCGGCCGGCGCCGCGCTGGCCGACGGCGTCTCGGACCTGGCCTTCACCTCCGCCTACCGGGTGCCCTTCCAGTACCGGGACCACGTGCGGAAACACCTGCCGGTCGGGTCGCTGGTGGAGGCGTCTGCCGGCAACCGCATTCGCGACCTGGACGGCAACTGGTACTGGGACCTCACCGGCTCCTACGGCGTCAACGTCTTCGGCTGCGATTTCTACAAGGAGTGCATGGAGGGCGGTGCCGGGCGGGTGCGCGAGCTCGGCCCGGTGCTCGGCCCTTACCATCCGGTGATCGCCGACAACGTGCGCCGCCTGCAGGAGATCTCCGGCATGGACGAGGTATCGTTCCACATGTCGGGCACCGAGGCGGTGATGCAGGCCGTGCGTCTCGCCCGCTTCCACACCGGCCGGCGTTATCTCGTACGTTTCTCCGGCGCCTATCACGGCTGGTGGGACGGCGTGCAGCCGGGCGTCGGCAGCGAGCGCCGGGTGGACGACGTCTACACCCTGGCGGAGATGTCGGAGCGCACGCTGGCCGTGCTGGAGACCCGCCGCGACATCGCCTGCGTCCTCGTCAATCCGCTGCAGGCGATGCACCCGAACGCGAACGCGCCGGGCGACGGCGCGCTGGTGAACAGCGAGCGCCAGGCGGCGTTCGACCGGGCCGCCTACACCGAATGGCTGGCGCAACTGCGCGCGGTGTGCAGCCGCCGCGGCATCGTGCTGATCTTCGACGAGGTCTTCGTCGGCTTCCGGCTGGCCCGGGGCGGCGC
>CAYRZI010000085.1:0-3683 GCA_964428605.1 uncultured Woeseiaceae bacterium
CGCCGTCATCGGGTCCTGGTCCGGCGGCGTGACGCCCAGGAACAGGAACAGCCCGGGCGTGCGCTGGGCGTAGTAAGAGAAATCCTCGGCGCCGGTGATGAGCGGGGCCTCGATCACGCGGCCCTCCCCGGCGACCCGCACCACGGTGTCGAGCATCTCCCCGGTGAGCTCCGGGTCGTTCACCGTCACCGGATAGCCGAGGTCGATGACGGTCTCGGCCGTGGCGCCGTAGCTCTCGGCGGTGAGGCGGGCGGTGCGCTCGAGCTTCTCGTGGATGGACCGGCGGATGTCCATGTCGAAGTTGCGGATGGTGCCGATCAGCGTCACCTCGTCGGGGATGATGTTGTTGCGGATGCCGCCCTCGATGACGCCGAAGGACAGCACGGCCGGCGCCGCCGTGATGTCCACCTGGCGGCTGACGATGCTCTGCGCCGCCGTCACGATCTGGGAGGCGACCACGATCGGGTCCACGCCGCCCCAGGGCCGGGAGCCGTGGGTCTGGCGTCCGCGCACGGTGATCTCGAATCTGTCGGCGCTGGCCATCGCGGGGCCGGCCCGGTAGCCGACCATGCCCGCGGGCAGCATGGAGCTGACGTGCAGCCCGAAGACGGCCTCCGGCAGGCGCTCGTCGAAGATGCCTTCCTTCAGCATCAGTTCGGCGCCGCCTTCCTCCCCCTCCGGTGCACCCTCCTCGGCCGGCTGGAAGATGAACATGACCGAGCCGGGCAACTCGTCACGCACGGCGGTCAGTGCCCGCGCGGCGCCGAGCAGCATGGCCATGTGAGTGTCGTGGCCGCAGGCATGCATGACGCCCACCTCGCGGCCCCGGTAGGTGCTCCTGGCCTTCGACGCGAACGGCAGGTCCACGCGCTCGGTCACCGGCAGCGCGTCCATGTCCGCCCGCAGGGCCACCAGCGGGCCCGGCCTGCCGCCCTCGAGATACGCGACCACCCCGGTATGGGCGATGCCCGTCTCCACCTCGAGACCCATGGCCCGGAGCTCCCCGGCCACCTTCGCCGCCGTCTCGAACTCCCGGTTGCTGAGTTCCGGGTGCTCGTGGAAGTGGCGGCGCCACTCGATCACCTGTGGCTCGGCGGCCAGTGCCTGCTCCTCCAGGGTCGCGGCGAGATCGGCGCTCGCCAGGGCGGGCGGGAACACGGCGAGGGCGAGAAAGAGGAAACGGTTGCGGCGCATGGTTCGGGTCCCCCGTTTGTGGCCGTATGAACTCGGCGACAGTCACATCAGTCTACCAGCGCCCGCAGCGCCGCGGCTGCGCCGCGACTGCGCCGATGGTTCACCACATGCCGCGCAGCCTGCCCGCCACGTCGACGCGCCGGTCGCTCACGCCGAGACCGCCGCCCTCCCCCGCGCCGGGTGCGGCATGGAACACGGGCTCCAGCGCCGCCAGCACCCCGTCGGTGAGGAAACGGCTGCGGGCGCCGTAGACGTGGCGGTCGCCGTGGCGGTGTTGCTGGGTCACGTGATGGCGCAGCGGCGCGATCAGGTGCAGGTCGCGCTTCGCCCGGGTCATGGCCACGTAAAGCAGCCGGCGCTCCTCCTCGATGAGATCGGGGCTCGCCGTGGAGAACTCCGACGGGAAGCTGCCGTCGGAGACGTTCAGGACGAACACCGAGTCCCATTCCTGGCCCTTGGCGGAATGCACCGTGGACAGGATCAGGTAGTCCTCGTCCAGCAGCGGATCGCCGGACAGGTCGCCGGTGGACTGCGGCGGATCCAGGGTCAGTTCCGACAGGAAGCGCTCCCGGGTCGCGTACTTGCCGGCGATGCGCTCCAGGTGCTCCAGGTCCGCCGCCCGCGGCTCGGCGGCGTCGTACAGGCGCTCCAGGTGCGGCTGGTACCAGCGCCGCACCTCGGCCACCTGGGTCTGCCAGGCGCCGGCCGCCGGCTGCCCGGCCAGCGAGCGCATCAGCCCTGCCAGCGACGGCCAGTCCTCCCGGGACGCCGGCGGCGGGCGGAACGCCTCCAGCGCGGCCAGGGAATAGTGCGCCGCCGCCACGTACTCGAAGCAGCGTCCCGCATGCGCCGGGCCCATGCCTTCCAGCAGCTTCAGCACGCGGAACGCCGCCACCCGGTTCTTCGGGTTGTCCGCCCACTTCAGCACCGCGAGCATGTCCTTCACATGGGCGGCTTCGAGGAACTTGAGCCCGCCGTATTTCACGTAGGGAATGTTGCGGCGCACGAGCTCCAGCTCCAGCCGGTCGCTGGAATGAGCGCCGCGGAACAGCACGGCCTGCTGCTTCAGCTCGAGACCGGCCTCCCGGTTTGCCAGCACCCGGCTCACCACGTAGTCGGTCTCCGCGTCCACGTCCTCGACGGTGACGTAGCGGGGCCGCTGGCCCGATTTCTGCTCCGACCATAGCCGCTTGTCGTACTGCGCAGCGCCCTCGGCAATCAGCGCGTTGGCGGCATCCAGGATGGGCTGCAGCGAGCGGTAGTTGCGCTCCAGCGTCACCACGCGGGCCGGCGGCGCATAGCGGCCGGGAAACTCGAGGATGTTCGCCACCTCGGCGGCGCGGAAGGAATAGATGGACTGGGCGTCGTCGCCCACGACCGTCACGCCGGCGCCGCTGGGCTTGATGGCGTGCAGGATCTCGGCCTGCAGCACGTTGGTGTCCTGGTACTCGTCCACCAGCACGTGGTCGAAACGCCCGCCGATGGCCGCCGCCAGCTGCTCGTCGGACACGAGGTGATACCAGTAGAGCAGCAGGTCGTCGTAGTCGAGCGCCTGGTGCTGCTGCTTGGTCTCCACGTAGCGGCGGAACAGCTCGCGCAGCTCCTGCTCCCAGTCGCCGCACCAGGGATACGACGTGCGCAGGCAGTCGCCCAGGTCCTCGCGGGCGTTCACGCAGCGCGAATAGATGGCGAGGCAGGTGTCCTTCTTCGGGAAGCGCCGCGCCTTCGCACTCAGTCCCAGCTCGTGGCGCACCAGGTCCATGAGGTCTGCCGCATCGCCCCGGTCGAGCACCGAGAACGCGGGGTCCAGGCCGACGTTGCGCGCATAGTGGCGCAGCAGCCGGTTGGCCACCGAATGGAAGGTGCCGGACCAGGCGAAGCGCACCGCCCGGGAGTCCTCCGAGAGCTTCAGCGAGCGGCGCACGATGGCGCGTGCCCGGCGCAGCATCTCCTCCGCCGCCCGCCGGGTGAAGGTGAGCAGCAGGATGTGGTCCGGGTCCACGCCCTCGAGCACCAGGTTCGCCACCCGGTGGGCCAGCGTCATGGTCTTGCCGGTGCCGGCGCCGGCGATCACCAGCAGCGGGCCGGCGCGGAAGCCGCCGTCGGCACGCTCGCCCCAGGCCGCCGCCTCCCGCTGGGCCGGGTTCAGGCGGGCCAGGTGGTCGGCCGGCGCCTCCGCGGCGGCTTCCGGCTCCGGGTTTTCAGCGGCGGTGTCGTTCATCGGGCAGGCCCGGCGCTGGCCGGGACGGGCTGTTACTGTATCAGCGTACAGTAGTGGATGGATCACCAGCTGTCGAGGGCGCCGCCTCAGTCGAGCATGAACTCCTCGATGGCCGCGGCCAGGGCCTCGGGCTGCTCGAAGTGCACCATGTGGCCGGCCCCCGGGATGGTCAGCTTGGTGAGGCGAGGGAAGGCGCCGAAGGCATGGTCCGGGTCCACCCAGAGCATGTCCGGCGAGTCGAAGTCCGTATTGCCGCCGATCACGAACA
>CAYRZI010000085.1:3783-11780 GCA_964428605.1 uncultured Woeseiaceae bacterium
AACCAGTAGCCGTAGGTGCGGTGGCGGGACTTGCCGAAACCGCGCCAGTCCGGCGCGGCGACGAACCAGTCGTGCGCGAGGGCGTCCACCACGAACTGGAAGGTGGAGCCGGCGTCGCCCCAGCCGTGCAGCAGCACCAGCAGCGGTGCGTCCCGGTCGCCCCAGAGATTGACGTGGTAGGTGACACCGCGGATCTCGTGCCGGGCGGCGTAGCGCGGGACTCGCGGGCGGTAGCGATCGCTGCGATCGGGCATGCTGCCTCTCTTCCTATGCTCTAGACTGGATGCGGCCGCCTGGCGGGGCCGCCGGGAGTGTAAGCGCTCGGTGCGGCCCGGGGAAACGTTGACGGGCGGGCCCGGTGCGGGTATTGCGGCTGACGGAGGCAGGGTGATCAACAAGGGGTATGCGAACCTGCCCTGGGGCCAGGTCCACTTCCGGGCCGCCGGCAGCGGACCGCCGGTGGTCCTGCTGCACGACTCGCCGCGCTCCTCCGTGCTGTATGAGCCGCTCATCGAGACACTGGCCGACCGCTGGACGGCCATCGCGCTGGACACGCCGGGCTACGGCAACTCGGACCCGCTGGCCGCGGCCGCGCCGGACATCGGCGATTTCGCCGACGCGCTGGCGGCCACGCTGGATGCGCTCGGCCTGCCCGCCTGCCCCGTGTACGGCTACCACACCAGCTCCAAGATCGCGCTGGAGTTCGCCGTGCGCCATCCGGGCCGCGCCAGCCTCGTGGTGATGGACGGGCTGTCCGTGCCCGCCGAGCCGGTCTCGGACGCCTTCATCGAGCGCTACATGGCGCCGTTCCGGGTGACCGGCGACGGCGCCTACCTGGCGTCCACCTGGGCCCGGGTGCGCGACCTGCACCGCTTCTTCCCCTGGTTCTCCCATACCGCGGAGCACCGCCTCGCCATGGAGCTGCCGGCGCCCTCTGCGCTGCACCGCTACGCACTCGACCTCCTGCTGGCCGGCCGCGATTATGCCGCGGCCTATGCAGCGGCCATGCGCTACGACCCGGTGCCGGCCCTGGCAGGCCTCACGGATCCGGCGGTGGTCATGTGCCGCCGGGACGACGTGCTCTACACCCATCTCGAGCGGCTGCCGGAGCGCCTGCCCGACGGCGTGCTGCGCGAGCCGCTGCCCGCCGACCGCAACGTCTGGCGGGACCGCCTCAGGCAGCTCTTCGCCAATCACGGGGACTACGTGGCCGGCGTGCGGCTGCCCGGCGGCATCGGGGCCGGCACCTCCACGCACGCCCGTCACGCGTACTGGCAACCCAGGGCCGGTGAGCAGCTGCGCCTGCGCCTGGCGGGCCCGACCTCCCGGCACGCCCCGGTGCTGCTCCTGCCCGAGCTGCCGGGCAGCGCGGCCAGCGCCGCGCCGCTGGCCGACGCTCTGGCCGCCGACCGGCCCACGCTGACGCCGGACCCGCCGGGCTGCGGCGAATCCACACCGGCCGCAGAGGCAACGCCGGAACGCTTCGCCGCCGATCTGCTGCGCCTGCTGGAGGAACTCGACTGGCCCCGGGTGGACGTCGTCGCCACCTTCACGGCGGCCCCGGTGGCACTGGAGCTCGCCCGCGCCGGCGGCGGGCGCGTCGGCCGCGTCGTCTTCGAGGGCATACTGCTCGCGGGCGCGTCGGAACGGGACGAGCTGGCCGCCGACTACTGCATCCCGCTGGCGCCGCGCCGGGACGGCGGCCACCTGCTCGCCGCCTGGACCATGCTGCGGGACCGGGAGCTGAACTGGCCCTGGTATGCCCGGAGCACCGCGAGCATCCGCCGCCGCACCCCGGACCTGGATCCGGGCCGGCTGCACGCCCAGACCCTGGACCTGCTGCGCCGGCCGGAGGGCTACGCGGCGCTGGCCGAGTGCTGTCTCGCCCGGGACGTGGCCGCCGCCCTGCCCGGGCTGGAGCAGGCCGCGCTGTTCATCGCCGAACCGGACGACGTGCGCGACCGGGGCACCCGGGCAGCCGCGGAGCTCTGCCCGCGCGGCATGCTGGCCGAGGCGGGTCCGGGCGCGCATGCCAGGGCGGGCATCATCCGTTCCTTCCTGGACTGAACAACGTACTGTGCAAGCCGGGGCGCGAGTCGCTACAGTACCGTTTTCCCCGGGCAAAGGAACGAAATGGGCACAGCTGTCGTCATCAGCGGAACCGGACTCTGGGTGCCGGAGCAGGGCATCGACAACGAGGAACTGGTGACAGCCTACAACGCCTACGTCGACCGTTTCCTGGCCGAGAACGCGGCGGCGGTGGCCGCGGGCGAAGTGGAACCCCCCGAGAAATCCAGCCCGGAATTCATCGAGAACGCCTCCGGCATACGCCACCGCTACGTGTACACGCGGGAGGGCATCCTGGACCCGGAACGCATGTGGCCGGTATTCCCCGAGCGCGGCGAGGACGAGCTGTCGCTCAGCGCCGAGATCTCGGTGGCCGCCGCACGGCAGGCACTGGGCAACGCGGGTCTCGCGGGCAGCGACATCGACGCGGTCATCCTCTCCTGCTCCAACCTGGAACGGCCCTACCCCGCGCTGGCCATCGAGGTGCAGCAGGCCATCGGCGCGGGCGGCTACGCCTACGACATGAACGTGGCCTGCTCCTCGGCCACCTTCGGCCTGCAGAACGCCGTCGATGCCATCGCGGGCGGCTCCGCGCAGCGGGTGCTGATGGTGAACCCGGAACTCACCTCGGCCCACATCAACTGGCGCAGCCGGGACGCCCATTTCATCTTCGGCGACGTCTGCACGGCCGTGGTGCTGGAACGCGCGGACGAGAGCCGGGCAGAGGAACGCTGGGAGGTGCTGGGCACGAAGCTCGCCACGCTCTACTCGAACAACATCCGCAACGACTTCGGGTTCATCAACCGCGGGCCGGAGGCCGATTTCCTCGACAGCGGCAAACTGTTCCGCCAGCAGGGCCGCAAGGTATTCAAGGAAGTCTCGCCCATGGCTGCCGACCACATCGACGAGCACCTGCGCGCGACAGGCATCGACGTTGCCGACGTCAGGCGCTACTGGCTGCACCAGGCGAACCTCAATATGAACCGCCTGGTCGTGAAGCGTCTGCTCGGCCGCGACGCGAGCGAGGACGAGGCGCCCGTCGTGCTGGACGAATTCGCCAACACCGCATCGGCCGGCTCCGTCATCGCGTTCCATCGCCACCGGGAGGGACTCGCCGCCGGCGACCTCGGAGTGATCTGCTCCTTCGGCGCCGGCTATTCCATCGGCAGCGTCATCGTCCGCCGCCAGTAGACACGGTGGCGGGGAGGCCGGAACCGGGTACATGACGTTCGAGATCGCTCTCGTCCTCGCCATCCTGGCAGCGGCCCTCGTGCTGTTCATCGGCGAGTGGATCCGCATGGACGTGGTGGCCCTGCTGGTCCTCGGCACGCTGGCGATCACCGGCCTGGTCTCGCCCGACGAAGCCTTCAGCGGCTTCTCCAACACCGCCGTGATCACCGTCTGGGCGATGTTCATCCTCTCGGACGGACTGACGCGGACGGGTATCGCCAATGTCATCGGCCGGCAGGTCATGCGCCTGGCGGGACGCCAGGAAGTGGCGATGATCGTGGTCATCATGCTCACCGCCGGCTTCCTGTCCGCCTTCATGAACAACATCGGCGTCGCCGCACTCATGCTGCCGGTGGTGGTGGACATCGCGCGGCGCACCCGCGTGCCGGCGTCCCGGCTGCTGATGCCACTGGCCTACGCCAGCCTGCTCGGCGGACTGATGACCATGATCGGCACGCCGCCGAACCTGCTGGTGAGCAATGCGATGGGCGCCGGCGGTCACGAGCCCTTCGGGCTGTTCGACTACACCCCCGTCGGCGTGGTGGTGATGCTGACGGGGACGCTGTTCGTGGCCCTGGTGGGCCGCCTGTTCCTGCCGAAGCGCAAGGCGGAGCAGCGCGACCGGGGCCGCAGCCAGCGGGCGCTGCGCTCCCAGTACAAGCTGGCCGAGCGAACCTTCACGCTGCGCATCCCCCAGGACTCCATGCTGGTGGGCAAGACCCTGGGCGAGAGCCGCATCACCTCCGCCGCCGACCTGGTGGTGCTGGCGCTGCAGCGTTTCGGCCGCAGCGAGACCCTGCCGAATCGCCAGACCACCCTGCGGGCCGGCGACGAGCTGCTGGTGCAGGGGCAGCTGGACCGGTTCAGCGACCTGCGCAGGCTGAGCGACCTGGTCATCGAGCGCGAGGCACCGGTGCTGCAGTCCATGGTCGCCGAGCAGCTGGCGCACGCGGAGGTGGTGCTGGCCGATTCCTCGCCGCTGGTCGGCGATCTGGCCGCGCACATCGGGTTCCGGCAGCGCTTCGGCGTGGATCTCCTGGCCATCCAGCGCCGCGACCAGCCGCCCCGGCGCACCGGCCTGGCTTACGTGCCGCTTCGCGCCGGCGACCGGCTGCTGCTGCAGGGCCGCAAGGAGACGATGGAGACCCTGCACGAGGTGGAGGACTTCAGCCAGGTGGCCCTGCTCGGCTCCGACGAGGTCACCAAGCGCTACGGCGCCGACGACCGCCTGTTCGTGGTGCGCGTGCCCCGGGAGTCGGAGCTCGCCGGCCGCACGCTCGGCCGCACCCGTCTCACCGACGTGTTCGACTTCAAGGTGCTGGCGACCTTCCGTGACGCGAACCTGGAGCTGCTGCCGGGGCCGGATACCGAACTGGCCGGCGGCGACCTGCTGCTGATCCAGGGCGAGCCGGAGGACCTGGACGTGCTGCGGGCACTGCAG
The DNA here is from genome assembly GCA_964428605.1 of uncultured Woeseiaceae bacterium. Taxonomy (GTDB): domain Bacteria; phylum Pseudomonadota; class Gammaproteobacteria; order Steroidobacterales; family Woeseiaceae; genus Lentisalinibacter. The sequence goes on from CAYRZI010000085.1 coordinate 8,522, forward strand.
GGTCTCGACCTGGATTCGAAACGGTCCATGAAGCTGTCCAGCTTCGAGTCCCGCCGTCTGGCCATGCAGGACGCCACGCTGGACCCGCGCAGCTCGCTGGTGGGCAAGAGCGTGGCGGAGCTCAACTTCCGCGAGCGCTACGGCCTGGAGCTGGTCGGCATCTGGCGCAACGGCGCGCCCGTCGAGGAGGATCTGCGCGACGTGCGCCTGGCCCTCGGCGACGCGCTGCTGCTGGTGGGACCCCGCGAGAAGCTGGAGCTGCTGGAGCGGGACCCGGACTTCCTGGTACTGACCCCGCTGGGCAAGGCCCCTCCGGATACCCGCCGGGCGCCGGTGGCCGCCGGCATCATGCTGGGCGTGGTCACCAGCGTGCTCGTGGGCTGGCTGCCCATCCAGATCGCCGCCGTCTTCGGCGCCACACTCATGGTGCTCACCGGCTGCCTGAACATGGAGCAGGCCTACCGGGCCATCGAGTGGCGGGCGATCTTCCTCATTGCCGGCATGCTGCCGCTGGGCACGGCGATGCAGGAGACCGGTGCGGCGGCCTGGATCGCGGGCCAGGTGCTGTCGGTGACCGGCGATGCGGGCCCCTGGCCGGTGATCTTCTCGCTCTATGCCATGACCGCCCTGTCCACGGTGGTGATCCCTCCCGCCGTGCTGGTGGTGATCATGGCGCCGATCGTGCTCTCGGCGATGGCGGACATGGGCCTCGCGCCGGAAACCGCGATGATGGCCATGGCCGTCGCGGCGGCGGCGAGCTTCATGAGCCCCATCTCCCATCCGGCCAACATCCTGGTGATGGGCCCGGGCGGCTACCGGTTCGCCGACTACCTCCGGGTGGGCGTGCCGCTCACATTGGTAGTGTTCGTGGTCGTCATGATCGTGCTGCCGTTCATCTGGCCGCTGCAGCCCGCCTGAGGGTCAGGGCACGAGCACGGTGGAGCCGGTCGTGCGCCGCGCCTCCAGGTCCCGGTGCGCCTCGGCGGCCTCGGCCAGCGGATAGCGCTGGTTGACCTCGATCTTCACCGCGCCGCTGCGGATGACTTCGAACAGCTCGCCGGCCGCCCCCAGCAGGGCCTCCCGGGTGGAGATGAAATCGAACAGCACCGGCCGGGTCACGTACAGCGAGCCCCGCTCCGCGAGCTCCAGCGGCGCGAAGGGCTCGACCGGCCCGGATGCGTTGCCGAAGCTCACCATCACCCCGTGGGGCCGCAGGCTGTCGAGCGAAGCGAAGAAGGTATCGCGGCCGACCGAGTCGTAGACGGCCGCCACCCCGGCGCCGGTCAGCCGCCGCACCTCGCCGGCCAGGTCGTCGCTGTCCGCCATGACGATGTGGTCGCAGCCGTGGGCGCGGGCCAGTTCCGCCTTGGCCCCGGTGCTGACGGTGCCGATGACGGTGGCACCCAGGTGCTTCGCCCACTGCACGGCAATGAGGCCCACGCCGCCGGCGGCAGCGTGCAGCAGCACCGTGTCGCCGGACCGCACCGGATAGCTGCGCTTCAGCAGATACCAGGCGGTGAGGCCCTTCAGCATCGCGGCCGCCGCCGTCTCGTCGCCGATGGCGTCCGGCAGCGGCACCAGCAGGTCGGCGGCGATCAGCCGGGCCTCGGCATAGGCGTCCGGCGGCCGCCCGGTGTAGGCCACGCGCTGGCCGATCTCCAGCCCCTCGACGCCGGCGCCCAGCGCCTCCACCACACCGGCCGCCTCGCTGCCGAGGCCGCTGGGCAGCTCCAGCGCGTACAGCCCCGAGCGATGGTAGGTGTCGATGAAGTTCAGGCCCACGGCGGTATGGCGCAGCCGCACCTCGCCGGGACCCGGCTCGCCCACGTCAACTTCCCGCCAGTGGAGGACCTCGGGGCCGCCGAACTCCTCGATGCGTATCGCCTTCACCATCGCTCTCTCCTGCTGCCGGTCCGCGTCCCGCAACGGGCGAGTCTAGCAGGCGGCAGCGGTGGCGGGCCGGGCCTGCGCCCGGGCGGCGCACGAGGCGGCAGACCGGATGGCCCGATTAGGCGGGGCCGGCCGCCGCCCTTAGAATACCGCGGCGGCAACCCGAGCGAGGAGGCAACGTGGGCAGAGTCGAAAACAAGGTGGCGCTGGTGACCGGCGCCGCGCAGGGGCTGGGTGCGGCCATTGCCGGGATGCTGGCGCGGGAAGGCGCGCAGGTGGCGCTCACCGATATCAACCTCGCCGGTGCCGAGGAGCAGGCCCGGGCCATCAACGCCGAGCGACCGGGCTCCGCCGTAGCCCTCGTGCAGGACGTCACCGACGAGGACCGCTGGCGCGAGGTGGTGGCCGAGACCGTGGCGCACTTCGGCGGCCTGCACATCCTGGTTAACAACGCCGGCATCGGTTCCATGGCGAGCGTCGAGGACGAGACCTTCGAGAACTGGCGTCACGTGCACGCGGTGGATCTCGACTCGGTGTTCTTCGGCTGCAAGTACGCCATCCCGAAGATCGCGGCCGCGGGCGGCGGCAGCATCGTCAACATCTCCTCCATCTCCGGCATCATCGCCGGCCACAATATGGCCGCCTACAACTCGGCCAAGGCGGCGGTGCGGCACCTGTCGAAATCCGTGGCACTGCACTGCGCCCGCAGCGGCAACGGCATCCGCTGCAACTCGGTGCACCCGGTGTTCATCGACACGCCCATCCTCAGCGGCATGCTTGACGCCGTCGGCCGGCAGAAGGGACTGGACAAGCTCACGCGGCAGATACCGCTGGGGCGCATCGGCGATCCGGACGACGTCGCCTACGCGGTGCTCTACCTCGCCTCGGACGAGTCGAAGTTCGTCACCGGCGCGGAACTCAAGATCGACGGCGGCATCAGCGCCATGTAGGCGGCAGGGGATACGGCGATGAGTGAAACGACCCTCGTTATCGGCGCCGGCCACGCGGCCGGTCAGCTGGTGAGCACACTGCGGCAGCGAGACTACGACGGCCGCATCGTGCTGGCCGGCGAGGAAGCCTGGGTGCCCTACCAGCGCCCGCCCCTGTCGAAGAAATACCTCGCCGGCGAACTCGAGCGCAGCCGCCTGTACTTCAAACCGCCTGCCTTCTATGAGCAGGCCGGCGTGGACCTGCGCGTCTCGACGCGGGTCACGGCACTGGATACCGGAGGCCGCTGCGCCGAACTGGAGGACGGCGGCAGCGTCGACTGGGACCACTGCGTCATCGCCACCGGCAGCCGGGTACTGAAACTCCAGTCGCCCGGCGCCGACCTGCCCGGCATCCACTATCTGCGCACCATCGACGACGT
>CAYRZI010000086.1:0-11775 GCA_964428605.1 uncultured Woeseiaceae bacterium
GTCGACGTGGTTCAGGCCGGTCAGGTACACGTGTTCTACACGGCGCGTCTGCTGGGCGAGTTCGGCGCCGGCGACGAGAGCCTGGAGGTGGCGCTGTTCCGCGAGGAGCAGATTCCCTGGGGCGAGATTTCCTTCCCCAGCGTCCGCTTCGCCCTCGAGCGCTACTTCGAGGATGCCGGCCGCGACCGGGGCGTACACAGCCACACGGCCCCCCGTATCCGGCTCTGAGCGACGGCCGGACTCTATGGCATAATCCGGCCTCCATGCCCACGGGTCACGAGTCAACGGCAAGCAGAGGTAACAATGACCTTCGTCGTCACTGAGAGCTGTATCAAGTGCAAATACACGGACTGCGTGGAAGTCTGCCCGGTGGACTGCTTCCACGAAGGACCGAACTTCCTGGTCATCGACCCGGAAGAGTGTATCGACTGTACGCTGTGCGAACCCGAATGCCCGGTGGAGGCGATCTATTCCGAGGACGAGCTGCCGGCCGGCCAGGAGAAGTTCCTGGAGCTGAACGCGGAGCTCAGCAGGGACTGGCCGGTGATCACCGAGGCGAAGGATCCGCCGGACGATGCCAAGGAATGGGAGGGCGTCCCGGACAAGCTGCAGCATCTGGAGCGCTGAGCCGCGCTCCGCACTCCTACTCCGTCGCGGAGGCTTCCAGACGCTCGAGCAGCTGCGCCGGCGGCAGGTAGCCGCTGACCAGCTCCCCTGTCTCGGTGACGATGGCTGGCGTGCCCCGCAGGCCGACTTCACGGCCCAGGTCGAAGTGACGTTTCACCATGGCGGCGTCGCAGGCCCGGGACTGCACGGGCTGCCCGTTCTTGGCCCGCGTGAGCGCGGTGTTCTGGTCCTCGGCGCACCAGACGCTCTCCGACTTCTGCCACGACGGCTGGCCGGGTCCGCTGCGCGGATACAGCAGATAGCGCACGGCGATGCCGGCGTCGTTGTAGTCGTCGATCTCGCGGTGCAGCTTGCGGCAGAAGCCGCAGTCGATATCCGTGAAGATGGTGACCGTATGCGCCGGCTCGGCGGGGGCGAAGACGATGGCGTCCTCGTCCGGCACCGAATCCATGAGGCGCTTGCGCTCGCCGTTCATGGCCGCGTCGGTCAGGTTGGTGCTGGTCTCGAGATCGATCAGGTCGCCCTGGAACAGGTAGCGGCCGTCGGTGGTGACGTAGGCCACCAGCACGCCCTGGCGGATCTCGTAGAAGCCGGGGATCGGACCCTCGTTGATACTCTCCGGCTCGAGCTGCGGGAAGCGCTCGGTGATCTCCGCACGGACGTGCGCCAGGTCCTCGTCCACCTCGCCGCGGGCGGCGGGCGCGAGGCCGGCGGTCAGCGCGGCGGCGAGCAACAGCGATCCGATGACACTACGCATGGGGAATCCTCAGTCTGACTATTGGCGGCCCGCAGCGGAGGCCGGGAACATGCACATGGGACAAGGCGGCCCGCCCATCGTTCCCGCACCGGTGCCGGGCGCGGCGCATTGTAGCAAAGGGTGCGCCGGATCCGGCGCCTGCGATCGGTCCCGTTCGGGCCTGATCAGCCCCGGGGATGATGGGCGCCGTGCAGGTCCTTCAGCCGCTCCCGTGCCACGTGGGTGTAGATCTGAGTAGTGGACAGGTCGCTGTGGCCGAGCAGCAGCTGTACCACGCGCAGGTCCGCCCCGTTGTTCAGCAGGTGGGTGGCGAAGGCATGGCGCAGTGTATGAGGGGAGAGCTTCTTCTTCACGCCGGCTTTCTGTGCGTAACGCTTGATAATGTGCCAGAACGCCTGCCGCGTCATGCGGTCGCCGCGGCGGGTGGGGAACATGTAGTCGGTCTGGCGCTCCAGCAGTATCTCGACCCGGGGGCCTTCCATGAATTCCCTGATCCAGCGCTGTGACTCGTCGCCGAGCGGGATCAGCCGCTCCCGGTCGCCCTTGCCGACGATGCGCAGCACCCCCTGGTTCAGGTTCACCTGGTTCTGCTTGAGATTGATCAGCTCTGAGACCCGCAGCCCGGTGGCGTAGAGCAGCTCCAGCATGGCCCGGTCGCGGTGGCCGAGAGGCTCGTCCGTGTTCGGCGCATCCAGCAGGGCCTCCACCTCCTCCTCGGTGAGGGACTTCGGCAGCGAACGACCGATACGCGGCATCTCGATGTCCGCCGTCGGGTCCTCGGCGATCACGCCCTCGCGGCAAAGATAGCGGTAGAAGCGGCGGAAGCTGGAGAGCTGCCTTGCGGTGGAGCGCGGCTTGGCGCCCTGCTCGACCCGCCAGGCGATGAAGGCCAGCAGATCCGGCTTCTGCGCCAGGACGATCTCCCTGCCGTCGTCGGCGATGAACCGGGCCAGCGCCATGAGATCGGCGCGGTACGCACCGAGCGTGTTCTTCGACAGGCCCCGCTCCATCCAGATGGCGTCGAGGAACTTGTCGATCATCGTCTCGGAATCCGCACTCACGGCGGCTTCGTCGGTGGATTTGCGCGCTGGGCTGTAGCTCATCTTGTGTATCTTGCTCGCTGCTCGCCGGGTGCGGCCCGCTCTGCGGACCGGAGAGCGAGTATGTCCGGGTGCCCGCCGGGGGGGCGTGACCCCTGTCACAGATTCCCCGAAGCATTAACATAACGTGACCGGGTTCACATTCTGCAACGCGAAGCCGCTACGCTGAGGGGACATGGCCAGACTGAACCGACTTCTGCGCGAGGCGTGGCACGCATTCTACGGCCTCTGGTTCGCCGCGGTGTTCCTCACCTGCGTCCCGGTCGCGCTGCTGCTGGTGAGCGTGCTGCCGGGGCTCGGGCGGCGCCGGGCCGCGGCCCGGGCGGCCGCACGCTGCCTGTTCCTGGCCACCGGCATGGGCCCGGCACTCGAGCACGGCCCGCGGCTGCCGGGGCGCCCCTGCGTGGTCGTGGCCAACCATGCCAGCTACCTCGACGGCATCATCCTCTGTGCGGCGCTGCCGCCCCGTTTCGCCTTCGTCATCAAGAGCGAGATGCAGAAAGTGCCGCTGGCGCATTTCCTGCTGCGCCGCATCGGCGTGCAGTTCGTCGAGCGCTTCCATCACGGCCGCAGCGCGCGGGATGCCCGCACCATCCTGCGCCGGGCCCACGTCGGCGAGTCGCTGGCATTCTTCCCGGAGGGTACATTTCACGACGAGCCCGGCCTGCGCCGGTTCCGGGGCGGGGCATTCGCCGTCGCGGTCAAGGCGGGCGCACCCCTGGTACCGGCCGTGATCCACGGCTCCCGCCACGCGCTGCCCGCGAGCCGGCTGCTCCCCCGCCCCAATCGCCTGCGCGTCACGCTGCTGGAGCCGATAGAGAGCGCGGGCCATGCGCCCGCCGCGCTGGCCACACTGTCGCGGGCGCGCATCCTGGAACACCTCGAAGAGCCCGACCTGCACCCGGAGGCCGGGACGCCGTTAGCCCTGGGCGGGGAACGGCTCGAGCCGGAATCCTGACAGAAGCCGGGGAGATCCCCGACACGCAGGCTCAGCCGGAGGCGACCCGCGCCGCCTCCACGGCCTGGCGGTCGCGGACGAAGGCGATCCAGGCGGCTGCGTTCTGGCGCTCCCTGGCGTCGCCGGTTTCGCGCACCCGGTCGAAGGCCTCCAGCGCCTCGCCCAGGCGGTCGAGCTCGGTGTAGGCCATGCCCATCAGCAGCCAGGCCCGGGCAGGCGTCTCGGTATCGGCGTCCAGAGCCTGCCGGGCCGCCGTTATCACGCCTTCCCAGCGGGCCTGTTCGTTCAGGATGCTCGCCTTGTCCATATAGTAGCGGGGATCACCGGTGATCCGGCCGAGCTGGTCGATGACCGCCACGGCGCGGTCGTATTCCTTTGCCGAGGTCCAGGCGGAGCGCAGGAGGTTCAGGTTGTCCACGTCACGCTCGACCCGGCCCTCATCGAGCCCGCGCTGGAGGATCCGGCCGCCGACATAGGGGTTGTCCAGGTACAGGTTCAGCCGCACCAGGTTCAGTATCCTGGCGCCGTCGGTGATCAGCCCCCGGTTGTAGGCGGCCATCATGGTGGCCAGCGCCAGCTGGTCCTCCTTCACCTCCAGGTAGACGCCGGACAGGGTGTCCCAGTAACGGCGCTTGTCCGGCCACAGCCGGATCATCTTGCGCAGCACGTCGGCGGCCGCACGGTAGTGGTCTTCCTCCATGTGGATCGCGAGCTCCAGCTGGTACCAGGACTCCCTGGGCTCGTCCGCCTTCTCGATGGCCAGCTGCACACAGGGCAGGGCCTCGGCGTAGCGCTCCAGCTCGGCGAAGCTGCCGGCCACCAGGATGTAGGCGCCGGCGTCGGGCTCCTCGGCGTAGCGGAACCAGGTGCGCATGGTCTCGATGGCGTCCGCGTAGCGGCCCTCGGACTGGTACAGGCCGGCCAGCGAGTAGAGCATGCCCTGCTGGGCCTGGGTGCTGAGGGCGTCCTCGGCCAGGCTGCGCTCGAAATAGTCGATGGCCTTGCCGAACTCGCCCCGGGCCGAGTGGATGAAGCCGTAGGTCTGCCACATGAGCGCCTTCTCGTAGTCGTTAAGGCGCATGGACTCCATCCTGCCGATCTCGGCGAGGGCCTCGTCGTAGCGCTCCTCGCCCATCAGGTCGTGGACCTTCGACAGCCGTTTGTACGCGAGCTCGCCCATGGTGCTGCCCGGGTCGTCGCGCTCCACCGCCGTGGTGTCGAGACAGACCTTGCCCTGGGCGAGCGCCGGGGCGGGGGCCAGCGCGAGCAGGACGGCCGTTGCCGCCATGGCTGCCAGCGCGGCCACTGCGCGTGCCGCCGTGCCTGCCGGTGAACCCGCCCGTCCGCTCATGTCGCCTCGTCGATGTTGAAGTCGATACGCTGGGTGGCCCGGCGTTTCACCGGCTTGCCGTCCACGATGCGCGGCTTGAACTTCCACTTGTAGATCGCACGCAGCGCATTGCGCTCGAACATGCGCCGCGGCTCCGCGTCCACCACGTCGGGGTCCGAGACCGTACCGTCCTCGTTGATGGTGAATTCGATCAGCACCCAGCCGCTGATACCCTCGATGAGCGCCTCCCGCGGCCACTGAGGCTCGATGCGCACGATGGGGATGACGTCGCCCTCCGCACCCGGGTCGCCGGCGCTCCACTGGCCGAGGTAGGGCCCGCCGCCCGCGCTTGCCGGCATGTTGATGCGGGGGGTCTCCATGCGCGGCAGGTCCGGCCGCGGCTTGTCCCGGGACGGCTGGCTCAGTTTCGGCGGCGGCGGCGGCTCCTTCGGCTTCTCGGGCTCCGGCGGCGGCTTGCGCTCCTTGACGTTCTCGATCTCGTCCTGCTGTACGCGGACGAAATCCAGCGACAGCCGGTCGTCGTCGTCCTTGCGGATGTCGGGGGAGCCGGAGATCAGCTGGTGCATCAGCAGGAACAGGCCGAGGGCCACCAGGACGCCGGCACCGAGGGAGACCAGGAACCTCATGGCCCCTCCCCCGGGTTGCCGTCCGGCTGCTGCGTGCCCGTCATGCTCAAGTACCCTCCGGCTCGGCGGCCACCGATATATCGATCACGCCTCCGAGTCTCACCTGATCCATGATGTCGATCAAGGTGCCGGTGGGCGACTCCTGGTCGGCGATGATGATCGCCGAGCTCTCCGGGTTCTCGGTGAGGGCGTCCTCCACCATCTGGCGGACCTGGTTCAGCTCCACCTCGCGCTTGTTCATCCAGATGTCGCCGGTCTCGTCCACGCCGATGAGGATGTTGCCGCGCGGGCGTGCCTCCGCCGTCTGCGCCTCCGGCCGCATGGGATCGATGCCCGTCTCCTTCACGAAGGAGGTGGTGACGATGAAGAAGATCAGCATGATGAACACGATGTCGAGCATCGGCGTGATGTTGATCTCCGTCTCTTCCTCGGGTGTCGAATGCTTGCGGGCCATGGGCTTCCCCCGGTCAGTCGGCCAGTGCCGCCAGTGACACCTTGCTGGCGCCCGCCACCCGCGCCTGGTCCACCACCCGCACCAGGATGCCGGCATCCGCGTTGCGGTCCGCCGCGATCACCACCGCCGCGTCCGGATCAACTGCAAGGCCGCTCTCGATGTTGGCGCGCACGGCGCGGATGTCGGTGGGCCGCCCCTTGATGGAGATCTGGCCCGTGTCGCTGATGCGGATGGCGATCACCTCCGAGAGCTTCTGGTCTTCCGGCGGCTCGTTGGACGGGCGGTTCAGGTCCACGCCGAACTCCTTCACGAAGGAGGTGGTGACGATGAAGAAGATCAGCATGATGAACACGATGTCGAGCATCGGCGTGATATTGATCTCCGCCTCCTCGTCGTGCCGTTTCAGCCTTCTGCGCATGGTCTGCTCCGCCGGCCGCTCACTGGCTTACCAGCATCTCCTCGAAGCGCTGGACTTCCTTGCCGGCCCGGCGTTCGAGATAGGTGGCCAGATACAGCCCCGAGAGGGCGGCGACCAGGCCCGACATGGTGGGAATGGTGGCAGCCGAGACGCCGCCGGCCATCAGGCGCGCGTTGCCGGTGCCGGCGAAGGCCATCACGTCGAATACCAGGATCATGCCGGTGACGGTGCCCAGCAGACCCAGCAGCGGCAGGATGGCCATCAGCGTCTTGATCATGAGGATGTAGCGGTGGCTCTCCACCGAGATCTCCGAGATCAGCTGGTCGCGTATACGCCGAGCGAACCAGGAGGTGGTGTCGTCGCGCTGCTCCCATTCCTCGACGGAGCGCCGCTCCAGCCCCGGCAGCACCCAGCGGAAGAACCAGAAGCGCTCGATGATCAGGGTCCACATGAGTGTGGTCACCGCCAGGATGGCCCAGAGCACGTCGCCGCCGGCCTCGAAGAAGCTGCGGATGGCGATGAAGGCGGACTCGAGCAGATACATCCTGACCGTCCCGGCTGACCGTTAGACGCCCCTCTCGGAGTGGCGCGCGATCATGCCCGCGCTCTGCTCTTCCAGCACCTCCACCATCGAGCGGCTGCGCGCGGCGACCAGGCTGTGCAGAAAGACCAGCGGGATGGCCACCACCAGGCCGAGCACCGTGGTAACCAGCGCCTGGGAGATGCCGCCGGCCATGAGCTTCGGGTCGCCCGTGCCGAACAGGGTGATGGCCTGGAAGGTGCGGATCATGCCCACCACCGTGCCGAGCAGACCCAGCAGCGGCGCCACCGCCGCGATCACCTTGATCCAGCCCTGACCCTGTTCCAGGCGGGGCGTCTCGCGCAGGATGGCCTCGTCGAGCTTCAGCTCCAGGGTCTCGGTATCGATGTGCTGATTGTCCTCGAACACCTTCAGGATGCGGCCGAGCGGATTGCCCTCCGAGGCGCTATCACGCTTGAGCTGAGACCTGAGCTTGCGGCCGGTGACCAGCAGCGCCAGCAGACGCCACAATGCGATCAGCAGACCGATGCAGCCGATGGCGATGATGGTATAGCCCACGGTGCCGCCCTGGTTGATGCGTTCGCCGAGGCTCGGCGACTGCACCACCAGGCTGAGCAGGGCGCCGCGGCTGGGGTCCACGGCCATGCGGGCGTTACCTTCCCGCGCCGTGTAGAGGTTCTCCGCCAGGCTGCGGAAACGCTCGTCCGGCTGGCGCGCCAGCTCCTGCAGTTCGTCGGCAGCCGGGTCGTACTGCAGGAAACGGTCGCCGGTGATCACGTTGAACAGGCCCACGCGCACCACTTCGGCGCTCTCCTCCTGGCCCGCGGCATTGCGAATGGTGGCGGCAAAGCGGTCGACGTCGCCCGAGCCCGCCATCTCTTCCAGGATGAGCACCTGCAGCGCCCTGAGATCCGCGATGGACGGCAGGCCGCGGGCCGAGGCGAGCCGGGTCGCGACCGCGCCCCGGTCCGGGAACTCGGCCGTGATGAGGGAGGTGTCCACCATGCCGTTCACCTCGCCGGCGGTCTGGCGTACGACGCCGAACAGCTCGCCCATGTCGCCCACCCGGATGCGCAGCGTCTCGTTCAGCTCCTCGAGCTGGCGCTCGTTCTCGTCGAACTGCGTCTTCAGACGCTCGCTGCGGCGCTGCTCCTCCGCCAGCGAACGCTTCGCGCTCTCCAGCAATGCCTGCTGCTGGTTACGCTTCTCCAGGAATTCCTGTTCCCGCCGCCGGTTCTCCTCGGTGAGCCGCTGTCCCTGCTCGCGGACGCTCTGCAGCAGCTCGTTCATGTCCCGGGGGGCGTCCTGGGCCGCTGCGGTGCCGGCACCCGCCGCCAGGACGAGTGTCAGGGCCAGGCGGCCGGCCGTCCTGCGGATCGAGGCGCTCATCATTCCCGCTCCGCAGCCGGCACCGGCAGCGTCAGCAGCTGCGGCGCGGCCTGTTTCCTGGCGATGGCGATGCCGTCGGTGATGGGGCGCCGGTACGAGGAGTCGAGCTCCTCCCACTGGCGGGCCTGCTTATTCCAGAAGCCGGTGCGAGAGCGGTCCGCGGTCTGGTAGGCAAGCAGGATCCGGCCGACGCGCAGGAACGTCACGCGGGTGTCCACGCCGTCGATCCCGATGCTGCCGGTGTAGGCCTCGATGTTGCGGCCGAAGCGGGCCTCCTCCTTGTACGCCTCCATGATCTGGCGGTACTTCTCCGAGACCGTCAGATCCGAGCGCTGCATATTGTCCTCCAGCCGTGTGACCCGGTCCATGCGCTCGCGCAGCTGGAACGGCATGTCCAGCTCGATGAAGGCGCGCAGGTCGGAGATCATCTCCAGCATCAGCGGCACGATGCCCTGCTCCACGTCGCCGAACTCCTCGAGCTGGCGGGTGATGGAGGCCTTCTCGTCTTCCTGGTCCTCGACCAGCTGCTGCAGGTTGTCGTTGTAGATGCGGATGCGGTCGAGCTGCTGGGTGGTCACCCGGTACTCGCCGAGCAGCTCGGAGGTCTGGTCGGCCAGCTGGCTGATGCGCACCTGGGAGCGTTGGGCGGAGCGGTTGACCTCGGACTGCTCGTCGAGCACCTGGCCGAGGGTGGTCTGGCCGCCGGCAGGCGCCGCCAGGACGAACACGGTCAGCAGCGCCGCCGGGAATCGGCTCATGCGGACGAACCGCAATCGCGGGAATCGAACCATTCTGAGAATTCCTTGGATTCTGAGGTGTCCCCGGGCGCGCCCTGTCGCGCCCGCAGACCGGCGGAAACTAGCAGAATGGCCGCGCAAAAAAAAGCACACCGACGGCGGCGCAGCAGCCTTCCACCGGCCAGGGTGGCGCACCCCAGGGCAGATCGTTTCGGCTGCAACCGATGGCGCCGGAGCCTATAATCACAGGCTCACGGACAACCACGGCATGCCCCCGTGGACGCTGCGGACAGGGCCCGTCGCCGTGCTTTTCCAGGAGGGGAATATGGAGCTGTTCGACACCATGAGCGATCGCGGCCACGAGCAGGTGGTGTTCTTCCAGGATCGGCCGACCGGCCTGAGGGCGATCGTGGCGATCCACTCCACCGTGCTCGGCCCGGCACTGGGCGGGCTGCGCATGTGGCCGTACGTCAACGAGGAGGAGGCGCTGCGCGACGTGCTGAGGCTGTCGCGGGGCATGACCTACAAGGCCGCGGTCTCGGGGCTGAACCTCGGCGGCGGCAAGGCGGTCGTGATCGGCGACCCGGAGCAGGACAAGAGCGAGGCGCTGTTCCGCATGCTCGGCCGCTTCATCGGGTCGCTGTACAACCGCTACATCACCGCCGAGGACGTGGGCACCACCGTCGACGACATGGACCACATCTTCCAGGAGACCGACCGGGTGGTGGGCGTGCACGAGGTGCACGGCGGCAGCGGCGACCCGTCCCCGTTCACGGCGCTGGGCACGCTGAAGGGCATCGAGGCCTGCGCCGAGCGCCGCTTCGGCCATGGCGACCTCGGCAAGCTCAGCTTCGGCGTGCAGGGTGTCGGCCACGTCGGCCGCCATCTCGTCCACATGCTGCGCCAGCGCGGCGCCCGCGTGACCGTCACCGACATCAACGACGAGCGCATCCAGTCGGTGGTGGACGAGTACGGCGCGGATGCCGTACTCATGCAGAACATCTACGACCTGGACATGGACGTGTTCGTGCCCTGCGCACTCGGCGGCGTGATCAACGAGGACACCGTGCCCCGCCTGAAATGCAGCATCGTCGCCGGCAGCGCCAACAACCAGCTGGAGTCCGATGCCTGGGGCACGGCGCTCGAGGAGCGCGGCATCCTGTATGCGCCGGACTACGCCATCAACGCCGGCGGCCTGATCAACGTGGCCATCGAACTGCAGGGTTATGACAAGGAGCGCGCCCACCGCCAGGTCTCACTCATCTACAATAACCTCGGCCGGATATTCGACATCGCCGAGCGCGACGGGATACCGAGCTGGCAGGCGGCCGACCGCATGGCCGAGGAGCGAATCGCCGCCGTGGGCCGCACCAGGCTGCCCTACACGCGGCGGTTCAAGGACCGGCTCTCGGGCCGGGCCCATCACACCACCACCACGCACTGACACCGGAGCGCGCCGAGCCTCATGATCAACACCCGCATCAGTGAAGAGATCGACCTCCTGCGCGAGACCGTGCGCCGCTTCGCCGAGGAGGAGATCGCGCCCCGGGCCGCCGAGATCGACGCGAGCAACGAGTTCCCCGCCGACCTCTGGCCGAAGCTGGGCGAGCTGGGGCTGCACGGCATCAGCGTCCCGGAGGAGCACGGCGGCACCGGGCTCGGCTATCTGGCCCACGTGGTCGCCATGGAGGAAATCTCCCGGGCCTCGGCTTCCGTGGGGCTGTCCTACGGCGCGCACTCCAACCTGTGCCTGAACAACCTGTACCTGAACGGCACGGAGGAACAGCGCGAGCGCTTCGTACCCGGACTCGTAAGCGGCGAGATGCTGGGCGCGCTCGCCATGTCCGAGCCGGGCGCAGGCTCCGACGTGGTGGGCTCGATGAGCTGCCGTGCCGAGCGCCAGGACGACGGCAGCTGGCTCGCCAACGGCTCGAAGATGTGGATCACCAACGGACCCCGCGCCGACGTGATCCTCACCTACATGCGCACCGCGCCGAAGGAGGAGGGCTCCCGCTCGGTCACCGCCTTCCTGATCGAGAAGGACATGCGGGGTTTCCGTACGGCGCAGAAACTGGACAAGCTCGGCATGCGCGGCTCGGACACCTGCGAACTCGTCTTCGAGGACTGCCGCATCCCGGCGGAGAACGTGCTCGGCGAGGTGAACCGGGGCGTCTACATCCTCATGCGCGGGCTGGACTCCGAACGGCTGGTCCTCTCCGGCGGCCCCATCGGCATCATGCAGGCCTGTCTCGATGCCGTGATGCCCTATCTGCGCGAGCGCAAGCAGTTCGGCCGGCCCATCGGCAGCTTCGGCATGATGCAGGGCAAGCTGGCCGACATGTACACGGCGCTGCAGACCTCCCGGGCCTTCACCTACCGCACCGCCGCCCAGTTCGACCAGGGGCTGCACACACGCCAGGACGCCGCGGCGTGCCTGCTGCACGCCTCCCGGGAGGCGGTGACCGTGGCGCTGGAGGCCATCCAGAGCCTGGGCGGCAACGGCTACATCAACGAGTACCCGGTCGCCCGCCTGCTGCGCGACGCAAAGCTGTACGAGATCGGCGCCGGCACCACCGAGATACGCCGCATGCTGATCGGGCGGGAACTCCTCGCCGCCGACTAGCGGGGCCGTCGGCGCTACAATGGCGCCCGGCAGCCGCGACGGCTGGACACACGCCGCGGACGGCACCACCATCGCGGGAGCCGCCCGCCCGGGAAGAACGGAGAAGAAATCGCCATGAGCCAGGACAACATCGTCATCGTCGCCGCCCGCCGCACCCCCATCGGCGCCTTCCAGGGCGCGCTCGCCCCGGCCCA
>CAYRZI010000087.1:0-11655 GCA_964428605.1 uncultured Woeseiaceae bacterium
TCCACCAGCGCGACGTCGGTGGAGGTGCCGCCCATGTCGAAGGTGAGCAGGTTCTGGTAGCCCGCCTGCCTCGCCACCCAGATGGCGCCGGAGACACCGCCCGCCGGACCGCTCATGAGGAGATTTACCGGGTAGTTCCTGGCCTGGGTCGCCGACGCCAGTCCGCCGTCGGAACGCAGCACGTGCAGCTGCACCTCCTTGTTCAGGTCCTTGCGCAGGTTACGGCGCAGGTTGTTGATGTAGGAATCCACCTTGGGGCGCACGTAGGAGTTGGCCACCGTCGTGACCGTGCGTTCGTATTCCTGCATCTCCGGCACCACCTCGGAGGAGAGCGACACCGGCGTCTTCGGGAAGACCTTCTTCGCCACCTTGGCCACTTCCTTCTCGTTGGCGGCGTTCGCGTAGGAGTTGATCAGCGAGACCGTCAGCGCCTCGACGCCGCGCCCCTTCAGCTTCTTCAGTTCCTTCTCGAGCTTGCCCTTGTCGAGCGGCGTTACCACCTTGCCGTCGGCGCCCATACGCTCATCCGCCTCGACGGTCAGGGCCAGCGGCGCCAGCGGCGCGCTCTTGTTGTAGATCACCCAGCCGCCCAGGCCGCCGGGCACGAACGAACGGGCGATCTGCAACACCTGCCTGTAGCCCTGCGTGGTGATCAGCCCCACGGTGGCACCCTTGCCTTCCAGGATCGTGTTCGTGGCCACGGTGGTGCCGTGCATCACGTGGGTGATCTTCTTCGGGTCGATGCCCGCCTGATCGCAGATCTTCGCGATACCGTTCAACACACCGATGGAGGAGTCGGCGGGAGTACTCGGGACCTTCGCGGTCCACGTGTCGCCGTTCTTCTCGTCCACGAGCAAGAGATCTGTGAACGTGCCACCCACGTCCACGCCGAGTCGGTAGGCCATGGCTTCCCCTTAATGGCTTTGGTTCATATCCACCGGTACGCCGCGTCCCGCGCACCACGGTCGTTTCGCTCTCTCCCCGAGGCCCGGACAGGATAACCGGAGTCTCGCGGCTTTGGGCATGGCTGGCAACCGCACCCTCATTCCCCGGCAGCGGCACGCGCGGCCGCCACCTCGGGAAAGATGCCCGCCTTGGGCAGCATCGCGGGTACGCCCCGCCCCAGCTGCTCCTCCAGCCACAGGCTGGTCTCGATGATCTTCGGCAGCGATACCCCGGTCTCGATACCGGAGCGCTCCAGCATGTACACGAGGTCGTCGGTGGGTATGTTGCCGGTGGCCGCCGGCGCGAACGGGCAGCCGCCGATGCCGCCGATGCTGGCGTCGAGCGAGGTCACGCCTGCGTCCACCGCCGCCTGGGCGTTGGCCAGCCCCGTGTTGCGCGTATTGTGCAGGTGACAGCGCAGCGGCATGCCCGGTACGGCCTCCGCCACGCGCCCCAGGAGATCACTCACCTGGGAGGGCACCGCGACGCCGATGCTGTCGGCCAGCGCGAGTTCCACCGGCTCCGCCTCGGCGACCCGGCGGACGAGTTCCAGCACGCGCGCCGGCGCCACCTCGCCCTCGAACGGGCAGCCGAATGCCGAGGAGATCATGATGTTGGCGCGGATCCCGGCCGCCTTCGCCTGCGCGGCAATGTCCAGCCAGGCCTCGACGGACTCCTCGCTGCCGACACCCTGGTTGCGGCGGTTGTAGGTATCGCTGGCCACCACCACCATACCCACCTCGTCGATACCGCAGTCGCGGGCCCGCTCGAAGCCCTTCTGATTCAGGACGAGACCGATACAGGTGACGTCGTCGCGCTGCGGCAGCGCGGCCACCAGTTCCTCGGCGCCGGCCATCTGCGGTACCCGCCTGGGGTTGACGAAGCTCGTGACCTCGAGCCGCCGGATGCCCGCCTGCACGGCCCGGCGGATGAACTCCACCTTCGTCCCGACCGAGAGGACCTCAGGCTCGGACTGCAGCCCGTCGCGGGGCCCGACTTCGATGATGGAGATGCGTCGCGTCATATCGGAAAGTCTATGCGGCCCTCGGAAACCGCATCTATTGTATACAAGTGACCGATGCAGACAAGGGAATCCTGAAAGCGTCAACCCGGATAAGGCAAAATTGTATACACTAGCCGGATTGCAACGGGTGGCGCCCGGCGCGTCTCCGCAGGCACACAGAGGGAGAAACATGGCGAGCGAATCGGGGAATCAGGGCGAGAATCAGGATACCACTCAAAGCAACAGGGGGCCGCTGTCCGACCTGCGGGTGATCGAGATGGGCACCCTGCTGGCCGGGCCTTTCTGCGGCCAGCTCATGGGCGATTTCGGTGCGGAGGTGATCAAGATCGAGCCGCCGGGCCAGGGCGACCCAATGCGCGACTGGGGTCAGGAGAAGGCTCACGGCAAGTCCCTCTGGTGGCCGGTGATCGCGCGCAACAAGAAATCCGTGACGGTCAACCTGCGTGTGGATGAGGGCCAGCAGATCATCCGCGACCTGGTGCGCGAGGCCGACTTTCTGCTGGAGAACTTCCGCCCCGGCACCATGGAGCGCTGGAATCTGTCCTACGAGGAGCTGAAGAAGATCAACCCCGGCCTGATCATGATCCGGGTCTCGGGTTTCGGTCAGACCGGCCCCTACGCCAAGCGCGCCGGCTTCGGCGCCGTCGGCGAATCCATGGGTGGCCTGCGCTACGTGTGCGGAGATCCTTCCGCCCCGCCGAGTCGGGTGGGCATCAGCATCGGCGATTCCCTGGCGGCCACCTTCGCCACCGTGGGCGCCCTCGCCGCCCTGCACCACCGGGAGCGCACCGGCGAAGGACAGGTGGTGGATTCCGCCATTTACGAGGCGGTGCTGAACATGATGGAGTCGCTCATCACGGAGTACGACAAGGCCGGCTACATCCGCGAACGCCAGGGCTCCATCCTGCCCGGCGTGGCGCCCTCGAACGTCTACCCCACCAGGGACGACAAGCTGCTGTTGATCGCCGCCAACCAGGACACCGTCTTCCGCCGCCTCGTGCGGGCCATGGGGCAGCCGGAGCTGGCGGAGGACGAGCGCTATCACAATCACTCTGCCCGGGGTGCGCACCAGCAGGAACTGGACGAACTGGTGGCCGGGTGGACCCGCACCAAGGATCAGAAGGAACTCATCGACCTGATGGAGGAGCACGGCATCCCGGCCGGCGGCATCTACCGCGCGCCCGAGATGCTGGAGGACGCGCACTTCCAGGCCCGCCAGGCGATCATCGAGACCATGCACCCGGAGCTCGGCACACTGAAGATGCAGAACGTGGCGCCGAAGCTCTCGGCCACTCCCGGGGCGGTACGCAGCCCCGGCCCCGCGCTCGGCGAACACACCGACGAGATCCTGGCCGGGCTGCCCGGCTACGATGCAGTCCGACTGCAGGAACTGCACGAGGATGGGGTGATCTGAGGTGACCGACCGGCTCGAGGAAGACTACCGGCAGGCGGGTTTCGGCCAGGGGCTGCAGCCGGGTGCCCGCCCCGCCCTGCTGATCATCGACTTCGTGCGTGCCTACCTCGACCCGGCTTGCCCGCTGTACGCGGGCGTGGAGGAGCCCCTCGCCCGCTGCCGCGAACTGCTGGCCGGCGCCAGGGAGGCCGGCATCCCGGTGCTGCACACGAATGTCGCGTTTACCCCCGGGGGCGTCGACGGCGGCGTCTTCTACCGCAAGGTGGGGGCGCTGCGTTACCTCCACCGCGGTTCCCCCTACGGTGAGTTCGCGGAGGGGCTGGAACCCCGGGAGGACGAGCCCGTCGTCACCAAGCAGTACGCCAGCGCATTTTTCGGCACCACCCTCGCCTCGACGCTGACCGCCCTCGGCATCGACACCGTCTTCATCGCCGGACTCACCACCAGCGGCTGCATCCGGGCCTCCGCGGTGGATGCGACCCAGCACGGCTTCATACCCTTCGTGGTGCGCGAGGCGGTGGGAGACCGCGACCCCGGTCCCCACGAAGCCAATCTCTTCGACCTTCAGGCCAAGTATGCCGAGGTGGTGTCCCTGGAAGCCGCGCTCGGCCATTTTGCCGCCGAGCGCCGTCCGGCCCGAGGGGCCCGAGGTACGGCATGATCGGGCCGATCCGCTGCGTCACCGTCACCGTTCCCGACCTGGGCCATGCGGTGGACACCTATCGGCGCTACCTCGGTTACGAGCCCTTTCACGACGAACCGCTGCCCTCTGCCCAGGCGGACTATCTGGGCGCGCCGGCCCTGGCCGGCGCCGATACCGCGCTGCTCCGCCCGGCCAGCGGCGGCGATTTCTGCTTCCGCTTCATCACCCAGAGCCTGCCGCCCGCCTACCGCCCGCTGACCACCTGGGGCTGGAACGCCGCCGAACTCATCGTGCAGGACGTCGACGGTCTGGCGGCCGAGCTCGGGGACTCGCCTTTCCGCATCGTCGGCCCGCCCGAGGACCTGTCCTTCTCGGACGCCATCCGCGCCATGCAGGTCATCGGTCCGGCCGAAGAGGTGCTGTACCTGACGATGGTCAAGGATGCGCTGCCCGGTTTCGATCTGCCGCAGCCGACGTGCCCCGTCGACCGGACCTTCATCGTCATCCTGGGTGGAACGGACATGGCCGCCATGCAGGGCTTCTACCGGAGCAGTTTCGGCGTGCCCGAAGCTTCGGTCATGGAGGCGCGCATCTCGGTCCTGTCACGGGCGCTGGAGCTGCCCGCCGATACGCTGCATCCGATCGCGGCGATGCCGCTGGCCGGGCAATCGCTGATCGAGGTGGACGATTACCCCGCGGCGACGACTCCCCGCGCCTGCCCGGCGGGCGGTCTGCCACCGGCCATTGCGATGGTGAGCTTCGCCGCCGACGACCTGCCCGGGGATCTCCCCGCGGCCCGCTTCGCCGCGCCGCCCTACCACGGCGCGCGGAGCGCCCTGACCACCGGCGCCGCCGGCGAACTGGTCGAACTCATCCAAATCTGATCCCGGGGCCCGGACGGTTCTGGACACGGCCTCCACAGCGCCGGGGCCGCCCGCCGGCCTCGCGCTGCAATGCACAATCCGGCCCGGAGACACCGTATAATCGGGTACGTCAACAAGGAGCTGAACATGGATTTCTCACTGACCGAAGACCAGCAGATGATCCAGGCGGCGGCACGCGAATTCGCACAGAACGAGATTGTGCCGGTCGCCGCCGCCTTCGACGAGAGCGGCAAGTTCCCCGAGGAAACCATACGCAAGGCCGGCGAGCTCGGTTTCATGGGCATCGAAGTGCCGGAGGAGTACGGCGGCGCGGGCCTCGATGCCATCGGCTACGTGCTGATGATGGAGGAGATCGCCGCGGCGGACGCCGCCCACAGCACCATCGTGTCGGTGAACAACTCGCTCTACTGCAACGGCATCCTGCTGTTCGGCAGCGAAGAACAGAAGCAGGCGTTCGTGACACCCGTCGCCTCCGGCGAGGCCATCGGCGCCTACGCCCTGACCGAGCCCCAGTCCGGCTCCGACGCGGGCAACATGCGCTCCCGGGCCGTGCTCTCGGACGACGGCAGCCACTATGTGATCAATGCCAAGAAGTCGTGGATCACCTCGGGGCCGGTTGCGCGTTACCTGGTGTTGTTCGCCATGACCGACCCGGACCAGGGCGCCGGCGGCGTCAGCGCGTTTCTGATCGACACCGAAAAGGAGGGTTTCAGCCGCGGCAAGACGGAGCCCAAGCTCGGCATCCGCGCATCCGCCACCTGCGAGGTCGAGCTCACCGACTACCGCTGCCCGGTGGAGAACCGCCTGGGCGACGAAGGCCAGGGCTTCCGGATCGCGATGACCGTGCTCGACGCCGGGCGCATCGGCATCGCGGCCCAGGCCGTCGGCATCGCCCGTGCCGCCTACGAGGCGGCGGTTGAGTACAGCCGGGAACGCGAAGCGTTCGGCTCACCCATCGGCGGCTTCCAGATGATCCAGGCGAAGATCGCCGACATGAAAACGCGGCTCGAGGCCGCACGCCTGCTGACCCTGCGCGCGGCGTGGGCGAAGGACCAGGCGAAGAAGACCGGCGCGCGCAACACGCTGAACGGCAGCATGGCCAAGCTCTACGCCTCCGAGGCGGCGATGTACATCACGCACCAGGCCGTGCAGATCCACGGCGGCATGGGCTACAGCAAGGAGCTGCCGGTGGAGCGCTACTTCCGCGACGCGAAGATCACGGAGATCTACGAGGGCACCAGCGAGGTGCAGCGGATGGTCATCGCGCGGCAGGAGACGGGACTGCGCTGACCGCGCGCCGCCGCCCGGTCAGAGTTCGTTCTCGGCGACGTAGACGACCAGGCCGTCCAGCTCCTCGGTGATCTCTATCTGGCAGGTGAGCCGGCTCGTCGGGCGCCGCTCGTAGGCGGCGTCCAGCATGCTGTCCTCCATGTCGTCCATGTCGGGCAGCTTGTCCAGCCACGCCTCGTCGATATAGGCGTGGCAGGTGGCACAGGCACAGGCGCCGCCACACTCGGCCACGATGCCCTCGATGTCGTTGTCCATGGCACCTTCCATGACCGTGTAACCGGTATCCACTTCGACGTCGTGGCGCTCTCCGTCCGTGCTAACGTAGGTAATCCTGGGCATTCTCCACTCTCACAAAAAAGGCGCGTCCGATGGCAACGCGCCGAATTCCATTGGGCTGTGAGGGGACCGGCGCGCGCCGGTCCCGCTTCGACTACTCGTTCTGGGCGATGGCCTGGCGCAGCTGCTCCAGCCGCTCGATCTCACCGTCGATCACGCTGACCCACTGGCTGCCGACCTTCTTGTAATCATCGTCCCGCCGCACGACCATGAACGTCTGGCGGGCATCCTGGTAGCGGTCCAGGTTGTACTGGCACATGCCGATGGTGATGCGAACGTCGTTGGGTTCGCGCACCCCGCCCTTGTCCAGCGCCTGGCGTCCCGCCTGGATGCAGTCCTCGTAGCGGTCGAGGTTCAAATAGGCCACCGCCAGCCGGGCGTTCAGCTCGCCGTCATCGCTGAGCCGGGCCGCCTGCTGCAGCGCCGGCACCGCCTGCTGCGGCTCCTGGGCCAGCTGCCACGCCTGGGACAGCAGGCGGTAGTTCTTGCCGTTCTCCTCGATATTGCCGCTATCCATGCCCTGGGACAGTACCTGGGCGGCCTTGTAGGGAATCTCGCCCTGCAGGTAGAGCTGTGCCAGGGTCACGAGTTCGGTCTCGGAGGACAGCAGGTTCTGGGTGTACGCGGCCTCATAGGCGGCGAGCATGTTCTGCTCTTCGCCGAGTTCGGAATATACGCCGGCGAGCGCGGTCCAGTAGCTCTTCTTCGGCCAGTTCGCGAGGAGGATTTTCAGGATCTCCTTCACCTTTGCGAAGTTGTTCTGCTGGTAGTAGCCGTAGTACAGCAGGTTCCACCACTCCTCCCGGACTTCCGTGTCGCGCTCCCCGGCCACCTCGATGGCCTTCTCGATCTGGGGGATCATCAGTTCGTACTGCTCCGTCTGGGCGTAGGACTGGCCGAGCAGCACGTAGGCCTGGGGCCCCGGGTTGTTGGCCAGGCGGAACCACTCCTTCAGCAGTTCGATGGTCTTCGGGAAGTTCTCCTGCACGGCATACAGCTGGGCGAGCGTGTAAAGGGTCTGGGTGCGCAGCTGGGGCTCCACTTCCGGGATGGCAAGCAACTTCTCGTAGGACTCCACCGCCTTCGCGGTGTTGCCCTGGTTGTAGTAGATGAAGCCGTAGAAGTTCAGCATGTTGGCGCGCTCGTAGTCGCTGAGCCCCTCGTCGCGGGCCAGCGAATCGAGCACGCGGATGGCCTCGCCGAACTGCTGGTTGTCGGCCATTTCCTGGGCTTCGGTCAGCTTCTCGTAGACAGCCTTGCTGAGGGCCTCCGCCTTGCGCGTCTTCTGCTGGTCGCCCTCCTCGTCCTGGGCGACGGCGGGCGGTGCCAGCGGCACCAGGCAGACGGCGACCAGGGCCGCCAGCAGACCGGTGCGAAGATTGCGTGTGAAGAATCTCGTCATCATCGGTTGATCCCGTTATTGGCTGTCCAGGAAGCGCTCAGTCCTCCAGCTCGAAGCGGATGCGTGTCTTGACGCCCGGCACCTCCACCGGCTGTCCGTCCACGACGCGGGGCTTGTACTTGAACTTCAGCACCGCCCTGATGGCCGCCCGGTTGAACAGGCTGCTCGTGGACTCGATTACCACCGGGTCCTTCACCGTGCCGGCGGTCGTCACCGTGAACTCCAGGTCCACGTAGCCCTCGATGCCGCGGGACAGG
The DNA here is from genome assembly GCA_964428605.1 of uncultured Woeseiaceae bacterium. Classification (GTDB taxonomy): domain Bacteria; phylum Pseudomonadota; class Gammaproteobacteria; order Steroidobacterales; family Woeseiaceae; genus Lentisalinibacter. The sequence continues at coordinate 8,196 of CAYRZI010000087.1, forward strand.
GCACGGCTCGGATAGATGGGCGCCACCCGCACGATGGGCAGGTACTCGCCGTCCTGGTAGGACAGCGCGCCGGGGCCCGAGATGCTGACGTCGGTGGCCGTGGACGGCGGCCGCACGTTGACCGCCGGCGCGTTCGGGTCGATCTCGTCCTGGGACGGCGGCGGCGTATCCGGCGGCGGCTGCTGCGGCTTGGGCGGTTTCTCCGGCTTGGGCTCCTCGACGTTCACGATTTCCTGCTTCTTCACGCGGACGAAGTCCAGGAAATAGCGCTTCTTCGGATCCGTAATCGCGCTCTCGCCGGTCTCGATCAGGAACTGCATGAGGAACAGCAGCCCGAAGGTGACGGCGACGCCGCTGACGATGGAGATGAGATAGCGGACGATCATACTCTAGCCTCCGTTCCGGTAGTCGGAACCCCTGTCACTGGACGTCGCCTGTACGGGCATACGCTCGCAAACGGCTCCGTCCTCAGTCCTCGTTGGCGGCGATGGAGACGTTGTAGACGCCCGCCTGCCGCGCCGCGTCCATGACTTCGACCAGCGTCTCGTTGTAGGACTTCTTGTCCGCCTGGATCACCACCGAGCCCTTGGGATTCTCGGCATGCAGCCGCTCGATGTTCGCCCGCACGGCACGCGGGTCGACCCGCCGGCGGTCGATCCAGATCTCGTTGTTGTCGCTGATCGCGATCAGGATATTCGCGTTCTCCTTGCGCTCCGCGGTCGGAGCATCCGGGCGGTTCACGTCGATGCCGGCCTCTTTGATGAACGAGGCCGTCACGATGAAGAAGATCAGCATGATGAACACCACGTCGAGCATGGGTGTCAGGTTGATCTCGTTTTCTTCCTCTTCGGCGCCGCCCATGGCGCCAATCGGTCTGCGCATGATTCGTTCCTCTGGTGATCCCTGGTAATGATCCCTTTGCGTAGCGCTCAGTGGTCCATGGTCAGCGAGTCTTCGAGCCTGATGACCTCATGCTCGGCACGCCTCGAAAGTATTGTGACAAGCAGGACGCCGGAAAGTGCGCCGACCATGCCCGCCATCGTGGGGATGGTGGCCTTGGAGACGCCGGCTGCCATCGAGCGCACGTTGCCGCTGCCGGCAAACGCCATGACCTCGAAGACCTCGATCATGCCCGTCACCGTGCCCAGCAGGCCGAGCAGCGGACACAGCGCCACGAGGGTCTTGATGAAGCCGAGCCCCTGGTTGGCCGCCATCGAGACCCGGGAGATCATCGCCTCCCGGATCTGATGGGCGTTCCAGGACTGGCGCTCCGGCCGTGCCTCCCAGTCTTCCAGCACCTGGCGGGACAGCGCCCGCAGGTTGCCACGGAAGAAGATCAGGCGCTCGACGATCAGCAGCCACATGGCGAAGATCGTCACCGCGATCAGGTTCAGCACCGGCCCGCCGAGCTCCATGAAGTCCCGTACGGCGAGGAGTGCGTCTTCGAGCCAGACCATGTGCGGGCCTCCCTAGCTTGCCGACTTGTTTTCGGCTTCGGAGTGCTCGGCGATGATGCCCGCGCTCTGCTCCTGCAGGATGTTCAGGATCCGCTTGCTGCGGCCCTGCAGGAACGTGTGCAGGAGCACCATCGGGATGGCGACCACCAGGCCGAGCACGGTCGTGACCAGCGCCTGGGAGATACCGCCTGCCATGAGCTTCGGATCGCCGGCACCGTAGAGCGTGATGACCTGGAAGGTCTTGATCATGCCCGTCACCGTGCCGAGCAGGCCGGCCAGCGGCGCCACGACCGAGATCACCTTCACGAACAGCAGGCCGCGGGAGAGCTTGGGCGCCTCCTTCAGCACCGCCTCGCTCAGCTTCAGCTCCAGCGTCTCGGTGTCCACGTTCTTGTTGTCCTCGTAGGCGCCGAGCACCCGGCCGAGCGGGTTGTTGCTGTTCGGCTTGTCCGACTTCAGCTGCGAGCTGACCTTGCGGTCCGCGATCACCAGGCTGAACAGCGACACCAGCGCGATCAGCAGGCCGAGCAGACCCAGGCCGATGATGCTGTAGCCGACGACGCCGCCCTGGTCGATCCGCTCACGCAGCGTGGGCCGGTCCACCAGCTGGGCCAGGATGCCGCCGCGGGTCGGATCGAGACCGAAGGTCACCGGAGCCTGCCCGGCGTCGAACAGTGCCGCCGTCGAGTCCGTGTAGCGCGCCTGCTCGGGCTGGCGCTGCAATTCCACCACGTTGCCGGTCTCCGCCGTGTAATTCAGGTAGAAGCCGTCGCCCGCGAGATTGAATGCGCCTACGCGCACGATCGGGATGGTGGTCTCCTCGCCGTTCGCGCGGATGACGCTGCGCTCGAACTTGACCACCTTGCCGCTCTCGGTCATCTGGCGCTGCGTCTCGAACCAGAGCCGCTCGATGTCCTCGATGGACGCAAGGCGGGTGGTGCTGGCCATCGTCGCCCCGAGCTCCACGAGGAATGCCTCGCGGTCCGGATACTGGGCGCTGATCAGCGAGTTCTGGAATACGCTCTGGGTATCACCGGCCACCTGCTGCAGCACGCCGAACAGCTCCTTCAGGGAGCCGAGGCGCTCGTCGAGTTCCGCCGCTGCCGTGGCCAGCTTGCGGTTGTTCTCCTCGAACAGGGCCTCGAGCTGCTCGCCGCGCTGCTCCAGCGAGGCGCGTTCGTTCCTCGCCTGGTTCAGCAGCGTCTGCTGCTCGGCCTGGCGCCGGCGGAATTCGGCCAACCGCTGCTCGTTCTCCCGCGCTTCCCGCGCCTGCCCCTGCTTCACCATGTCCAGGAGTTCGTCGAGGGAAGCCGCTTGCTGAGCCACGGCGCTGGCGCTGCCGAGACCGAAGGCGAGCAGACCGGTGGCCGCTATGGTTACGATCTTCTTCATCAGCCGGCCTCCTCAGGTGCGGGCACGGGCAGAAGCAGCAGCTCCGGCGCGATCAGCTCGTTGGCCACGCGCAGGCCCTTCTTGACCTCGTTGCGGTAATCGTCAGACATGTCCCAGGAGTTGGTCTCCTGGTTCCAGACCCCGGTAATGCTGCCGTCGGCGCTCTGGAACAGCAGAGCGACGCGGCCGATGCGCAGGAACTCGACCTCGCGCACGCCGCCGTCGATCTCGATGGTATCGGTGTAGGCCTCGATGGTACGGCCGTACTCGTTCTCGATCTGGAAGGCCTCCATGACCTTGCGGAACTTCTCCGCGACCGTCACGTTGGGCTCGTCCATCAGGTCCTGCAGCGTCTGAATGCGCCCGGTGCGCTCTTCCATCAGAAACGGGATATCCAGCTGCACGAACTGCTCCAGACCCTCGATCATGCGCTCCATCAGCGGGTAGATCTGGCGGTTGATCACGTTCGCCTTGTCCAGCGACTCGTTGATCTCGTCCAGCCGGGCCTGCTGCTTCTCGGTCTGAGCCTCCATCAGCCGGTTGTAGATCTTCAGGCCGTCGATCTCCTTGGTGACCGCCTTGTAGTCGTCGACCAGGCTGCGTGTCTGCTG
>CAYRZI010000088.1:0-11621 GCA_964428605.1 uncultured Woeseiaceae bacterium
CCATTGCGATGGCAATGTTGCCCTGCATCTTGACCGTGTGATTGTCGAAGAGGACCTTCGACCACGGCCGCAGCGCAAAGCCGCTGTCCTCTGCGTACTCGGCATTACCCGAGACGAAGTAGCTCAGCGTGCCCTCGAGGTCAGGACGGAACGGCTGTTCGGAGGCAAGGGTCGGTTTGAACTGAATCGGGCCGAGATTGAATGCGTAGGCGCTACGTGCGGCTTCCTCGGCCACAGCGGGCGCCCGGTCTCCGGCCTTGCCGATGGCGACGACCGCGTCGCCCCACGCCTTCTGGGCTTTCTCGACGTCGCTCTGCGTGATGTCAGGGCCTGACGGCAGGAAACTCACATGTTCGGCGAACTCGTCCGCGTGGACCGCGGGTGCCGACACGAGCGCCGTGATGGCGAGAATGGAGAGAGCTGTCTTGAGCATCTTGAGCAATCCTCTGGTTGAGAAAAGGTGCTTTATACAAAGCCCTCTTGCTTCGATCAATACGAAACAACTGCCATAAATGTTCGGTAAAACCGACTAATTCAGGCCCTCCTCCAGGAGCATGCACAGCACACTCGAGGAACCGTGTTGTCGTCAGGCAAGGCGCAGCGGGCCGTGGTTGTCACAGTGCTCGCCGTGGGGGTGATGCAGGTGACCGTCCACCAGGTAGTCGACATGATCACCGTGAGGCACCGCCGGATGCCCGCAGTCCGGGCCGTGTACATGATCCGCGTCGTGGCCTTTGCACTCGTGTGCGACACATCCGTCGGGGTTGGTCTCCGAGACCGCGATGACGTGCTCGTCGTAGTGGTCTTCGTGGGCGCAATGAAGATGCCCGTCGTGCAGGTAGCCCACATGGTCCTCGTGCTTGACGGCGAGGTGACCGCAGTCCGGGCCATGCGTGTGGGCGTGGTTCTCGTGGATTTTGTGGGTCATGATTCGAACCTCTCGATTTCAGGTATGAATGGATGAAGCCGGGTCGGCATGATCGAGTACGTTCCGGATGAGCGTCTCCACGTGGGAATCCGTCAGCCGGTAGAAGATGTCCCGTCCGCTGCGCCGGCGTGCGACGAGGTTCTCTTTAAGGAGAACCCGCAAACGCTGTGAAGTGGTGGACATCTCTGCCTCGGTCAGCTCCGCGATCTCATGGACCTGACGTTCCCCGGAGAGGAGCAACTCGAGTATGCGCAGCCGTGCGGGATCGCCGCCGGCACGGAGCATTCCGGCTGCCCGCTCGATGACCGCCTGGGTCGTTCGAGGCGTTTTCGCTGCCGGTCCCGATGCGGGTGCACTCATGGAACTCTCAATATTTCTGTAGTTGCATATTTCAACAATTGAGCATACATGAATGTCTTGGTGATGCCAAGCAGCCGGGCTGCATGCAGGGCTCCGTGTCTCCCGGGACCGGGCCGCGCAGGACTGCGCTCGAGGCCGTTCTTTCCGCACGATTCCCCACGATTCCACCCGAGGGCTGCCACAATCCCCGGTCTAGAATCCAAATCATCGATCAATGATTATCGATCAATGGTTATCGACCAATGGCTACGGAGCCCCCGATGAACGACACGTCCGCGCCCAGAGCCTGGCTCATCGGCATCGCATTCCTGCAGGGCCTGTGCCTGCTCGTTTTCTACCGCAGCGTAGAGTCCGCTTTCTGGCCCAGCGAATCACCGGTTTGGGCCTTCCCGCTCTGGACGCTCGCGGTCGCCGTGCCGCTGTTGCTGCTGTTGTCGATCACCCGGCAGAACGTCGTCGCCGTCGCGAAGTACGTCGCCGGCTTCGCGGTCGTGCTCGCGCTGCTTGCGGCCTACACAGGCTGGCAGGCGCGGCCGTTCGACGAATTTCCCATCGGCAGCCTGGCCGGGATTTTTGCCATCACCATCGGACTCGCCTGTTTCAAGGCGCTGATGTATCTGCAGCAGCGCGCCAGTGCCGTGCCGCTGACCTATCAGGTGCTGTTCACGAATTCGTGGCGCAATTTCCTGGTGGGTGTGCTGGCCGCGCTGTTCACGGGGATCTTCTGGCTGATCCTGCTGCTGTGGGGGCGGCTGTTCCGGGTGATCGGCATCGAGTTCTTCTGGCAGCTGTTCACGGAGGACTGGTTCGCCATCCCGGTGCTGGCGGTGGCCTTCGGTCTGGGCATCAGCCTGTTCCGCGACCTGACCCGGGTCATCGACAACATCACCAGCCTGCTGCACTGGCTGATAAAGCTGCTGCTGCCGCTGGTGCTGTTCGTCGCGGTGGTGTTCCTCGGCGCGCTGCCGTTCGCGGGGCTGGAGCTGCTCTGGGGCATGGGTAACGGCACGGCGTTGCTGCTGTGGCTCCTTGCGCTGGTGCTGTTCTTCACCAATGCGGTGTATCAGGACGGCCGCGAGGCGGACCCGTATCCGCGCTGGCTGCATCGCGCCATCTACGTCGGCATCGCCGTCATGCCGGTGGTCGCGGCGCTGGCGTTCTACGGGCTGCTGCTGCGCGTTCAGCAGTACGGCTGGACCATCGAGCGTTGCTGGGCGTTCGTGGTCTGGGCGGTGCTGACGCTGTTCGCCATTGGCTACGTGGTGGGCATCGTGCGCCGGCGGGATGCGTGGACCGGCGAACTCGCCCGGGTGAACACGGCGATGGGGCTGGTGGTGCTGGCCATCATGCTGGCGGCGAACAGCCCGCTGCTGGATTTCCGCAAGATCTCGCTGGCGAGTCAGCTGGAGCGGGTGGAGTCCGGCGAGATCGAGCTGGCGGAGTTCGATTTCTGGTACGCGAAGCAGCATCTGGCGCGGCCCGGGTATCTGGCGATGGAGGAGATGAAGGAGGAGATCGGGGAGAGCGATCCGGAGCTGGTGGCGATGATCGAGGAACCGGTGCATCGGAACGCCGCGCTTGGCGTGGACAGCGAGGCGTTCTGGGAGAACGTCCGGTACCGGCCGGAGCCGTTCGAGGTGCCGGTGGGGCTGAAGCCGTTTATCGAGGGGGCCGTTCCGCCGGCGCCGGGGCAGGTGCCGGTGGTGATACGGGCGGACCTGGACGGCGACGGGTCGAACGAGTACGTGTTACTGCTGATCGGGGAGCAGAGGCCCATGCTCGCGCAGTTCTTCTATCGCGCCGGGAATGGTGGGGGCGGCGGGCCATGGCGGCGCGGCCACATGAGCTTCAGTGTGGATGCGGAGGACGGCTTCGACCGCGAGGGCGTGCTCGAGGGAGACGTCAGCCTGACGGCGCCTCGTTACCGCAATCTCAGGATCGGCGGGGTGGAGTTGCAGGCGGTGCGTTAGTAGGGCGCCTTCAGGCCCGATGGCCGGTCGCGGCTGAAGCCGCTCCTGCACTAGTTCGCGTGCCGCTCGACGATCCGCGGCCACAGTTCGCGCACCTCGGGCACGTCGAGATGGAACTGCCGTGACAGCGTTTCCACGAGTTCGTCGGCGCTGTCGATCAGACGCTCCTGCTCGCCGTCCGGCCCGATCTCGCTGAGCACGCGGCCGCGCAGGGCTCGCAGGGTGGCGAGGCTCGGGCTCACGGGGTCCGGGTGGCCGATGCGGCGGAGGCAGGGCTGCGGGTGCACGGTGCTACGCGGGGTTCGCACTCGTCGATACTGCCGAATGCCGAACATTACATCAGGTTAGTATTGGAGGCCGATGCGGCGTGAGGGGAGGCGGGGCATGAGCGTCAGCAGGGCGGCGACGGTGCTCGGTACGGTTCAGTTCGGCGTCGCGGTGTTCGGGGTGTTCGGCCTGGTCGCCTGCGTCCTGCTCGGGGTGAGCATCGCCGGCGATTGCATGGGGCTGGGATGCGTGGGGGCCGTGATCGCCTACGGTGCCGCGGCGCTGTGTTTCTGCCTGGCGCTGCTGGGTTTGCCGGCGTGGGCATGGCTCACGGGCAAGCGCTGGGCGAAGCTGGCGAACGTGCTCGCGCTGGTGCCGCTGGTGGCCATGACTGCGGTGGTGGTGGCCGTGCTCATGGACGCGCGCTACAAGCCGCCGCCGCCGGGTGCCGAGGCCCCGGCGGGCGTCGAGGTGCCGGGAGGCGTCGAGGCGTCGGGGAGCGCGAAGCCGCCGACCACGGAGCCGGCGAAACCGGTGGAAGACGGTCGATAGCAACGTCTCTTTCCGGCCGATTCCTCGATAAATACAACGGGCTGTCCGCTATTAACTGGATATAATAACAGTACTGGATGCATCCACGGAGGGACCTGTGATGCGGACTGTGACTGCAGCGGTCTCGTCGGAGCGGCCGGACCCCACGGCGCCCGACGCCGACGACGGGTTAGGGGACGATGCCGTCGCCGCGGGTGGCCGCCACCCGGAGTACGCCGCCGGCGAGAAGCTCGGCGCCGAGATCACTGCCCTTTGCGGCCACATCTACGCGAAGACGTATCGGCTGCTGGCGCTGATTCGCGAGTTCGACGAGAAGGGCTACTGGGAGCTGCCGGGCCTGTGCTCCACCGCCCACTGGCTGAACTGGCAGTGCGGCATCGGCATGAACGCGGCCCGGGAGAAGGTCCGCGTGGCCCGCGCGCTGGCCGATCTGCCGAAGATCTCCGAGGCCTTCCGCAGGGGCGAGGTCTCGTACTCGAAGGTCCGCGCCATGACCCGCGTCGCTGACCCCGATAACGAGGACTATCTCCTCGGCATCGCCCGCCACGGCACGGCGTACCACGTGGAGGGTATCGTCGCGAAATATCGCCGTGCCAAACGGTTGCAGGACGCCGAAAGCGCCAACTTCCAGTACGAGATGCGCACCGTCGATCACTACTACGACGACGACGGCGCCCTGGTGCTCAAGGCCCGCCTTCCGGCCGAGGTCGGCGCGCTGGTCATGAAGGCGCTGGACCAGGCGATGGATCGCGAATTTCATGCGGGCGAGGATGTGCATGCAGGAGGGCCTGCAGGCCCGGTTCCCTCATCCCCGACCGATGTTTCCGCTGAAACACCGGAACCCGACCCCGAACCCACCCGCTACACCTACGGCCAACGCCGCGCCGACGCCCTCGCCGAACTGGCCGAGACCTATCTCGCCCACGGCGCCGCCGACTCCGCATCGGCCGACCGCTACCAGGTGGTGGTGCATGTGTCCGAATCGGCCCTGAAGGGCCTGCCGCATGGCGATGACAGCCCGACCACCTCCCACATGGACAACGCCCACCACCTTTCCGCGGAAACGTCCCGGCGCCTGGCCTGCGACTGCTCCGTACTCGGCCTGGTCGAGAACGCCGACGGCGAACCCCTCTCCATCGGCCGCAAATCCCGCTCCATCCCGCCGGCCATCCGCCGTGCGCTGCGCACCCGCGACAAGGGTTGCCGCTTCCCCGGCTGTACGCGCACGGCGTACCTCGACGGCCACCATATCCGTCACTGGTCCGACGGCGGCGAGACCAGCCTCGACAACCTGGTACTGCTGTGCCGCCACCATCACCGCCTGGTCCATGAAGGTGGTTTCACCTGCGAGAAGACCGACGGCGGCGAGGTCGTCTTCCGCAATGCCCGCCGAAAACCCATCGACCGCTACGCCCGACTCATCCCGGAGGACGAACGCCGCGCCTTCGATCTGTGGCTCGAGCGCGAGATGCGCGATCTCGGCATCACCTCACAGACGTGCGTCACCCGGTGGGAAGGGGAGCGCATGGACTGGGATCTGGGGGTGGCGCATCTGTTTCCGCGGGAGGCGGTCCCTAACTGGCTCGCCCCGAAGCTCGAGCTGGACTGGCGCTAACCGACTAGCCCCTGACGAACGGCAACCGATAAGTCCGCTCACCCGTCGCGGCGAACACGGCATTCGCCACCGCCGGCGCCAGCGGCGGCACGCCGGGCTCGCCCACGCCGGTGGGTGCCTCGCCGGACGGGACGATGTGCGCCTCGACCTTCGGCATCTCGTCGATGCGCAGCGGGCGGTAGCTGTCGAAGTTGTCCTGCTGCACCCGGCCGTCCTCCAGGGTGATCTCCTCGCGCAGCGCGGCGGAGAGCGCATACGCAATGCCGCCTTCCATCTGCGCCCGGATGACGTCCGGGTTGATGGCGATGCCGCAGTCGACGGCGCAAACGACCCGGTCGACGGTGAAGCTGCCGTCGTCCTTGACGGTGACGTCGGCGATCTCGGCGACGTAGGTGCCGAAGGACTTGTGCACGGCGACGCCGCGGCCGCGGTTCGCGCCGAGGTCCTCGCCCCAGCCGGCTTTCTCCGCCGCCAGTTCGAGGACGCCGAGGTGGCGCGGGTGCTCCGCGAGCAGTTGGCGGCGGAGGTCGACCGGATCGCGGCCGGCGGCCTCGGCGAGTTCGTCGATGAAGACCTCGGTGACGTAGCCGTTCTGGGTGTGGCCGACGGAGCGCCACCAGAGGGTGGGCACGCCGTTGTCGAAGGGATGCCAGTCAACGCGCAGGTTGGGGATGGCGTAGGGCAGTTCGCGGCTGCCCTCCACGGCGGAGGGGTCGACGCCGTCCTGGATCATGCCGTCGAAGGCGCTGCCCTTCATGAAGGACTGGACCACAGCCCTGTGCCGCCAGGCGGCCGGTTTGCCGTCGTCGTCGACGGCGCCTTCGAGCACGTGGTAGCTCATGGGCCGGTAGCGGCCGGCGCGGGTGTCGTCCTCGCGGGTCCAGATGAGCTTGACCGGCGCGCGGCCGTCGATGGCTTTCGCGATCATGACGGCCTCGGAGACATAGTCGGAGTCCGGCACGGCGCGGCGGCCGAAGCTGCCGCCGGCGAACAGCGTGTTGATCTCCACCTGCTCGGGCTGCATGCCGAGGATGCCGGCGGCGATGTTCTTGTCCAGGGTCTGGATCTGGGAGCCGGTCCAGATGCGGCAGCCGCCGTCGGCCAGTTCGACCACGCAGTCCATGGGTTCCATGGCGGCGTGGGCCAGGAACGGCAGGCGGTATTCGCGGCGGACGACGTTCTCCGCCGCGTCGAGTGCCGCGGGTGCGTCGCCGTCGTCCCTGGCAACGAGGCCCGCTTCCTTCGCCTTCGCCTCGTACTGCGCGAAGAGTTCCTCCGTTCCGCGCTTCTCGGCGGCGGACTCGTCCCACTCCACCGTGAGCGCCTCGCGGCCCTTCTGCGCCGACCAGTAGCTGTCGGCGAGCACGGCGACGCCGCGCGGGATCTCGACCACGTCGGCCACACCCGCCACGGCCTTGGCCGCGTCCGCATCGAAGGACTTCACCTTGCCGCCGAAACGGGGCGGATGGGCGACCAGGGCCACGAGCATGCCCGGGCGGGTGAGGTCCATGGTGAATTCGAGGCTGCCGTCGGTCTTGGCGTCCGAGTCCAGCCGCGGCACCTTGGTGCCGATGAGGGTGAAGTCCGCCGGGTCCTTCAGCGCCGGGTCTTCCGGCGGCGTGATGTCTGCGGCAGCGACGGCGAGTTCGCCGAAGGTGGCGCTGCGGCCCGAAGGTTCGTGGCTGACCACGCCTTCCTGCACGGTGAGCTCGCCTGCCGGCACGTTCCAGCGCGCGGCGGCCGCGCCCGTCAGCATGGCCTTCGCGCCCGCGGCGGCCTTGCGCAGCTGCATCCAGGAGTTGGCGATGGATGTGGAGCCGCCGGTGCCCTGCATGGGGCCGAAGGCGAGATTGTTGTAGAGCTCCACGTTCGCCGGCGCGAATTCGGCGCGCATCTGCGGCCACGCGGCGTCGAGTTCCTCGGCCACGATGGTGGGCAGACCGGTGGTGACGCCCTGGCCCTTGTCCAGGTGTTTCACGATCACCGTGACCGTGTCGTCCGTGCCGATGCGGATGAACGGCCCGGTGACGGTCTCCTCGGCGGCGGCGGACGCGCCGGCGGCGGTCCCGGCGGCCCCGGTGGACCCGCTGGCACCGGCGCCGGCGGCGCCCGGCGCCGCCTCCTCGCCACGGCCGCAGCCGATCATGAAACCCGCGCCGGACAGGCCGATCACCTTGAGGAAGGTGCGGCGGTCGAGGGGGGGACGGGGCAGTCTGTCGATGCGTCCGAACATGGCTCAGCCCTTCAGGTCGTCGGCAGCCTGGCGGATGGCCGCCCGGATGCGCTGGTAGGTGCCGCAGCGGCAGAGGTTGCCGCGCATGGCCCGGTCGATGTCCCGGTCGTCCGGGTCCGCATTCTCGCTCAGCAGCGCGGTGGCCGACATGATCTGGCCCGACTGGCAGAAGCCGCACTGGACCACGTCGAGCTCGCGCCAGGCGCCGCGCACCGCGAGGCCGGGCCGGGAGTTCAGGCCCTCTATGGTGACCACCGTGCGTTCGCCGACCCTCGATACCGGCAGGCGGCAGGTGCGGGTGGCCTCGCCGTCCAGGCTGACGGTGCAGGCGCCGCAGCGGGCAATGCCGCAGCCGTACTTGGTGCCGGTGAGTCCGAGGTCTTCCCGCAGGACCCACAGCAGGGGCTTGTCTTCGGGGACGTCGACGGTGCGGGACTCACCGTTCACGTTCAGTGTGAATGGCATGGGGCGCTCCGGTTCTGAGGGTGGGTGACTGTGAGTGCGCACGAGTATAGCCCAGGTGCTCAAGACGCGGGACGGCGAGCGTTCGGGGCACTGTCACACGTTGCAAAAGCGTTATAACAGAAGTTATACTCGCCGGGAGAAACACTGAACACGGAGCCGATTCGCCCATGGCAGCCAACATCAAGATTCGGAAAATCGGCAATTCTCTGGGGCTCATCCTGCCCAGGGAGGAGCTCGATCGCCTGCATCTATCCGAAGGTGACGCCCTCACCATCACGCGAACGCAGGACGGCGTCGAGATATCGGCCTACGATCCGGAATTCGAGATGAAGATCAGGGCTTTCGAGAAGACGCGACGCAAGTACCGCAATGCCCTGCGCGAGCTGGCGAAGTAGCGGATCGGTGATGTGCCCATCGTCTGGCTCGAAAACCGGGAAGTACTCTATTTCCATCGTGAACTGATCGCCGAGCACGGCGGGCTGGCCGGGCCCGCGCACGATGACAAGCTCGAGTCCACTCTGGCAAGGCCTCGCAACCTCCTTGCCTATGGTGACGGGGCGAGAATCCACGAGCTCGCTGCCAGCTACGGGTACGGCTTTGCCCGCAATCACTGTTTCCCGGACGGCAACAAGCGCATAGCCCTGGTCGCGATCGACGTATTCCTGTCGGTGAACGGCTACGAGTTGACGGCCGACGAGGCGGACGCGGTGGTAACGATCAGGCAGCTGGCAGCAGGCGAGATGACCGAGAGAGAACTGAGCAGCTGGATCCGAACGAACACGACAAAAATGTAGGAGGGCCTTCAGGCCCGACCAACCGACCGATGCTGAAATTCCTCTCCATCCTCCTCGGCTTCTACCTGCTCTTCGTCGGCCTGGTCTACGCCATGCAGGGCCGCCTGCTCTACCTGCCGAACCTGCCCGGCCGCGAACTCGCGGCCACGCCGGAAGACGTCGGTCTCCGCTACGAGGACGTCCGGCTCACCGCGAGCGACGGCGTCGCGCTGCACGGCTGGTTCGTGCCGGCGGGCGGCGAGGGGCGCGGCACGCTGCTGTTCTTCCACGGCAACGCGGGCAACATCTCCCACCGGCTGGAGTCCATCAGCCAGTTCCACGGGCTGGGGCTGGACGTGCTGATCATCGACTACCGGGGTTACGGGCAGAGCGAGGGGAAGCCGTCGGAGCAGGGCACCTACCGGGACGCCGAGGCGGCCTGGCGCTACCTCACGGACGAGCGTGAGGTGGCGCCCTCGCGCATCGTGGTGTTCGGCCGCTCGGTGGGCGGCGCGGTGGGTGCGTGGCTCGCCGCCAAGCGGGAGGCGGGCGCGCTCATCGTCGAGTCGAGTTTCTCGTCGCTGCCGGCGCTGGCCGCCGAGCTGTACTGGTTCCTGCCGGTGCGCTGGCTGAGCCGCTTCCGCTATGCCACCGCCGAGTACGCGGCGGCGGCGGACTGCCCGGTGCTGGTGATCCACAGCCGCGACGACGACATCGTGCCCTTCCACCACGGCCGCGCCATCTACGAGTCCGCCGGCGAGCCGCGCCAGTTCCTGGAGCTGTCCGGCCCCCACAACGGCGCCCATGTGCTGAGCGAGGAGCGCTACCTGGAGGGGCTGGACGATTTTCTCGAGGCTGCGCTGACAGAAATGTAGGAGGGCCTTCAGGCCCGATTGCCGACATGGATCGGGGCTGAAGCCCCTCCTACAGGTGCCGGCTCAAAAAAACACCAGACACCGCGTCTCGATGCTCTCCCGCGGCGGTGCGTCAGCGGGGGCGGCGGGATCCGCGAACGACGAATGCAGCGTGAATCGGGTGCGCCCGTCGGTGGCGGAGTCGAACGTCTTGAACACCAGCGCCTCGTCCGGCTGCATGCGCGGGTAGTAGTACCAGCGCTGCTCCGGGTGATGCAGTGCCACCTGCAGCTCGCCGATGCGGTCTTCGCCGCGCCGTTCCACCGCCACGAGGTCTTCCTCCCGCACGCTGGTCGCGTCGGCCATCACCAGGGGGTGGCTGAGCACGGGCCCGGCGGTGGAGCGCCAGACGTTGATGATGGCGAAGCGCCGCCCGAGCAGGCGCTCGGCTTCCTCCGGTGCGTCGGCGAAGTGGTCGCGCAGCCGCTTCACGCCGGAGCGTGCGGTGTAGTCGTTGTGCACGATGGACGCCGGATCGCGGGTCTTCTTCTCGCGCTGACCCGCCACCGACGAGCTGCGGCGGGTGTCGTCGAAGATCTCGACGCGGCGCGCGCCGGTGAGCCGGGTGAGCAGTTCGATGACCTCGGCGTGGTGCACGGTCTCCACCTGCTCGTCGTCATGGAAGTCGGTGACCGCCGTGGGCTGAGTGACCAGCAGGAAGCCCTCGGCGTCCAGGCGGTTGCCGGTGAGTTCGCGCCGGGCGTCGTGGACGTCGACGTCACGGGTGGTGAAGTTGCCGAGATGCTCGGTGCTGTCGCCGCCGCCTTTCGAGGGCACGTACACGAGTGGCGCATCGAGGTCTGCCAGGAACTTCAGCCTGGCGGTCACCGGCACGCTCATGGTGATCCTTCCCGGGCTCGCGGCATGTTCGCAGCCGAGGCCGAGGCGATGACCTCCAGGAACGCCTCCCCGTAGCGCTCCAGCTTCGCCGCGCCGACACCGTTGATACTCAGCAGGTCGGCCTCCGTCGTCGGCCGGTGCTCGGCCATCTGCGCGAGCGTCGCGTCATGGAAGATGACGTAGGGCGGCAGGTCGAGCCGGTCGGCGATCTCCTTGCGGCGCTGGCGCAGTGCCTCGAACAGTGACTGATCCGCGGGCGCGAGCGCCGCGGCGGTGTCGCGCCGCTTCTTCTTCTCCGTCTTCAGCTTGCGGTCTTCGCGCAGGCGCAGTTCGAACTCGCCGCGCAGCAGCGGTCGGCTCTTCTCCGTGAGCACCAGCGCACCGTAACGCTGCTGGTCCGACCTCAGATACCCCTGCACGATCAGCTGGCGCACCACCGAGCGCCACGCGGGCCCGGCCAGCTCGGTGCCGATGCCGTGGACGGAGAGGCGGTCGTGGCGGTGCTGGGTGATCTTGTCGGTGCTCTTGCCGAGCAGCACGTCGACGACGTGGGCCGCGCCGAAGCGCTGGCCGGTGCGGTAGACGGCGGAGAGCAGCTTCTGCGCCGCCTCGGTGCCGTCCCAGGTGACGGGCGGCGCCAGGCAGTTGTCGCAGTTGCCGCAGTTCTCAGTGAGTACGTCGCCGAAGTAAGCCAGCAGCGGACG
>CAYRZI010000089.1:0-11607 GCA_964428605.1 uncultured Woeseiaceae bacterium
GAGTCTTGACTATATGGTTCCTATGGAAAAAGTAGTTAATTATCTTAAAAAGTCTAATATGTATATGACGAGTACATCCCTGGCGCTGCTCGCCGAGCAGTACCCGGACAAGGACTTCGAAGCGGGCTACGCACATCCGGAGCGCCCGGAACGGATCACGGCCATCGCGCAGCGGCTGCGCGAGCAGCCCGTGCCCGGCACCCGCTGGACCGCCACCGAGCCCGCGGAGCCGCCGGAACTCGGACGCGTGCACACCCCCGAACACGTGGCCTTCATCGAGAGCCTGATCGGCCGCGCCTGCTGGCTGGACCGGGATACCACGGCGGTCTCGCCGCACAGCGTCATGGCGGCCAGGCTGGCCGCCGGCGCGGGCATCACCGCCGTCGAACGCGTGGCGCGGGGCGAGGCGCAGCGCGCCTTCTGCATCACGCGGCCGCCCGGGCACCATGCGAGCGCGGGGCGCGCCATGGGCTTCTGCCTGTACAACAACGTGGCCGTCGCCGCCGCCCACGCCCGCACGCTCGGCATGGAGCGCGTTCTGATACTCGACTGGGACCTGCATCACGGCAACGGCACCCAGGACATCTTCTATCCGGAAGGCAACGTGCTGTTCGTCGACACGCATTGTGCGGCGCCCTTCTATCCCGGCACCGGCGCCCTGGAGGAGACCGGCGTGGACGCCGGGCTGGCTGCCACCATCAACATCCCGCTGCCGCCCGGCAGCGGCAACGCAGCGATGCTGCGGGCGATGGAGACCATCATCGTGCCGGCGGCGGAAGTCTTCCGCCCGGACCTGGTGCTGGTCTCGGCCGGTTTCGACGGGCACTGGCACGATCAGACCTTCGCGATGGACGAGGGCGGTTTCGCCGCGATCACGGCCGGTCTCTGCGGCATCGCGGAGCGGCACGCGGGCGGCCGCCTGATCCTCTGCCTGGAGGGCGGCTACAATACCGAGGCGCTGGCCCTGAGTGCCCACTGCACCGTCGCGGCCCTGGCCGGGTCGCTGCCCGATACCCTCAACACGCTGGAAGACGACCCCGGCATCGCCGCCGTCGACGCCGCCGCGATCTTCCACCGGCGGGCGGCCGGACGCTGACGCGCCGGGTCAGACGTAGAAGTCCAGCTCCTCCTGGTGCTTCAGCAGATCCCGTAGCTTGTGCGGGTCGTCGCCGAAGAAGAACACCAGTCCCCAGTGAGTACCGAATGCGGTCCGCTTCGTGACGGTCTCCTCCATCGGTGCCGTCAGCTCGTGATAGTCGAAGTAGGGATGTTCCTCGGTCTCCCGCGGAATCTCGAGCTTGCTCACCACCCGGCGGCGCGGATAGACGCCGAAGCAGCCGGCGTAGCCCTTCGCGTCCTCGACCGGCTTCGGGAAGAACGCCTGGATCTCCTCTTCGGTGGTCTTCGGGTCGAACACCAGGATGGACGCCTGGTAGGCGTTGAAGCCGTAGGCACGCTCTATCAGCTCGAAGGCCTTGAAGCCCGGCGGCCGGTAGGCGACCTCGCCGAAGTACATGGTGCCGTCGCTGGTCACGAAGTACTCCGGGTGGATCTGGCCGAACCTGATGTCGAAGGTCTTGATGAGCTTCTCGATCTGCTCGGTGATGGCGGCGCGCCAGCTCTCGAGCTCCGGCGTCGCCGGCACGAACACGGAATACCCCAGCGTCACGTACTCGGAGATGTTCAGGAAGCGGATCTTGCCGTCGTGGATCCAGGCCTCCACTGCGAATTCCCAGCCATCCAGGTGGCTCTCCATCAGCAGCGGGAACTCGGTATCCGGGATGGCGTCGACCTCCTCGGGCGTGCGGATCACCCGGTGGCCGAGACAGCCGGCCTTGTCGAAGGCCTTCAGGTGGATGGGGTCGTCGGGATCGCCGTCCAGTTTCAGGAGCGTCTGGTTCACCCGCCGCAGGAAACGCACGACGTCGTCCCTGTCGTGGGCCTCCTCGAAGATGCCCACGCGGATGCCGCCGAGCTGGGCCCGGCGTTTCATGAGCGCCTTGTCGCGGAAAAGTACGGCCTGGCCATGCAGCCGGGGATTGCCCATGAGCACCGAGTTGATGGCGCCGGCCCACTCCACTGTCTCCTCGAACAGGGGGATGGCCACGTCCACCCCTTCCTCCTTCAGCCGCTCGGCGATCTCCAGCGAGCGGTCGTTCAGGCGCTCGAAGTTCCAGGGGATGTAGGGGATGTCGTGCTCTTTGCAGTAGTCCTCGGCCCAGTCGGGCGCGACGACCACGTAGCGGCGGTCGAAACGGTCGGCGGCCTCGACGGCGCCGAGGCTCCAGCCGAGCAGTGCCACATAGCCTTTGTCGGGGTTCTTCTCCACGAATCCTCCATGCTGCTTGAACGGCCATCCACCCTAACACATCCACGAGGTGGCCACTTCCCGGCATTTAACGGCGATTTTGACGCTTTTCGCCGCAAGATTTTGTAGCCGCGGGCGGTTTGTGACAGGATAGGAACCCGTTCCGCGCCGCGCCGGGCGCTCATTCACGCCGAAACACCACCGAGGAGAAAGCATGAAAATCGTACGTCTGAAGGACCTGGAAGGCACCGATCGCGAAGTGAAGAGCCCGGCGGGGTGGACCAGCGTACGATTCCTGCTCGCGAAAGACGGCATGGGCTTCTCGATGCACGAGACCACCTTCCCGCCCGGGCTCGAGTTCGACATGTGGTACAAGCACCACCTTGAGGCGGTGTACTGCTACCAGGGCACGGGGGAGATCATCAACCGGGACACGGGCGAGAAGTTCGCCATCGAGCCGGGCACCCTGTACGCGCTGGACAAGCACGACAAGCACACCCTGCGCGCCATCACCGAGCTGAAGCTGGTCTGCACCTTCAACCCGCCGGTCACCGGCCGGGAGATCCACGACGAGGACGGCGCCTACGTCATCGAGCCCGAGGCCTGAAACGGCGGCCTCTTGCGCGGGTAAGCGGGCCGGGTAAGACTGTCTGCCGGGACGATGCCGGAGTAGTCCGATGACGAGGATTCTTGCCCTGCTGGCCGCGCTGCTGCTGGCCGCGGGTTGTGCGACCGACCGCGAAGAGCCACCGGTCGCCGACCGTGCGGCCGACGCCGGGAATGGCCCGGACCTCGTGGCCGGCCTCGAACTCCCGGCCACGTTCGGCGGCACGCTGCCCTGCGCCGACTGCCCGGGTATACGTTACCGGCTGAATCTCTGGCCCGACGGCGTTTTCCACCTGCAGCGGGAATGGCTCGAGCGGGACTTCACGGAGTCCGACATCGGCCGCTGGCGCAAGGATCCTGCCAGGGACGCGGTGCTACTCTACGGCGGCCGCGAGATGCCGCTGCAGTTTTCGGTGGAGGGGCCTCGCACCCTGCGTCAGCTGGATGCCAGCGGACGGCCGATCGAATCCGGGCTGCCCTACGAGCTCGGCAGCGACGGCACCCTGGAACGCCTGCACCTGCAGCTGCCGCTGCGCGGCATGTTCACCTACATGGCCGATGCGCCCCGCTTCGAGGAGTGCCTCACGGGCCGCTCCTATCCCGTGGCCATGGAAGGTGCCTACATCGAACTCGAGCGCGCCTACATGGCCGCGGAAAAGCCCGGGCCGGGCGCACCGCTCCTGGCGGCACTCGAAGGGGCGATCACGGAGCGGCCGGCCATGGAGGGCGATCGGCTGATACCCACCGTAGTGGTACGGCGCTTCATAGGCCTGTTCCCGTCACAGACCTGCGAGAGAGCCATGAGCGAGGCCAGCCTGCCAAATACCTACTGGCGCATCGTGAAACTGGAGGGCGAGCCGGTACCCGTCGTCGAGGATAGGCGCGAGCCCCATCTGATCCTGCGCGGAATGCAGAACGGCTACGCGGCCACCGTCGGCTGCAACCAGCTCATCGGCAGCTACGAGGTGGCCGGCGACCGGCTGACCTTCGCCGGCGGCGCGACTACGCTGATGGCCTGCCCGCCGCCCCTGGATGCGCGGGAGGCGCAGCTGAAGCAAGCACTGGCCGACACCAAGACATGGCGCATCAACGGCCAGGTGCTCGAGTTGTTCGACCGCGCGGGAACGAGCATCGCCACCTTCGAGGCCGTCTATCTCCCCTGAGGGGACCGGTACTGCGGCCGCAGCGGGCCGTCAGCCGGGGCCGCCGGTGGGCGCTGCGGCCTTGTGCGCCGGCCAGGTCGCGAAGGCGAGATAGTAGATGAAGACGAGATTCACCAGCGGGACGATAACCAGCAGGCCCAGCGCCCCCGGGTAACCCGCCTTCTGGCAGATGCGCCAGAAAGGAACCGCCACGATGGCCGCCCACACCAGCATCATCAGGTAACCGCCGCCCGCCATGTCTCCGTTCATCATCGTGCTCCTCCTCTCAGCTTCGCCTCATGATAACGCGAGCCGGGGCTTCCCGCGTGCGGCAACGCAGGGATAGAATCCGTTTGCCGATGCAAGGAGACGACCGATGACCCGACTAGCCCGATTACTGCTCTGCCTCGCCCTCGCTCCCGCCGCGCTCGCGGCGGCCGGTAATGAAGGCGCCGTGCGCCTGTCGGAGCCCGTCACCGTGACCCAGGACTACGAGGAGTTCGGCGCCCCGGTCGTCGCCGCGGAGTCGGCGATGCCGCTGGGCGAGCTCGTGGGCGCCGGCGAGGAGTACCTCGGCCGCGAGATCACGCTGACCACCCGCATCGCCAAGGTGTGCCGCAAGAAAGGCTGCTTCTTCATCGCCCGGGACGGCAACGCGGTGGCCCGCATCACCTTCAAGGACTACGGCTTCTTCATCCCTACCGACTCCGCCGGCAAGAAGGTGCTGCTGAACGGCACGTTCGAGCGGCGCGACATCACCGAGGCCCAGGCGAAGCACTACCGGAAGGACCTCGGCGAGGCGCCCGACGGCGCCGCCGGAGGCAGCGAGTATCACATCGTCGCCACGGCCGTGCGCATACCGAAAGGCTGAACGCGGGCGCCGATGAGGGTCAGCGGGCGGACCGGAGCGCGGCCACGTCGGCACCGGCCGGCTGCTGGAAAAGGCGCAGCCCGAACTCCGGCACGATGGCGATCAGGTGGTCGAAGATGTCCGACTGGATGCCCTCGTATTCCGCCCACACCGTCGTGTCCGTGAAGCAGTAGATCTCCAGCGGCAGGCCGTCCGGCCCCGCCGGCAGCTGGCGCACGATCAGCGTGAGATCCTGGCGGATGCGCGGGTGGTGCTTCAGGTAGTTGAACGCATAGGCGCGGAAGGTGCCGATGTTGGTCAGCCGGCGCCGGTTCACGTCCTCGGCCACCTCGCCCTCCAGCCGCGCGTTGTACTCGGCGAGTTCCCGGCGCTTGTCATCGATGTAGCCGGCGAGCAGCACGAAGCGCCGGAAGTGCTCGATCTCCTCTTCGCTCTGGAAGCGGATGGAGGAGACGTCGAAGTACAGCGAGCGCTTGATGCGCCGGCCGCCGGACTCGCTCATGCCGCGCCAGTTCTGGAACGAATCGGTGATCAGCCGGTGGGTGGGGATGGTGGTGATGGTCTTGTCGAAATTCTGCACCTTCACGGTGTGCAGCTGCACGTCGATGACGTCGCCGTCGGCGCCGAACTGGGGCATGGTGATCCAGTCGCCCACCCGCACCATGTCCTGGGCGGTGAGCTGGACGCTCGCCACCAGCGACAGGATGGTGTCTTTGAACACCAGCAGCAGGATTGCGGTCATGGCGCCGAAACCGCTGATGAGGAGCAGCGGCGAGCGGTCGAGCACGGCGGCGACGATCAGCACGCCGCCGAGCACCCAGACCACGATCTGCACCAGCTGGACGAAGCCCTTCAGCGGGCGCTCCCGCGCGACCGGCAGCGCCGAGTAGATGGTGTTGCCGGCGCTCAGCAGCGAGGTCAGGGTCAGGGTGAGCATCAGCACCATGTAGCCGGTGGCGACGTTGCGCACGAGTCGCGCCGCCGCCTCGGGCAGGCCCGGCACGAAGGGGACGGCCAGGAACACCACCAGCGCCGGCAGTACCTGGGACAGGCGGCCGAAGACGTTGTGGGACACCAGCGCGTCGTCCCAGGTCACCCGGGAGTTCTCGGCGAGGCGCCGAGCCGCACGTACCAGCACACGCTTCGCCACCAGGTCGACCACCAGGGCTACCGTCAGCAGCAGCACGACGCCGACTGCGGGCGGGAGCAGGGGGTGGATGGATTCGAGCTGCTGGATCATGTCGGGCTGGTGTCCGCGTGCGGCCGGGTGGTATGCGCTCAGGTGCCGCAGAAGGTACGGGTGACACGCTCGTCCGGGGCCGGCGGCTCGGCCCAGGCCGCGCGGCCCGGCCGTTCGTCGAACGGCTGCGCCAGCACCTCGCGCAGTTCATGGAAGACCGACAGGTCACCGCCGATGGCCGCCTGTATGGCCCGCTCCACCTGATGGTTGCGCGGAATGTAGAGCGGGTTCTCCGCCTCCATCCGGCTGCGCACCCCGCCCGGTGATTCCGGCTGACGGCCGAGGCGCGCCCGCCAGCGCGTCTCGAATTCGCCGAAGGCCGGCTCACCGCCGGCATCCACGCGCCCGGCCAGCCGGCGGAAGCTCAGCGTGTAGTCGAGCCCGTTCCTCTGCAGGTGGGCGAGCCAGTCGCCGATCAGGTCCGCATCGTCGGGCTCCGCGGTCGTGAGGCCCAGCTTCCGTGCCATGCGGCCCAGCCACTCCTCCTCGAACAGGCGCGGATAGCGGGCGAGTTCCTCCTCGTACGCCGCCTTGTCGCCGCCGGCGATCAGCAGGCAGTCGGCCAGCCGCGCGAGGTTCCACTGGGCAACCGCCCCCTGCTGGCCGTAGGCGTAGCGCCCGTAGTGGTCGATGGAGCTGAATACCTTGTCGTAATGGAACTCGTCCATGAAGGCACAAGGGCCATAGTCCAGCGTCTCGCCGGAGATCGCGGTGTTGTCGGTATTCATGACGCCGTGGATGAAGCCGAGCGCCATCCACCGGGCCACCAGCCGCGCCTGGGCTTCGAGCACGGCGCGGTAGAGCGCGATGAGCGGGGCATCGGCCTCCTGCGCGTGGGGATAGTGGCGCTCGATGGCATAGTCGGCGAGGGTCTGTACGGCTTCGGCATCCCCGCGGGCGGCGAAATACTCGAAGGTGCCCACGCGGACGTGGCTCGCCGCCACCCGCGTGAACACACCGCCCGGCAGCGCCCGCTCCCGGAATACCCGCTCGCCGGTGGCCACGGCCGCCAGCGCCCGGGTGGTGGGCACGCCCAGCGCATGCATGGCCTCGCTGACGAGGTACTCGCGGATCACCGGCCCCAGCGACGACTTGCCGTCGCCCATGCGCGAGAACGGCGTGCGGCCCGAGCCCTTCAGCTGGATGTCCCGGCGCCGGCCCGCGGTATCCACCCGCTCACCCAGCAGCACGGCCCGGCCGTCGCCCAGCTGCGGGACGAACTGGCCGAACTGGTGGCCGGCGTAGGCCAGGGCCACGGGCTCCGCGCCGGGCGGCAGCTCGTTGCCGGCGAACAGTCGCGCCAGGCGTTCCTCGTCACCGCCGAGTTCCTCGAGCCCGAGTTCGGCCGCGAGCGGCGCGTTCCAGGCCAGCAGTGCCGGCGCCGGCACGGCCGCGGGCTCCACCCGCGCGTAGAAGCGCTCGGGCAGGCGGGCATAGGAATTCTCGAGCCGGCTGTGGACGGCGTTCCGGGTCATGCGGGGGAGGTTACCTGATGGCGCGCGGGAGTCCAGACGGTCGCGGCGGCAGGACGCGCATTACAGAAACAATTTTCCCTCTGGCAAAACCAGCTTTCCATGCGTAATTGCCGGAATGGTCGCAAGGCGCGTGTGGCGGGATTCTCTTAATTGAGGAGAAAAGAGATGACCGCGTTTCCTGCCACCTGGATGGCGCGAATTCGCACCCCGGCCCGCCTGCTGACGGCCGCAGGCGTCACCGCCCTGCTCGCCGGCGCCCTCATCTACGTCCTCTGGCGACGGCCCGATTCCGCGGCGCTGCTGCCGCCGGCTCTCCAGCTCGACCTTGCGGGCAAGCCGCCGCTCATCGGACAGCTCCCCGCGCTCCTGCATGCCTATGCCTTCACGCTGCTCACCGTCGCCGCGCTGGGGATGAACCGACGACGCGCGGCGATGGCGGCGGGAGCGTGGGCGGCGCTTGGCTGCCTGTTCGAGACCGGTCAGCTACCGGTCGTCGCGCAATGGGTGTCGCGGGCGCTCGCCGGCATCGAGGGTGGCGGCCCGTTCTCCGCCTATTTCACCCGCGGGACCTTCGACCCGCTGGATATCTGCGCTACGGCGCTGGGCGCGCTGGCGGCCTACCTGACGGTCGTCCGCTTGCTGCGCAAAGGAGGGAAGCATGAAAACCAGTGAAACATCCGGACGCAATGAGCCCTGGCGGTGGCTCGCGACCATGGCCGTCGCCGTATTCGGCACGGCCTTGATCGTCGGCAGCGGCGGCGGCAGCGACGGCGGCACCATCGATGACGGCGGTGACCAAGACGACACCGTCACCATACTGTCGGCCTACGACTTCCAGATCGGCGGCCCCCTGGCCGACGATACCGGACCCTCGTTCATCGATATCTCCGTGCCCGGCCTGTTCAGCCTGAACACTCAGCCGGACATCAGGGGAAGCCTGGCGTGCGACCCGGTCACCGAAGACTGCGAACTGGCCGGTGTCGCCACCGGCACGAGCGTGCTGGTCAATGATCTGACCGACCCGTCTGTGATCCCGGACTTCGTGGTCACGGTCGAGGCGGACTGGGTCTACGACCCGGCCGGCTCCGACTTTCCCGTGAGCGGCAGGGTGCGCGTCGCACCGATCGGTGCCGATATCGAGGACGTCATCGTCGAGGTGGCTGACTGCGGCGCCGCAGGAGCCGGAGTCCTGCTGTCCACGGATCCCGCGACCGAGGAAGTCTGCTATCCGTGGGATGTGTTCGAGGAGCTGCTCGACAACGTCGAGATCGTCTATGAGGCGCTCGCCTCCGTCGGCTGGGGTGCCATCAACTTCACGCTCGAGCAGGCCGGTTACACGCTGGACGTGCTGCCGCTCCTGGACGAGACGGTCTTCGCCACCGGCGACACCGTGACGGAGGATTGCGATGCCTACGCCGCGAACTGGCCGGGCGGGCCGCCGAATCCGGGCGTGACGACACTCACCTGGATCGACGACAGCGGCGACGGCGAACTCGGACCCGGCGACAGCTTCCGGCAGGAGTTCGACAGCTGCTGGCTGAATGAAGCCGACGACAATATCGACGATCTGCTCGACGGCATCATCGAATACGTGAGCTACACCGAAGTGGTGGATCAGGGCGTGACCATCCGCCTCGGTTTCGAAGGCACCACGAACGGCCGCATCGGCGGCGTGGGCTACGGCGATGAGCTCGGCAACGACCCGCTGGTGCTGACCGAGACCATCGAGCAGGACGGCACCATCACCACCGATGCGCCGACGACGCTGAGTGGCAGGTACGTGATCGTCTTCTTCGCCCCATAGGAGGCTCACGGCGGCGCGGCGGCAGCCGCATCAGCCGCGGGAGGGGCCGGGAAACCGGCCCCTCTTCGTTGCCATCCGGACTGGGGATGACCACGATTGCCACCACGGGGAACCGCCGGTAGATTTCGCGGGTCTGACCTTCCGGAGGTTCCATGTCCCCTGTACGCATGGCGCGCGCCGTCGCGCTGCTCACAGCTCTGTTCTGCGCGCCCGCCTTCGCCTCGATGGACGTGCAGTGGCTGACCGAGGGCCCGGAGGGCCAGCGGGGTGTGGTGCTGTACTACTTCTACTCCGATACCTGCCCGCACTGCCAGGAGGCGAAGCCCTTCGTCGACGAACTCGGCCGGATGGACTGGATCGAGCTGCGCCGGTACGAGATATCGAAGAGCCGGGACAACGGCCTGCTGTACCGCGACATCGCCGCCAGTATCGGCGAGAAGGCCCGCAGCGTGCCCGGTTTCCTGTTCTGCGCCACCCTGGAGACGGGTTATGACAAGGCGGAGACCACCGGCGCCCGCCTGCTCGAGCAGTTGCGGGCCTGCCGGGCGGATCCGGACAGCTACCTCGCCCCGCCGGAGGAGGCTGCCGCACCGACCCGCGCCGAGGTGGGCGGCGTGCAGCTGCCCCTGCTGGGCACCATCGATCCCTCCAACTGGGGCCTGCCGATACTGACGGCCGTCATCGCCGGCCTGGACGCTTTCAACCCCTGTGCCTTCTTCGTGCTGCTGTTCCTGCTGAGCCTGATGGTGCATGCGCGCAGCCGGGCACGCATGCTGCTCGTCGGCGGCACCTTCGTGCTGTTCTCCGGGCTTATCTACTTCATTTTCATGGCCGCGTGGCTGAACGTGTTCCTCTGGATCGGCGAGCTACGCGTCGTGACCATGATCGCCGGGCTGGTTGCCGTGGGGCTCGCCGCGGTCAATATCAAGGACTACTTCTGGTTCAAATCGGGCCCCTCCCTCTCCATCCCGGACTCGAAGAAGCCCGGCATGTACCAGCGGATGCGCAACCTGGTGGCCGCCCCCAGCGTGCTGGCCATGCTGGCCGGCACGGCGGTGCTGGCCATCGTGGTGAACAGCTACGAACTGCTGTGCACGGCAGGGCTGCCCATGGTCTATACACGCATCCTTACCCTGCGCGAGGCGGACAGCTTCGTCTTCTACATGTACCTGGTGTTCTACAACGTGGTGTACATAATCCCGCTGCTGGCCATCGTGGGTCTGTTCGTCATGAAGTTCGGATCACGCAAGCTCGGGGAGAGCGAGGGCCGTCTGCTGAAGCTCATGTCCGGCATGATGATGCTGGGTCTGGGCGCCGTCATGCTGTTCGCCCCGATGGCCCTGAACAACGCGGGCATCGCCATCGGCCTGCTGGCCGCCGCCGTGCTCACCACCTCGCTGATACACGCGGTCATGAAGAGGCGCGGGCTGATCTGAACCGGGCGCGCGCCTTCTCCCCTCTGATCGGGCTGGCGCGATCGGCCGGCCTGTGTCACCGTGCAAGCGCACATGGCCCGGATGTCTGACATGGATGCCCCCTTGCACCGATACAGCGTCGGCGAGGAGATCGTCCACGCGGCAACCCACGGGCTGGGTGCCCTGCTGAGCATCGCGGGGCTGACGTGGATGGTCTACGTCTCGGCGGTGATCGCGGACCCGTGGCGCATCGTCGCCAGCGCCGTCTACGGCACCAGCCTCGTGGCCCTGTTCCTGGCCTCCACCCTGTATCACGCGCTGCACGCGACGCCGGCCCGCAACCTGTTCCGCACGCTCGACCACTGCGCCATCTACCTGCTGATCGCCGGCACCTATACCCCGTTCCTGCTGGTATCGATGCGCGGCGGAATCGGCTGGTGGCTGTTCGGCGCCATCTGGACGCTGGCAACGGCGGGCGTCATCACGAAGCTGTGGTTCCGCGACCACTTCCCGCGCCTGTCGCTGGCGGGCTATCTGGCAATGGGCTGGCTGGTGCTGCTCGCCATGCCCCAGGTGGTGGCGGCGGTGGACGGCGGCGGCATCGCCTGGCTGGTGGCCGGCGGCCTCAGCTACAGCCTGGGCGCCGCCTTCTATGCCGCCCGGCGTATCCCCTACCACCATGCCATCTGGCACCTGTTCGTGCTCGCCGGCGGCGCCTGCCACTTCCTGGCAGTCGCGCTGTACGT